>CAUJFL010000425.1 GCA_963169165.1 Myxococcota bacterium | reverse complement strand
AGAAGATGGGCGTCGTGGCGTAGTACGTGTCGCGAGCGCGCGGCGCCCTCGCCTCACGAGCGATCCGAGCGCGTAGCCCGCCAGCGACGCGGCCCGCCTCACCGCCCGCTCCTCGCCGCGTGCTCGACGTACGCGGCCGCTGGCGCCGCGAGCATCCCGCCCGACGGGTCGACGTCGCGCGTCGCGGGTCCGTCGGAGAACGCGGCCCACGGCTCTTCGTGAGCGGGGTGACGCAGGTGGCGCGCGCCCGGCGCGATCGCGAGATCGGGGGACGGCAGGACGCGCCCCACGGTCACCGCGAGCTCGCCGGAGCGGGCCGCGCGCCGCCTGGCCGCGTCGAGCGGCAGCGCGACGATCACCGCGAGCGCCGCGATCGGCAGGCACAGCGAGAGAGCGCGCGCGTTCACTTGGGGATCAAGAACGCGAAGAAATTGGTGAGGCCGAAGTCGGCGAGCAGGATCGACACCGACGTCACGACGACCGCGTGCGTCGTCGAGCGACCGACGCCCTGCGTGCCGCCGCGCGTGGAGAGGCCGTAGTGGCATCCGACCAGCGCGATGATCATCCCGAAGATCGGCGTCTTCAGGTACCCGTTCCAGAAGTCGGCGAGGAACGTCGCGTCGAGCGCCGTCGACAAGAAGAACCCCGCGGGCAGGCTGAACTGCAGATCGCACACGGCCATCGCGCCGAGGATGCCAACCGTCAGGCTGAGCACGCACAGGATCGGCATCGCGATCGTGGCGGCGACGAGCCGCGGCATCACGAGCTTCTTGATCGGATCCGCGCCCAGCGCGCGGATGGCGTCGACCTGCTCGGTGACGGCCATGCTGCCGAGCTCGGCGGCGATGCCGGCGGCGATGCGGCTCCCGACGATCGTCGAGGTCAAGGTGGGCGCGAGCTCGCGGCTGAACGACAGCCCGATGATGCGGCCCGTGTACTCGAGCCCGCCGAACTGCGTCAGCGACAGCGCGAACTGCAGCGCCATCACCATCCCCACGAAGAGCCCGGTGATCAAGCCGAGCGGCACGCTCTTCACGCCGATCGCCTCGATCTGGTTGGCGATCTCGCGCAGCTCGATCGGGCGCTTGGCGAGCGCGCGCAGCGAGCCCGAGAACAGGAGCGCCACCGCGCCGACGTGCTCGACGAACGCGGCGGCCTGCTCCTCGACGGCGGTGCGTCTCGGCGGCTCGCGATCGGGCAAGCGGGACGCCGGCGGCATCGAGACGCGGCCGCTCTCGGGGCCCGCGGGGGTCGAGGACGCGCTCACGGCTGTCCCTCGCCCGAGAACGTCGCGACGAACCGCTCGAACGGGCCGCGCGCGGTCGCGAACGTCGACGGCTCGGACATCAGCACGAGATCGTAGACGCAGCCGTCCTTCTTCATGACGACGGCCATGAACCGCAGGGCGACGCCGTCGAGCTTGGCCGTGAGCACGGTGCGCCGCGCCTCGCGCCCGTCGAACGGCACGGTCTCTTCCGACTCGATCTCGCGCTCGGTGAACTGCAAAAATAGGTGGTTCGTGAGCGCGATGAGCGGCGTGTCGTCGCCGTCCCTGCCGCATCGTCCGTTGACGATCACGGTCGCCCTCGCCGCGTCGTCGCGGAACGCGAGCCGCCCGTGGGACGTCTCGAGGCGGCGCCACGACGCGGGCGCGGGCCCCGCGCGAAAGACGAGATCGTCCGCGCGGTACCGCACGCCGTCGTACGTCGCGCCGCCCCCGCACGACGCGGCCGAGAGCGCGAGCGCCGCGGTGAGCGGGAGGAGCCAGGCGTTCATGGCGGGGGCATGACGTTCTATCGCAAGCGGCTCGCCGTGGTAACCGTGGACCACGTGTCGCTCCCGCGGTCGGCCCTCGCGATGCTCCTCGCCCTCGGGGGGGTGACCGGCTGCGCCACGCGGCCCGATCGTCCCATCGTCGAGCACGTCCGCATCACCGGCGCGCAGAAGGTCGACGCGGAGAAGGCGATCGAGCACCTCGCGACGCGCGAGTCGTCGCGGATGTTCGGCACGCACCTCAGCTACGAGACCTATGATCGCTTCGTCGTCGACCGCGACGTGCGGAGGCTCGAGCGCTACTACCGGGCGCGCGGCTTCGTCCGGGCGCGCGTCGTCGCTGGGCGCGTCCACCTCTTGCCGGGCAACGCGGTCGACGTCGAGTTCATCGTCGACGAGGGGCCCGTCGCCAGGATCACTGCGGTGCGCCTCGATCGTCCGCCCGTGCTCGACGCCGACGCGGGCCGCGCGCTCGCCAAGGCCGAGCTCCTCAGGCCCGGCGATCCGTTCGACGAGGAGCGCTACCAGCAGATGAAGAAGAGCGTCACCCAGGCGCTCACCGATCACGGCTACGCGCACGCGTCGGTCGAGGGCGGCTTCACCGAGGCCGAGCTCGCGCCCGACGGCGGCGGCGCCGTGGCCCTCGATCCGCTGCACGACTTCGAGCGCCTCGAGGCGGCCGAGAAGGCCAGGACCGCGCCGGAGCAGCCCGCCACCTCGAAGCGCTTCGGAGTGCGCGTCGACGCCGTCCAGGCCACGGCCGAGGTGTTCCTCCGCGTCGAGCCCGGCCAGCTCTGCGAGTTCGGATCGGTGTACTTCGAGGGCGCCGACGGCCTCCCGGTGGGGCAGCTGCGCGCGGCGACGGGCCTGCGGCCGGGGCAGCCCTACTCGACCTCCGAGCTCGAGTCCGCCCGCCTCGCGCTGCTCGAGCTGGGGGTGTTCTCGTCGGTCGAGTACTCGTCCGCCCTCACCAAGGACAGCCAGGTGGTCCCCGTGACCTTCAAGGTGACGCAGGCGCCGCTGCACACCGTCACGATCGGCGGCGGCCTCCGCGCCGACGTGCTGCAGACCGACGCGCACTTCGTCGCCGGCTTCGAGAACCAGAACTTCCTCGGGGGGCTGCGCCGCCTGACGATGCAGGCGCGGCCTGGCTTCGTGCTATTTCCTACCAATCTTCACAACGCCCTGCCGCCCGAGCGCCCGCTCTTCGGCGTCCGGTCACGCGCCGAGTTGCAACAACCACAGTTCCTCGAGGCGCGCACGCGCGGCACGCTCCGCAGCGAGTTCTTCGTGTACCCGGTGCTGCTGGCGGCGCGCTCGCGGACCGAGGTGCCCGACGCGGTCGTCGGCTACTACGAGGTGCGCGAGGGGGTGGGGCTCGACCGCTCGTTCTTCGACAGCAGGGTGTCGGTGTCGTGGTTCTACAACCTTCAGCTGTCGTTTCCGTTCTCTTACTTTGGCCAGTTCGACGAGGGGCTGCGGCGGGTCGTCATCTCGAGCCTGTCGTTCACACAGTCGCTCGATCTGAGGGACAACCGCGTCAACCCGCGGCGGGGCGTGTACCTCGGTAACGAGGTGCAAGTGGCGGGCGGGGCGCTGCGAGGCGACGCGGACGACGTGCGCGTGCAGCCCGAGATCCGCCTCTACGCGCCGGTGTCGTCTCGCATCACCGCGGCGCTCCGCGGGAGCGTGGGGTTCTTGTTCCCGAGATCGTACGGCGACACGCTCTCGAAGCCGACCCCCGATCCGGCGACCGATCCCGAGGGCGCGTTCCTGTTCGGTCGGGACCGAAACCGTGATCTCCAGCTGCTGTTCTTTCGCGCGTTCTTCTCGGGGGGGCCCAGCTCGAACCGCGGCTATCCCCTGCGCGGCGTCGGTCCGCGCGGCGTCGCGCCGTTCACCCTCGGCGGCGGCGCCCGAGCGCTGCGTGAGTGCGTCGGGCGCGCGCAGGGCGGCGGCGGCGTGCCGGGCGCGGCGTCGCAGGTGGCGGCGCTGCCGCCCGTCAACCAGGAGACGCTCGAGGCGCTGTGCTTCGTGCCGCTCGGTGGCCTCTCGCTGTGGGAGTGGTCGACGGAGCTGCGCGTGCAGATCACTGACAAGCTGTCCACGCTCGTGTTCCTGGACGCGAGCGACGTCACCCGCCAGCGCTTCACCCTCCGGCTGACGTACCCGCACCTCTCGACGGGCAGCGGCCTGCGGTACGACACCCCGGTGGGTCCGGTGCGGCTCGACGTGGGCTACGCCATCCCCGGGTTGCAGCGCGTGGACGGCGACCTCGATCGACTGACCGAGGGGCAGCCGTCGACCGTGTTCGGGCTGCCAGTGGCCGTCAACATCGCGGTGGGGCAGGCGTTCTGAGCGTTGGCGCTCATGGCGCGAGGTCAGCGATGCCGCGCCACGATCTGCTCCACCTGGTCGAGCGCCTCGGGCAGCGCGTCGCCGACGGCGCGCGCGAGCGGGAGCTGCGCCGACGCCATGGCGGCGTACAGGGAGGAGAGGTGTTTGCCTTCTCTTGACAACAAGTCAAGGTGCCTCGACACGGCGGCGGCGTCGCCGCGGCGAACGGGCCCGGTCAGCGCGCCTGGCATCCCCAGCGCCTCGACGTTGTCACCGACGCTGCGCAGCAGGGGTCCCAGCAGCAGTCTGGCCTTGTCGCGCGGCACCCCGGCGCGCTCCAGCACCTCCGTCCCGGCCGCGGCGAGCGCGGCGGCGCCGTTCGCCACGAGGCCCGCCGCCGCGTGGTACAACACCGGGTTCAGGCCGGGGAAGGTGCGCGGACGGAGGCCGAGCGCGGCCGCATAGCGACGCGCCGCCTTCACCGCCGCGGGGTCTCCCTGCACGTGCGCGTGCCCGCCCGCGAGCCGCGGCGCGAAGCGCGGATCGGCGAACGCGATCATCGGGTGCAGCTGCGCCACCCCCGCGCACGCCGGGCGAGCGGCCGCGAGCGCGTCGGCCGACTGCGCGCCCGCCACATGGACGACGACCGCGTCACGGCGCAGCGTCCCGGTCGCCGCGAGCTCGGCCGCCGCGCGCGCGATGTGGCCGTCTCGCGTCGCGACGACGATGAAATCGTACCGTGAGAGGTCGGGCGGGACGCCACGGCGCGCGGCGCGCAGCGTGGAGGGGACGCCCGCCGCCCGCGAAGCGTGGTGGAGCGCGGCGCCGACCTTGCCGGCGCCGTACACGAGGACATTCATGGGTGAGCTGTACAGGTTCTCGCGGCCGAGGGGGAGGGGAGGGAGCGTCGGCGTCGACCTCGGCGCCCGCGTCCCGTCCTCCCTCGCCCAGCTTCGCCAGTCTCCCGCGCTCGGCCTCCCCGCGTGACCGGGGCGCCGTCTATCATGCGCCCGCGCATGTGCCGTAACATCCGAACCCTCTCGCACTTCGAACCACCCGCGACCGACGACGAGATCCGCGCCGCCGCGCTGCAGTACGTCCGCAAGATCAGCGGGTCCACGCGGCCTTCGGCGGCCAACCTCGCGAGCTTCTCGCGGGCCGTCGACGAGGTGACGGCCGCGACCGAGCGGCTCGTGGCGACGCTGACCACGACCTCCAAGAAGCGTGACCGCGCCGTCGAGGCGGCGCGCGCGAGGGAGAGGAGCCAGCGACGGTTCGGCCCTCCGCGCGGGGCGTAGCGTCGACGTGTCGCTTCGCGCGCGCGCCGCGCTCGACTACTCTCTCCATTCATGCGGCGACGCCCCCCGTGGTTCCTCCTCACGCTCGCGGCCTCTGCTGGCGCTGGTTCGTTGCTGTTGCCCGCCAGCGGCTGCTCGGGCGGCTCGTCCGAGGTCGACACCGGCGTGGCGGCCGGAGGCGCCTCCGGCGCCGGTGGGAGCGCGTCGGGCGGCGCCGGAGGACAGGCGCTCGAGTCCTGCGGCGACGGGCGATGCGACCACGAGTCGGGAGAGCAGTGCGGCACCTGCGCTTCAGACTGCGGAGAGTGCCCCGTGTGCGGCGACGGCGTCTGCGCGCAGCTCACGGGAGGGCTCGAGTCGTGCGAGTCGTGCGCCAAGGACTGCGGCCCCTGCTCGGCGTGCGGAGACGGAGCGTGCTCGGCCGCCTCGGGCGAGGCCTGCACGAGCTGCCCCGATGACTGCGGCGCGTGCGCGGGGTGCGGCGACGGCGTGTGCGGCGCGGCCGAGACTTGCGCGTCGTGCGCCAAGGACTGCGGCGCCTGCAAGCCGTGCGGCGACGGCGTGTGCGCGAGCGGCGAGACCTGCGCCGGATGCCCCGAGGACTGCGGCGGCTGCGACAAGTGCGGCGACGGCGCGTGCGAGGCGGGAGAGACGCCGGCCAGCTGCGCCAAGGACTGCGCGACGACGGCTGATCGCAAGGGTTGTGTGGTGGGTGACTTTCAGCCCTACTGGGGAGGGCTGCACGCGCACACGCACCTGTCTCCCGACGCCGCGGGCAGCGACAGCGGGCCGCCCGGAGAGGCCTTCGACCACGCGAAGAAGAGCAGCCCGCCGCTCGACTTTCTGTGGCTCTCCGACCACCACAACCACCTGACCCCGACCCAGTACAAGAGCTGTCAGGACGCCGCCAACAAACACAACGATCCCGGCACCTTCGTCGCGGGCTGCGGCTGGGAGAACGGAATCTTCGAGGGCGCGCAGTACAGCAAGTGGACGGGCCATTTCAACGTGCTCTTCCCTGACAAATATTACAAGATGGCGATCAACATCCCCGAGATCTATCAGGAGGTGGCGAAGTGCGCGCCGTGCCTCGCGCAGTTCAACCACCCGCCAGATCCGGCCGACATGCACGGGTACAAGTACTACCCGGTCGCCGAGGACAAGGTGCGCCTGGTCGAATTCAACGGCGGCGCGTCCTTCGCCACCCACCTCGACAAGTATCGCTTGATCCTCAACAACGGCTGGAGGGTCTCGCCGTCGTGGAACGAGGACAACCACCACGGAGGCTGGGGCGACTCGTCCAGGGCGACGATCGTGTGGGCGCCCTCGCTCAGCCGCATCACGATCCGGGCGGGCGTCGCGGCCAACCGCACCGCGGCGACCAACGACGACACGGCCAGCATCGCCCTCCTGGCCGATGACAAGTGCTGGATGGGCTCGGCGCTCGAGGGGCTCGGCGCCACGAAGCTCACCGTCAAGCTGAAGGACAAGCAGCCGAAGGACGGCTTCGCGAGCGTGATCGTGTACGATCCCAAGGGCGGCAAGGTCGGCGAGGGCGCGTGCAAGGGCGACAACCCCTGCACCCTGAGCTTCTCGGTGCAGGTGAAGCAGCCGACCTACTACTTCGTGGTCGCGCGGCAGACCGACGGCGACGCGCTCGTCTCGGCGCCCATCTGGTACGAATAGAGCGCGCTCAGCTCGGGTGAACACCGGGCCGCGCCCGACCCGCGGCGCATGAAGCGGCGCTCGCGGGCGCGATCGCCTCGCCGACGCCAGGCTTCGTGAGCCGACCCAGAGCCGACGACTGGGCACGGGGCGCAGCACCCGCCCGCGGCGGGTGCTGATGGCGGTGGCGGTTGTGGCCGGGCGGGTGCTGATCCCCGTGCCGCTCTACCTGTGGCAGAGGCCGCGCGCGCCGGAGGCCTCGTGGCGGAGCGTCGGTGGCGGACAGCCGGCGCTCTCCCCGCTCGCCTCCGCGGTCGCCGACGCAATCCTCGACCGCCTCGTCAACAACGCGTACGAGCTCGAGCTGGGCGGACACACCCGCAGGAAGGACAAGACCACCCACACCCACACCGACTGAAGCGCCCAAGGGGGCGTGCACGCGATCGAACGCTACGTCCGGACCGCCGACCCAAGGCTATTGACACATGTTCGCGGAGGTTCGCGGAGTACCCCGCATCGATCAGCCGCGTGAAGGACCCATTCAGGCGCATAGGCAGACCACCACGTACCGAAGCACCTGTCGCCGAAACTGGCCGGATCACACAACGGCTGTCCCGAAGGTGGAGCCTGACAGACGGTCAGAGAGCCTGGAGTGCAGGGCGGCCCCGACATCGAGGTCGCCTCCCTCCTCTGCCGCGGCCTCCGTCACCACGCCCAGGTTCTCGATGTCGTTCGCGAGCTCCGGCATCGGCACACTCTTCCCGCTCGCGTCCACCGCCAGGGATGACGCCGACGGCGACGCTGCGGGCGCCAGCGCCGCCTCCGCGATGCGGGCGAGCGCGGGCGCGACGTCCGCGACCAGCTGGCCGACGGCCTGCGTCCCTTGGGTACTTGCGTCCTCCTGACCCTCCTGACCCGAAGCTCCTTGCCGCACCATGGGCATGACGGCGCTGCCTCGCCGCTCCGCGGCTCGTCTGCTGCTTCGTCATGGCGCACCATTGTCGCGAGGCCACCATGCGTCCGCCCTGCGATATCGTCGCCAGCGTCGTCTCGTCGGCGTGCGCCCTGCCCCTCCCTGGGCATTGCAGAGACCGGCGTGCGCGTGCTAGAAGGCGCTCTCGCCCACGACGAGCCGCGCGGCGCCCCCTGCATGCACGGCTCGGGCCTGGGGTCTCGTCCACAGCCACGTCGCCCTTGTGGCGGAAAGCCTAGCTGCCGATGATGCATCGTCGAGGGAGTGTCCTGGGAGTCTTCTGTGTGCTCGTCGCGGCCGCCTGCGGGGGAAGCGACTCATCGCCCGCGGGCAGCGCGGGTGGCAGCCTGACCGGCGGACACTGCACCTCCGCCAAGGCGTGCTACTTCGTGGCCGACCCCGCCGACTACGACGTCAAGGGCGAGTGCGAGGCCGTCGGGAGCAAGTGGTCGACCGGCAGCTGCCCGACCGCAGGCTACGAGCGCAAGTGTACCCAGAAGGTGAAGGTCAGCGAGGACGGGGCCGCGGAGCGCGAGGTCACGTATGTGTACTACTTCCCGCCGGGTGACACGACCACGTGCGTCGGCGCGTCGGAGCCCCTCACGGGCGCTGGCGGCCAGGCCGGGCAAGGTGGCGCCGGCGCCGGTGACAACTGTGTGCGCTCGCAGGCCGACGACGACCGCTGCGGCGCCACCGTGCTTGGGGTGACCTACGACGCGGCCTGGGTGTGCAAGGACAACGAGCAAAATCTGCCTTGCGACAAGCCCTTCGCCTCGCTCCGCGAGGATCACACGCAGCTCCAGTGTTGCCCCTGAGGACCGCGGGGGCTCGGGGGGGGGGAGCCGTGGGAGCCGTCGGTCGCGGCGGTTCACCCGCGCCTGGCGCGCCGCCTGCCACCCTTCACGCGCGCCACGTCCTCCCTCGCGGAGACGATGACAGCTGAACGCGCGCCCCGCGATCACCCCTGCGCGGGGTTGTGCTCCAGGTACCGCTGCCAGATGGCGTCGATGCGACACTGTTTCCACGTGTAGAATGTGTATTTCGTGTGACTGGCGAGACCGTTCTTCCCGGCTACCCAGTCACGCACCTGGTCGCGCAAGGACAGCTTCATCTTCGCGCCGACCCAGACGGCGTGGATGTGTGGCGCTTCGTCGCTCGGCCAGCCGTCGTGGCCAGGCCAGCGGTACCACGCGACGAAGCCGACCGAGGCCAGCTTCTCGAGGCGGTCCTTGATCTGCGCCTGGCTCAGGCCCACCACGCGGAGATCGGTCGCCGCGGAGTAGTCCTTGCCCTCGGCCGCGCCGTCCTTCGCGTGCGTGCCCGCCGAGGCCGAGGCGCTGCCGATCGTCTGGGAAATGTCGCCCGCGTCGAGGCCGATCGCCGCGAGCGCGTCCGAGGCGTCGGGGTGCAGGCCATACTTGATGTACGGCGCGTCCTTCACGGCGGCGAAGTCACACGGATCGAGCTTGCAAGTGTCGGCGGTCCCCGCGGCGGCCTCGACGCAGCCCTTGTCGCAGCTCTCTTTCACGCCCCACTCGCCGCCCGGGCACGCGAGGATGTCGTCGGCGTGCGCGGGCAGGAGGGGCACGCTGCAGCCTCGCTTCTCGGCCTCCTTCGCGACGCCTGCGCCACACCATGCCTCCTTGACGAAGCAGTCGCAGACCGGGAGCGCTGGAGGCCCTCCTGCCTTGCCCGCGGACCCGGCTCCCCCGCCGCCCTTGCCTCCCGCGCCCGCGGCGGGCTTGCCGGCCGTCCCCCCCGCGCCGGCCGAGGCTCCCGCGCCGCCGCTGCCGCCCGCCGACGATCCCGCCGCGCCGCCCCCACCGGCGCCGGCGTCGTGCGCGCCAGCGGCGCCAGCAGCGTGGCCGCCGACGCCCCCCGCTTGACCCGCCTGACCGCCGCCAGCCGCGTCGCCGCCGGGCTGGGCGCCGCTCTCCGAGGAGCCTTCACCGCCGCCACAGCCCACCGCGAGGACGCCAGCGACACCGAGGCCGAGCACCAGCAGAGAGAGAGGGCGCATGCCAGCAGTTCATACGCGCTTCGCCTGTATGTCAACGCGAGCGGCTTGCGTCTCCCCGCGCGAGGTGATCGCCGTGCCGCGCCCGCCATGCCCGGCCCGGTGGCCGCGGTCCGCCCGATTCTACGCATTTCATCAAGCCCAACATGCGGGAGGTGACGCGCTCAGCGCACACAACGCCGCGCCGCGTCGTCGCATGAGGCTTCCACTCGTCGCTCGCTCGCCCTAGGGTCGCGGGCCCTCGTGGAGCACCTCGTCGTCCGCAACGCCCGTCAACACAATTTGAAGGGCGTCTCGTGCGAGATCCCGCGCGGAAAGCTGGTGGTCATCACCGGCCCCTCCGGCTCGGGCAAGAGCAGCCTCGCGTTCGACACCATCTACGCCGAGGGGCAGAGACGCTACGTCGAGTCGCTGTCGGCGTACGCGCGGCAGTTCCTCGAGCAGCTGGCCAAGCCCGACGTCGAGCTCATCACCGGGCTCTCTCCCGCGATCGCGATCGAGCAGCGCGCGCTCGGCAAGAGCCCGCGCTCGACCGTCGGCACCGTCACCGAGATCGCCGACTACCTGCGCCTGCTGTTCGCGCGGGCCGGCACGCCGCACTGCCCGTCGTGCGGCGCGAGGATCGCCGCGCAGACCGTGCAAGAGATCGTCGACCGCATCCTGTCGCGCGGCCCAGGGGCGCGCCTGTCGGTGCTGGCGCCCATCGCGCACCACCGGAAGGGCGAGCTGAAGCTCGAGCTCGAGAAGCTCCGCCGCGAGGGGTTCGTCCGCGCGCGGATCGACGGCCAGGTGATCGACCTCGGCGACGAGCTCGTGCTCGACAAGTCACGCGCGCACGATCTCGAGGTCGTCGTCGATCGCGTCGTGCTGAAGGATGGCCTCGCGGGCCGCGTGGCCGACTCGGTCGAGCTCGCGCTCAAGCTCGGCTCCGGCGTGCTGTACGTCCTCGAGGAGGGCGCGCGCGAGCCCGAGGTGCTGAGCGAGCGGTTCGCCTGCGTCGCCTGCGGCGTGTCGTTGCCGCCCATCGAGCCGCGGCTCTTCTCCTTCAACGGCCCGCACGGCGCGTGTCCGTCTTGCGGTGGGCTCGGCGAGCGACGGGTGATCGATCCCGAGCGCTGCGTCGGCAGCCCCGCCCTCACGCTGCGCGAGGGCGTCGTGCTCGGTTGGGGGCGGCGCGGCTCGGTGGCGTACGCGACCGAGCTCGGGCGCGCGGTCGAGGCGCTCGGCGTCCCGCCCGACGTCCCCTGGCGCGATTTGCCCGAGGCCGCGCGCGGCGCGATCCTCGACGGCGCCCCCGCGAAGAAGGGCAAGCGCGCGTACGTGGGGCTGGTCGCGCGGCTCTCGCAGCGCCTCGACGGCGACTCGCCAGACGACGACGGAGAGCTCGACGACGACGACGCGGACGACGACGCGGCTCGCTTCGCGGCGGTGCGGACCTGCGTCGACTGCGGCGGCAAGCGGCTGCGCAAGGAGGCGCTCGCGGTGCGCCTGGGGGATCGCTCGATCGCCGAGCTCGGCGCGCTGCCGCTCGGCGCGCTGCGCGACTTCCTCCGCGCGCTGGGCGACTCGGACGAGCTCGGGGGGCAGGCGCGCAAGGTGGCCGCGCCGCTGCTCGCCGCGGTGATCGCGCGGCTCGGGTTCTTGCTCGAGGTCGGGCTCGACTACCTGACGCTCGATCGCGGCGGCGCGACGCTCTCGGGCGGCGAAGGGCAGCGCATCCGCCTCGCGACGCAGATCGGCGCGGCGCTCGTCGGCGTCCTCTACGTGCTCGACGAGCCCTCGGTCGGCCTGCACGCCCGCGACAACGCGCGCCTGATCACGGCGCTGCGGCGCCTCGCCGACATCGGCAACTCGGTGCTGGTCGTCGAGCACGACAAGGAGACGATCGCGGCCGCCGACTGGCTGATCGACATGGGCCCGAAGGCCGGCGTGCACGGCGGCGAGATCGTGGCCGTGGGCACGCCCGCCGACGTCGCCCGCGATCCGCGCAGCGTGACCGGACCCTATCTCTCGGGTCAGAAGCGCCTCGAGCTGCCGCGCCGCCGCAAGCCCACCAAGAAGGTGCTGCGCGTGTCCGGCGCGCGCGCCCACAACCTGCGCGACGTCACGGTCGAGGTGCCGCTCGGCCTGTTCACCTGCGTCACGGGCGTGTCGGGCTCCGGCAAGAGCAGCCTCGTCGTCGACACGCTCCTGCCGGCCCTGCGCGCGTCGCTGTACGGGGCCGGCGCGCCGATCGGCGACTGCGATCGCGTCGAGGGGCTGTCGCATGTCGACAAGGTTGTCAGCATCGATCAGGCGCCGATAGGCCGCACGCCGCGCTCGAACCCGGCCACCTACACCGGGATGTTCACGCTGCTGCGCGAGCTGTTCGCCGGGCTGCCGGAGGCGCGCGCGCGCGGCTACAAGGCCAGCCGCTTCTCGTTCAACGTGAAGGGCGGGCGGTGCGAGGCGTGCCAGGGCGACGGCGTCGCCAAGGTCGAGATGCATTTCTTGCCCGACGTCTTCGTCAAGTGCGAGGCGTGCCAGGGGCGCCGCTACGGGCGCGAGACGCTCGAGGTGATGTACCGCGGCCTGTCGATCTCCGACGTGCTCGAGCTCACCGTCGAGCGCGCGGCCGAGCTCTTCCAGTCGGTGCCCAAGCTGCGCGACAAGCTCGAGGCGCTCGCGCGGGTCGGCCTCGGTTACCTGGTGCTCGGGCAGGCCGCGACGACGCTGTCGGGCGGGGAGGCGCAGCGCGTGAAGCTCGCGCGCGAGCTCGCGAAGCGCGCGACGGGCCGCACCGTCTACGTGCTCGACGAGCCGACGACGGGCCTGCATTTCTCCGACATCGAGGAGCTGGTGCGCGCCCTGTCAGAATTGTGTGATCAGGGCAACACGGTGCTCGTGATCGAGCACAACCTCGACGTCGTCGCGGTCAGCGACTGGGTGATCGACGTGGGCCCCGAGGGCGGCGACAGGGGCGGCGAGATCGTCGCGGTCGGCACGCCGGAGGACATCACGAAGGTCGCGCGCTCGCACACCGGGCGCGCCCTCCGCGACGTCCTCGCGACGGCGAAGAAGTCGCGGTGAGCGCTTCTCGGTGGGGCACGTCTGGCCTATGCCTGCGCCCATGTCTCCCCGCGCGCTCCTGGGTGCCTCGCTGCTCCTCTCGCTGTCGCTCGTCGCCTGCGCCAAGAAGGTCGAAGAGCCGGACACCAAGCCCACCGTCAAGGCGCCGCCTGTCAAGGATGAGTTTCAGGCCATCGACGAGAAGGTCGGCACCGGCGCCGAGGCCAAGCAAGGCAGCAAGGTCAAGGTCCACTACACGGGCAAGCTCAAGAACGGAGAGCAGTTCGACAGCAGCGTAGGCCGCGATCCGTTCGAGCTCACGATCGGTCAGGGTCAGGTGATCGCGGGCTGGGAGAAGGGCCTCGTGGGCATGAAGGTGGGCGGCAAGCGCAAGCTCGTGATCCCGAGCGACCTCGGGTACGGCGACCGCGGCAGCCCGCCGAAGATCCCCGGCAAGGCGACGCTCTACTTCGACATCGAGCTGCTCGACGTGAAGTGAGGGGCGCGCTCGCCGCCTGCCTCCTCGCCGCGTGCGCGCCGCCGCCGCCGCCCGCGCCGATCGCCGCCACCCTCCCGTCGGCGGCGAGCTCGGCCGAGGTGATCGCGTCGGCCGCGCCGCCGCCCGCCGCTGTCCCCCCGCGAGGTCACGAGGTCGAGCTGACGGTCGACGCGGAGGTGGCGCGGCTCTCGCGCGCGCTCCGCGGCGTCGTCTCCAACGTCGAGCCGCGCCCCGTCGAGCGCGGCTTCGCGCAGGTGACCACCGTCCAGTACCGCACCGATCGCCGCACGCCGGGCGCGTGGACGCTCGTCGAGTCGCCGACGATGGGGCTGCACCACCCGCCCGCGCCGGCCGAGCCCGACGAGCCCTGCCGACAGCCGCTGGCGCCGGGCGCGCGCGTGAAGGGCGCGCGGGGGCTGGGCGTGGAGCTGCGCGTGGTGGGCGGCGCGCACGAGCTGTGGGTCGGCGCGCAGAAGCCGCTGAAGGCCAGGCTGCCCGTGGGCGCGAGCCACGGCGCGTGCCTCGGCCCGGACGGGACGCGCGCGTGGGTGTCGTGGTCGACCAGGGCGACGCCGCCGGAGCTGTTCAGCGTGTCGTTGCGTGACGGCAACGCTCGTCCGCTCCGGTCCGACGCGCGCCCGAGGCTCGCGTGGGTCGCCTCTCGGCGAGCGCCGCGCCTCGGCCGGAGCGTGACGCTCTTCACAGAGGGGCCAGAGGCGGCGTGGAGCGCGCTCGGCGCCTTGCTGGACGCCGTGGGCTTCGAGGTCACGCGGGCGCGGCTCGCGGCGGGAGAGGCCCCGCGCGTGGTGGCCGACGCCCGCACCTTCGTCGTGACGACCTCACCGGAAGAACGTTGCGACAGCGCAACAGTCTTGATCGGTGCGCCGCGAGAGGCCCTCGTCGCGGCCGCCGAGCGCGGCGACTGCGGCTACTCGGTCGCCGACGGCGAGGATCCCGTCCCCGACGCCTGGGCCCGGGTGGTCGCGCTGGCCGCGCGCGATTGAGCGGAGGAGGGCGTTGAGGCGCGGCGCGATCCGCGCTCTCGTCGGGGGATGTCGCCCGCGCGGATCTTCGCCTGCTCGCTGTGGCTCGCCGCCTGCTCGTCGACGCCGCCGCCGGCCCAACCACCTGCCGCGCCCCCGCCCAAGCCGACCGGCCCCGCGCCCTGCGCGCCCGGGACCCCGCGCCAGCCGCCCGGCGTGCGCGAGAAGATGTCGAAGCTCGGCGACGACGTGAAGCGTTGCTACCTGCTGGGCGGCCGCACCGACGAGGCGGTCACGCTGAAGACCGAGCTGCTGGTGTCGGACGACGGCCGCGTGAAAAAAGTGAGCTTGACCGGGAGCCCCTCGTCCAGGAGAGAGGCCGCCGACTGCGCGACGAAGGCGCTCGAGAGCGCGAGGTTCGAGGCGTTCTGCGGCGACGACGTCGCGCTCGGATGGACGTTCTCGCTGCGGTGACGAGGCGAAGGCTCAGACCAGCTCGGAGCCTTCGCCGTCACCGCCCCGGCGCCACCACAGTGTTCGGTCGCGAACGCCGAGCTAGCGCGCATGGGCTCCAGCGCCGTCGCGCGCGCCGGGCCGCGCGGGCCCGCCGAGGACCGCGTACCGAGCACGAATCCGCTTGGCCCGATGGGAGCCATGCGCTACCTCCGAGCCAGCCAGCGACTGCCAGCTCCGCTCCCACTTCACGCGTATGCCGAACTCGCCCCGACCTGCATTTGCACACCGGTCCGGGCGCCGCTCGAGTCGACGCGCTGAATGTGGCTCCGCGCTCACGCTCCCAACCTGCCAACACCTTCCAACCCCGAGGCACGCGCCCGATGACCACCCCCTCCCCTCAGATCCTCCAGCGTGACCACTGCGAGCGCTGCCTCGACGAGCACGGCGACACCCACCGCGGGGTCGACTGGTCGAGCGCACAGGCGGCCGAGACGCGCTACGAAGTCATGATGGGTTTGATAAAGCCTCACCCCGGGGAGCGAGTCTCGCTGCTCGACTTCGGGTGCGGCGCCTCGGCCCTGCTCGCCTACCTGCGAGACAAGGGGGTCGAGGGCATCGACTACACCGGCCTCGACATCTCCGAGAAGTTCCTCGCGCTCTCGCGCGCCAAGTTCCCGGGCGTGCCCTATATCCAGATGGATTTCTTGCAGCCCGAGGCCCAGCTCGGCGAGTACGACTACGTCGTCGTCAACGGCCTCTTCACGAACAAGGGCGCGCTGAGCTTCGAGACCTGCTTCGACTACGCCCAGACCCTGCTCCGAAAGCTGTGGCCGCACGCGCGCCGGGGACTGGCGTTCAACGCGATGACCAAGCACGTCGACTGGGAGCGCGAGGATCTGTTCCACCTGCCCTTCGACTCGGCGGCGGCCTTCCTCAAGCGCGATCTCTCGCGCAACATCGTGATCAGGCAGGACTACGGGACCTACGACTTCACCGTCTACGTCTATCGCTGACCCAGCTCCCCGGAAGCCCGGCCGATGAGGCTCTCCATCGTCGCCACGCTGTACTATTCGGCGCCCTGCGTGCGTGAGTTCTACGCACGCGCGCGGGCGGCGGCCGAGCAGCTGGTCGGGTCCGACTGGGAGATCGTCTTCGTCAACGACGGCTCACCCGACGACGCGCTCGACCTCGCGGTCGCGCTCCACCTCGAGGACCCTCGCGTCACGGTCGTCGATCTCTCCCGCAATTTCGGGCACGCCAAGGCGATGATGACGGGCCTCATGCACGCGCGCGGCGAGCTGGTCTACCTGCTCGACGTCGACCTCGAAGAGGAGCCAGAGTGGCTCGCCCGCTTCCACGAGGCGCTGGAGGCCACGGGCGCCGATGTGGTCTACGGGGTGCAGACCACTCGCAAGGGGAGGACCTTCGAGCGCGTCACAGGCTGGTTCTTCTACACGATCTTCAACTGGCTCTCGACCCACCCTCTGCCGCGCAACGTGGTGACCGCGCGGCTCATGCGGCGCCGCTACGTAGAGGCGCTGGTCCAGCACCAGGAGCGCGAGGCGGTGATGGGAGGTTTGTGGGTGATCACGGGCTTCGCGCAGAGCCCCATGCCGATCGTGAAGGGCTCGCACTCGCCCTCGACCTACACGTTCACGCGCAAGCTGACGTTGCTGATCGACTCCATCACCTCCTTCAGCAGCCGCCCGCTGGTCTTGATCTTCTATCTGGGCAGCCTGATCACCTTGGGGGCGACGGGCGCGGCGGGTTGGATGGTGATCCGCGCGCTCTTCTTCGAGGCCCTGCTCGAGGGTTGGTTGTCGTTGATCGTCTCGATCTGGCTGCTCGGCGGCATCACGATCTTCTGCCTCGGCCTGCTCGGAATGTACCTGTCCAAGATCCACCACGAGGTCAAGCACCGCCCCTACACGATCGTCCGCCAGCTCTACCGCAAGTAGGTCCCGCGGGCGTCGCCGACGGCTCTCGCGCGCGGCGGGGAGCCCACGCTACACTGGCCTGATGCGCGACACCCTCCGCACGCGTCCCGGGCGAGCTCTGGCGGTGACCGCGGCTGGCGTCATCCTTCCCTTGCTGCTCGGGCGCTGCACCCCCGCCGAGCAAGAAGAGCTGACGAAGCTGGCCGGAGACCTCGCGGACGGCGGCACGCTCTCGGCGTCGTTCGAGATGCATTTCGAGCGCTTCGACCAGGGCACGAGATCCCTCGAGGCGCTGACCCCGCCGCCGACCGAGCGAGTCGGCACGACGTTGCTGGCCGCCGCGGGCAAGCTCCTCGTGATGGGCGGCCTCGACCCCCGCGGCAACTACGCCAGCGCCGTCGAGCTGTACGATCCCGCGACGAAGACGTGGACGCGGGGGGCGGCGTGGCCCAAGCCCCGCTCCGCCTGGCTCCGCTCGGTGGGCGACCGGCTCGTGTGCGCCATCGGCGGGTTCAACGGAGCCAACCTCCTCCGCGGGACGCCTCAGGTCGAGTGCTACGACGTGGCGGCCGACAGCTGGTCGATCCGCGCCCCCATCCCCGACGACCGCGACGGCGTCTGGCCCGCGGTCGTCGGTGACAAGGTCTACTTGCTGGGCGGCGTTCACAACACCACGGAGGACCTGTTTCGCCCCCTCGACTCTGCCGCCGTCTACGACTCGAAGACCGACACGTGGACCTCCCTCGCCAAGCTCCCCGCGCCCCGGGGCGGCAGCGCCGTCCACGCCCTCGGGGGCAAGCTCTACGTCGTCGGCGGCTACTCGACCGACTGGACCTCGAGCGCCAAGGACGAAGAGCGCCAGATGCTCGTCTACGATCCGGTCGGCGACAGCTGGTCGCTCGCGCCACAGATGCCGTCGCCGCGTTGGCTGTTCGGCTCGGCGACGCTGAGGGGCGAGCTGGCGGTCTTCCTCGGCATCGCCGCGGGCCCGCTGCTCGAGCGCTACGCGCCCGCTACCAGCGCCTGGTCCGCCGCGCCCGAGCCGCAGCTGAAGCTCGATCCGGGCGTCTACACCTCCATCGTCCACGACGACGCGCTCTACCTGCTCGTGCTCGCCGACAAGGTCTCCGCCACGCAGGTCTCCGCCTCGGGCAAGCTCTGGAGGTTCGACATGACGACCAACACATGGTCTATCGTCGGCGAGCGCAGCCCGGACAGCCGCGACGCGGATTTCATGGGCGCCAGCCTGGACCACGAGCTCTACTTCGTGGGAGCGTTCACCAAGCTCACGGTCACCCCGTCCAGTCCTACACGACCTGACGACAGCGACGCTGGCAGCGGCGACGGAGGCTAGGCCAGGCTGGACACCCCGTTCACTCTTTCGTCGCCTTCGCCTTCGGCTTCGCGCACACGACGCGTCCGAGCAGCGACAGCATCTTGCTGGTCTGGCGCGTGTCGAAGTGTGCGGTCGCGGTCAGGCGCTTCTCGACGGCGTCGAACGACACCTCTGGCAGCCGCAGCGTCGCGTCGTTGCCCCCGTCGTCGACGAGCGCGTCGACCGTGCGCGTGACGCTCGACAGATCGGCGAACAGGCTCTGCACCGTCGCCGTCACGAGCTTCGCGTCGGCGCGAGCCTCTGCCTCGCCGACGTCCTCGAAATCGAGCTGCATGTCGGCCGACCCGTCGGGGTTGGCGAAGACGTCGAGGCGAAGCTCGGTGAGGCGGTCGGGCAGGCGCAGGCCGAGCTTCTTCAGCGGGCGCGCCGGCTTCTGCAGCGACACGGCGAGCGCGCGGCCACCAGAGGGCGGCAGCGACATTGGATCCCTGGAGGCGTGGATCGCCTTGTAAGAATCCTTCGGTGTCAGGAAGATCATGCTTGTTGGGTGCGTGAACATCGCGCGATCGTGCTTCATCAGGCGCACGCGCGCGACTTCGGGCTCGTACCAGCCGCCTCCCGTCCGCTGCACGATGGCGTCCGCGACCCCCTTCATGCGCTCCGGCTCGAGCCTGTGCTGCACCGCGGCGGTCATCTTCGACGCGTCCGACAGCTTGGGCCCGACGACGAGCACCCCCTCGAGATCGGAGAGCGGCGAGATCCCCTCGGCGATGAAGGGTCGCCACTCGGGCGCGCACGCGAACAGCTTGTCGGCGACCTTGGCGAGCTCGTGCGTGCGGATCGGCTCGAACCACAGGGCCAGGGAGACGTTGGGCTTTCCGGCGAGCTTGGCCGTCGTCCCCTTGAGGCCGACCTCGTCCTTTCTGTCGTCGCCGTCCTTGCGCTTCTTGTCGTCGAGCTTGGCCTTCTTCTCCTTCTCGCCGGGCCCCACAGCCTTGTCATCGCCGTCCTTCGGCGGGCTCTCTGCAGTCTTGCCGGCGCCGAGCTTGACCTCGGACTTCTGGGGGGGTGAGTCGGGCTGCTGCGGCGCCTTGGGTGCGGGCTTGTCAGCGGGCAGCGCGACCGCGTCGCCGCCGGGCGCGTCGGGCTTGGGCGGCAGCTGGACGAGCTCGATGGGGACGGACAGATCGGGCTTCGACTCGTCCTTGTAGTCCCAGTCGCGCTTGTCCTCGCGCAGCAGCGCCGCCCGCTGCAGCACGCGCAAGAGCGGGAAGAGCGGCGTGAACGGGGTGTGCACCACGAGCGCGACGAAGAACGTGAACACCAGCGGCCGCCGCAGCGCCGCGAGCGTGCGTCGACGCTGCGGCGCGGGCTCACCGCTCGTCGTGACCGGATCGTCTGGAAGGGGTGCCTGCATGTGACATCGGGGCGACGGTGAGCGCCGCCCCGACAGCGCGAATCAGCCGCCCGCGCCCGCAGCGCTCGAGCCGCCCGCGCTCGACCCGCCCGCGCTCGAGCCGCCCGCGCCGCCCGCGCTCGACCCGCCAGCGCCCTTCTTGCCGCAGTACGACTCGGGGGCGGTCGTCTTGCAGTCGACCACGTCGCAGCAGTTGCCGTCCTCGCAGTCGGTGTACTTGTCGCCGTCGTTGTCGGTGCCGTCGGTACACTTGGCGACGGTGTTCTCGCCGTTGAGCGCCTGCTTGCCGCAGTACGAGGTCGGCGCGCTGGTGGCGCAGTCGACGAGCTTGCAGCACTCCTTGTCCTCGCAGTCGATGAACTTGTCGCCGTCGTCGTCGGCGCCGTTGGCGCAGAGCGCGGCGGTGTTCTCGCCGGTCGCGCTCGACGAGCCGCCGCTGCCGCCGCTGCCGCCCGTGCCCTTCTTGCCGCAGTACGAGGTCGGCGCGGACGTCTTGCAGTCGACCACGTCGCAGCAGCCGCTGTCCTCGCAGTCGGTGTACTTGTCCATGTCGTTGTCGGTGCCGTCGGTGCACTTGGCGACGGTGTTCTCCGCGTTGGCCGCCTGCTTGCCGCAGTACGAGGTCGGCGCGGTGGCGGCGCAGTCGACGAGCTTGCAGCACTCCTTGTCCTCGCAGTCGGCGAACTTGTCGCCGTCGTCGTCGCCGCCGTTCGAGCAGAGCGCGAAGGTGTTCTCGCCGGTCGCGCTCGACGAGCCGCCGCTGCCGCCCGTGCCGCCGCCCTTGCCGCAGTACGACGTCGGGGCGGTCGCCTTGCAGTCGACGAGCGAGCAGCAGTCCTTGTCGTCGCAGTCGATGAACTTGTCGCCGTCGTTGTCGAGCTTGTCGGCGCAGAGCGCGGCGGTGTTCTCGCCGCCGCCCGACGTGCCGCCGCTCGACGTGCCGCCGCTCGACGTGCCGCCGCTCGACGTGCCGCCGCTCGACGTGCCAGCCGCGGACGTGCCGCCGCTCGACGAGCCGCCGGACGAGGTGCCCGCGGAGGACGAGCCGCCGGGATCGGCCGGATCGTCGTCGCGGCTGCCGCACGCGACGAAGGCCGAGGTGGAGAGCGCGAAGATCAGGGCAACAAAGGTGGGACGGTTCATGGTCGCGCCATCCTGACCTGGACAGTGCGGCCGTTCAACGAGGATTTCGCGGCCCCACGACGAGCGCGCTCGAGGAGGGCGTCAGCGGTCCCCGCGGAGGGCGTCGGCGAGCCCGCGGGGCTCGATCCTCTCGCGCGCCGCGCCGGACTCGCTGAACGAGAGGTCCGCCTCGAGGCGGAAGGTGCCGACGAACGCGTGCGGCGGCGCGCCACGCCAGTCGTCGGGCGACAGCTGCGAGAAATAGCGCGCGCCGCCGGGCCGTTCGTAGAGGTGGTAGCTCTTTCCGGGCAGCTTCTTGAAGCGGCACTCGACGCGGTGGAGCTCGGAGTCTCGCTGCGCGCGGCTCAGCACCTCCGCGGCGCGCGCCTGCAGCGCCCTGATTTGATCGGCGAGCAGCGTGAGCTCGGCCGAGACGACCGCGCCGAGCATCGAGTCGGCCTGCTCGATCTCGCGGGCGACGTCGACGAGCGCGAACGGCGGCGCGAGGCGCGACAGCGGATACGCCGACGCGTGGCCGGCGCGGCGCTCGTCGTCGTCGCTCACGGCGCGCCGACGGGCTGGCCTCGACGACGGGCCGGCGTCATCGGCGACGCGCTCGCGCCGGGGCGAGGCCGTCGCAGCACGGGATCGCTCGTCATGTCGGCGACGCTCTGAGGGAACGGCGTCTCGCTGGACGAGCCTCCGCACGCGACGAGCGCGAGCGCGGCGAGGGCGAGCGAGGGCGAGAGACGCATCGAACGCGCGCC
The DNA here is from genome assembly GCA_963169165.1 of Myxococcota bacterium. Classification (GTDB taxonomy): domain Bacteria; phylum Myxococcota_A; class Polyangia; order Polyangiales; family Polyangiaceae; genus JADLFU01. The sequence goes on along the minus strand of CAUJFL010000425.1, from coordinate 31,712 downwards.
ATAGCACGCGCGCCGGGCGGCCGTCAGCGCGCGGGGCGATCGCGCGAGAACGCCGCTGGCCAACGCGCGGTTTGGTGACACAATCGCGCCGCGAACGAGGTCCCGATGCCCGACGTGTTGGCGCTCCCCGTGCTGGTCTTGAACAGGTTCTACGAGCCGGTGCAGGTCACCTGCGCCAGGCGCGCGTTCGTGCTCCTGTACGGAGGCACCGCCATGGCCCTCGAGGACGGCGAGCTCTACGACTTCGACGCCTGGCGCAGACGCCCCGCCGACGACCATCCAGCCGTGCCGATCGTGTCGGGCGTGCTGAAGGTCCCGCGCGTCGTCCACCTGTGTCGCTACGACAAGCGGCCGCGCGGCGTCGTACGACTGTCGCGTCGCAACGTGATGCTGCGCGACGGGCACCAGTGTCAGTATTGCGGCAAGCGTCCGCCGATGCGCGAGCTCAACATCGACCACGTCGTGCCCCGCTCACGGGGCGGCGCCGACACCTGGGAGAACCTCGTGACGTCGTGCAAACCGTGCAACCTGAAGAAGGGCGCGCGCTCGCTCGACGACGCGGGGATGCGCCTGCGACAGGCGCCCGGTCGACCTCGCTGGTCGACCGTCGCCCGCATCCTGCTGGGGCACGGTGACGCCCACCCCGCGTGGGCGCCGTTCCTCGAGAGCGCGTGACTCGACGCGTCGCGTCCGCGGCAGATTTCGCGCGTTTCTACGCGGCGCGGCATGCGAACTCGCTCCGCGTGTACGTGTGCTTCGTGTAGGTTCCGCGCGCGCGACGCGTCGAGCGCGCGCACACAAGGAGACGAACCGTGAAGATCGGTGTTCCGAAGGAGATCAAGACGCGCGAGTACCGTGTTGGCATGACCCCGGCTGGCGTCCGCCAGCTGACGTCGCGCGGGCACGAGGTGTGGGTGCAGCGGGGCGCGGGCCTCGGCAGCGGCATCAGCGACGAGCTCTACGTCGCCGCGGGCGCGCGCGTGGTGGAGACCGCGGCCGACGCGTGGGCCGCCGACATGGTGGTCAAGGTGAAGGAGCCGCTCCCGGCCGAGTTCGACCACTTTCGCGAGGGGCAGATCCTCTACACGTACCTGCACCTCGCGCCCGAGCCCGAGCTGACGCGCGAGCTGATGAAGAAGAGGGTGACCGCGGTCGCCTACGAGACGATCGAGCTCGGCGACGGCTCCCTGCCGCTGTTGAAGCCGATGAGCGAGGTCGCCGGGCGGATGGCGGTGCAGGTCGGCGCGACGCACCTCGAGAAGGAGCACGGCGGCAAGGGCATCCTGCTGGGCGGAGTCCCCGGCACGCGGCGCGGTCGTGTCGTCATCCTGGGCGGCGGCGTCGTCGGCAAGAACGCCGCGACGATCGCGGTCGGCATGGGCGCTCAGGTGACGGTGCTCGACGTGCGCGCCGAGACGATGGCGCACCTCGAGGACGTGTTCGGCGGCGCGATCGAGACCTTGTACTCGAACCCTGTCAACATCGAAGAGTCGTGTCGCCGGGCCGATCTCGTCGTCGGGGCCGTGCTCGTGCCGGGCGCGAAGGCGCCGAGGCTCGTCACCGAGGGGCTCATCGGCCAGATGGAAAAGGGGACCGTGGTCGTCGACGTCGCGGTCGACCAGGGCGGTTGCATCGAGACCTGCCGCCCGACCACGCACGACAACCCCACCTACGAGGTGCACGGTGTCGTACACTATTGCGTGGCGAACATGCCGGGCGCCGTCTCCCAGACGAGCACCTGGGCGCTCACCAACACGACCATCCGGTACGCGGAGGCCATCGCGAGGCTCGGCGTCGTCGACGCGATGAAGGCCGATCCGGCGCTCGCCAAGGGGATGAATGTGTACAAGGGGCAGGTCACGTACAAGGGCGTCGCCGAGGCGCACGGGCTCGAGTACGCGCCGCTCGATCGGCTGTTGTGAGCGGAGGGCTCCTCGAGGCGGGCGCGCGCGTCGGCGCTCGGGGAGCCAGCCCTCGACTCAGGTCTCGCCGCTGGCGGCGACGGATCGCCCACGAGCGCTTCGAGCGTGGCTCACGACGTCGCCGTCGCCGGGGGCATGCGCCGCTCCGAGTCCGGTCCGCCGCCTCAGCGCGCGGGACGGTCAGCGCGACGCGGGCGCTTCGTCGCCGGAGCGCCGTCGGCGCCCTCGGTCGTCTTCGCTGGTCTCTTCGCCCTCGCCGTCTTCGCCGCGGCGGCGGGCGCCTTCGCGGCGCGCTCGAACCAGGCTGGATACGTGATCGTCGCGTCTACACGGAATCCCTCGATCGACTCCTTGCCCACCCGGCTCCTGGCGCCGGGTGGCGCGGCCTCACGGCGTCGGGCGAGCGCCTCCAGAAACTCGGCCATCCGCGGCGTCGCGAGCACGGTCTCGAGGTCCCGCCGCAGCCGGGACACGAGCGCGGGTGCGCGCCCGCCGGTCGACAGGGTGATCGTGAGATCTCCCGCGCGCAGCAGCGCCGGGCTCGCGAAATCAGACGGCTCGGGGCCGTCGATGACGCACAACAAGTAACCCAGCTGATCCCGCCGCGCCGCGACGTCGTCCGCGCTGGCGCGCTCGTCGGGCGCGACGATCACGGCGAACGCGCCGACGAGATCCCTCGGCGTCCACGATCGCGCCGCCCAGCCTATCGCGCCCGCTCCGGCGAGGGCGGCGAGCTCTTGTGTCACCTCCTCGGCGACCACTTGCACCCTGGCGCCCGCGCGCAGCAGGCGCCCTGCCTTGTCGGTCGCCTCGGCGTCCCCGCCGATGACCACGCAGCGCCGATCGCGGACGTCGAACGAGACAGGAAAGTCGAAGCGCCTCATCCCGCCGTGTCGACCGGGGTCTCGCTCGCCTCGACGTCGCGATCGCTCTCGCCGACGCCGTGCCCGCTCTTGCCGTCCGCCGCGTCGTGGAGGTGCTCGTCGGTGGGCGCGGCGTGATCGGGCCGCGGGATCTCGGCGGCCGGCGAGCCCTTGGGAGGGGGCCACGCGGCCACGTAGCGCGCGCGCTCGCCGGGCCCCGACGCGTCGATCCAGTAGACGTGGCCCGTGCCCCGCGGTCGGACGTCCACGTGCACGAACGAGCTGTTGGGATAGTAGCCGCAGCCGGTGTCAGAGAGGCTCCGACAGAACGCGACGAGGCGCTCGTTGGCGACGCCGTCGACGCGCACATCCATCGCCTTGCCGAGCTTGTGATGACTTCCGTCGCTCTGCGGCCTGTAGCCAGAGATCACGTGGACCTTCTTGCCGCGAAACTCGCGCGCGATCGCCTGCATCCTCGTCACGAGGCCCGCGTCGACGAGCTTCACTTGCGGAGCGATCTCGCCCCTGGGTCCCGGCGCGGCGAGCGCGGCGGGCCTGGCGGCCGAGAGCGGCCGCAACAGGACGCTCAGGTCCTGTCGCGCGCGCTCTTCGAGGGCGCCGTCGCAGCGGGTGAGAGAGAGGCTGAGGCCCTCACCCGTCTGCCTGACGATCTCTACTGGGTCTTGGTGACACTCTTTTTTTTTGCAGCGTGCTTCTTGCCCTTCGAGTCCTTGGCGTGGCCGCTCTTCGCGGTCTTCTTCGCCTTCTTCTCGGCGGGCTTCTTCTCGGCCTTCTCGGCCTTGTCTTCCTTGTCGTCGTCGAAGTCACCGGCGGTGCTCGCGCCCTTCGACAGCGCCGGGGTCTTCTTCGGCTCGGACTTGTCGTCGTCCGATTTATCGTCCTGCTTGGGCTCGTCCTTGGCGGCGGGCTTCTTGTCGGCCTTCTTGTCCGTCTTCTTGTGAGACGCGGACTTCTTGCCGCTGGCGTGGCCCTTCTTCTTGGTCGCCTTCTTCGCCTTGTCGGCCTTCTTCGGAGCCTTCTCGTGGCTCTCGGTCTTGCTGTCGTCCGCCTTCGCGTGGGCCACGTTGGGCATCGCCAGACTCAACGCGCCGCCGGCGATCGCCCCGAAGAGCATGCGCCTCGCCCAACTCCCGATGAAAGTAGCCATGATGACTCGCCTCCGCGCGGGGCCTGGCCCGCACCGAATGATTCGCACGGGGGCCACCTCGGTGCCCAATTTGCGGCGACGAATTGTCCGTCGCGCGGGTGGAGCAGGTCCGGTCGGCGGCCGAGCTCGCGCGGTACTAGCTGTCAGATGCGCGCGTGTGCAGGCGTCTGGACTGCGTGCCGACTCTCCGTCACCTCCTCCACGCTCTCTCCGGTGGCCTGCTCGCCCGTCTCTCCCGCGCGCGGCGCGCGTGGGGCGCGAACGTCGACGCCTCCACGACCGATCCGCGCGCCACGGCGCCCGCGAGCGTCGAACCCTCGAGCCCCATCCCGAGCATCTCGAGCCAACAGCACGCTCCGCAGTCAGAGGACCTGTCGCTCGAGGCAGAGGAGGCGGCCGCGGCGCCCCTCGACGGGCCGCCCGCGCGCGCGACGCTCGTGGAGGACGGCGACCTGCGGCCGCCCGCGCGGGCGAACGATGTGGGGGTGCCGCTGACCCAGGACGAGCTGAGCAGGCAAATCAGGCTGCTCCAGCGTCGATCCGCAGAGGAGACGGCGCCTCGTCAGGACGACGTGCCCTACCTGCGGACGCTGCTGCAGCACGTCGGGCGTCCGTCGAACGCCCCGCAAGAAGACGCGGCCCGCCTGCTGGAAGGATGCCAGGCTGACAACTGGAAACGCTGGGATCGCATGGGCGACTCGGGTCGACGCCGCTGGCTCGCCTACCTGACGGCGTGGATGCGCGCCATCGACGACCAGGCGGGCCGCGGCGAGACCGGGAGGGTCTTCGCGCTTCTCGCCGCGTACTCCTCGTCGCGACGCCCCGGCACGGTCAACGGCCTCGCGCGGGCGCACTCGCCCGATGAGGGGTCTTGGCTTGCCCAGGCCACCAGGCTGGCCGACGAACTCGACCCTCGCAGCGCGGAGTCGGAGCGTCGTCTGAAGACGACGGAGCCTCGGGCGAACGTCGTCGAGCCGCCGCACGTCGACGCGGACGTGGAGGATGACGGCCCCGGGGATGACTGGCGGTTCTGGGGCCGCGTGGCGGGGCAGCGCGCCGTGATCTTCGGCGGGGCGTTGCGAGAGGAGCGCCGCGCCGCGCTCGAGACATCGTTTCGGCTGGTGTCACTCGATTGGGTCGAGGCCGGCAAGCCACGAGCCGTTCAGAGCCTCTGCCAGCGCATCAAAGGGGGCAACTTCGACTTCGTGCTCGCGACGAGGTTCGCGAGCCACAAGGAGACCCGGGCGTTGCAGGTAGCGGCGAGGGCGGGCGGCGCGCGCTTCGTCATGCTGCGCAACGGCTATGGCCTCGCGGAGGTGCGTCAGGGGTTCGAGTGGGCGCTGCGCGGGGTGGCGTGAACCCTATGGGCACGACGTCGCCGGTGCGACGCTCTGCCGCCGCTCACCGCCCGCGGGCTCGACGGCGCCGCGCCGCGCCGACCGCGCCAGCCAGCGCCATCAGCGGCCAAGCTCGCCATCGCCCGGTCGGCGCGGTCACCCCGCACGCGGCGGATGACTCGCTCTGCTCCGTGCTCATCACCGTGTTCGTCTTGCCTCCGGTGGCGCCCGCGCCCGGCGCGCCCGACCGCGCGTGCCCGGCGCCCGCGCCCCCCGCTCCCCCCTTGGCGCCCCCCGCGCCCGCGCCCGCCGAGCCAGCGCTCCCGGCGGCGCCGCCGGGCTTCGACGGGGCGGGCTCGGCGCACATCCAGTTGTCACTCCACGTGACGCCAGGCTCCGCGTGCTCGAACCACCGCACGCAGGACTTGCCCGGCAGCGGTCCCGCCGAGCTCCACGTGAACGACCAGGGCGCGTCGGGCGGGACACACAGGTGGTCGTCGGCCCAGGCCTTCGCGTCCGCTTCGGCTGGCTCGGTCACGGGCGTGCACCGCATGCCGTCGACGGGCCCGCTCGACGACCACTTCATCCCGATCGGCTGGGCGCTGCAGAAGTGGTTGTCAGCCCAGGAGTCGGGATCGTCGGGTTCGGCGACGTTGACGCACGACTCGCCCGGCTCGGGGCCGTCTCCGCTGAAGCTGAACCCTCCGGCCGAGAAGTCGCGCACTGGCTCGTAGCAGAGCCAGTTGTCACCGAACGAGCCCGCGAGATCGGCGGCCTCGTACCACCTGACGCAGGTCTTGCCGGCCAGCGGCCCCGCGGTCGACCAGGCGAAGGTCCACGGCGTCTGGTCGGGCGCGCAGAGAAAGTTGTCAGCCCACACCGCGGGCTCCTGCTCGGCCTGCTCGTAGATGTTGGTGCAAGTCATCCCGGGCACGGGGCCGGCGTGCGACCAGCGCAGCCCGAAATCGCCCCTGCTGCAGAGGTAGTTGTCGGCCCACGTGTCGGGATCGCCGGGCTCGTCGACGCTCTCGCAGGTCAGGCCGGCGACCGGCCCCGCGCCGCTGAAGGTGAACGGCCCGCTCGAGAACGCCGTGCGCGGGGCGACGCAGAGGTAGTTGTCAGCCCATGAGTTGGGATCGGCGGGCTCGTTCCACTGTACGCAGGCCTGCCCGGCGACCGGCCCCGCGCTCGACCAGGAGAGGATGATCGGGCTCTGCGGCGGCAGGCAGACGTGGTTGTCGGCCCAGGCGGCGGCGTGCGGCTCGGCCCCCTCGGCGACCAGGGTGCAGTCCATCCCCGCGAGGGGGCCGGCGAACGACCACTTCATCCCCAGCCCCGCGGGGCCGCAGAGGTGGTTGTCGGCCCACGAGTCGGGATCCCCGGGCTCGTCGACCTTGACGCACTCCATGCCCGCCTGCGGTCCGTCGCAGCTGAAGGTGAGCCCACCGGCCGAGCGGTCGCACGGCGGCGGCGCCCCGCAGTAGGGTTGGGGCGAGCCTCCGCCCCACCACTCCCAGTGCCAGCTCTCGCTCGGGACGGTGTTGGCGAAGCCGAACTTGGACGCGTTCGCGAACAGCCACGCGGCCGCGCCGCCGCTCGTGTCGATGTCGAGCGCGTGACCGCTCTGGTGGTTGCTGTAGCCAGGCTCCGCGGCGAGGTTGCAGCTGTTGCAGTTGCAATTGATGTAGCAACCGTAGAGATACTGTTGCTCGGCCATCGTGCGAAACCCGCTGTTGAGGCGCAGGTCGACGCCGGCGCCCTCGGCGGCCTTCGCCATCGTCAAGAAGGCGTTGGCCGTCTGCACCTCGACGGGCTCGCCGTCGACCGTGACCACGGTGATGGCGAAGGGCTTGCCGTTGCTGTACCCGGTGTCCATCGATTCGCCGCAGTCGTAGGCGACCAGCGCCGAGGAGCGCTCGGCGGTCGGCGGCTGCTCGAGCTCCCGGGCGGGATCGTCCGCCGCGCCGCACGCCTGGACGAGCAGCAAGGCGGGGAGCGCGGCGACGGCTCGGACCAGGCGTTGCGACATGGTCTCCGAAGTTTGCCACGGGTGCGGCCGGCGCGGGCATGGATGGATGTCAGTCTGCTGCCACCTTCCGGCGCGCGCGGCGCGAGGGTGACGTGGCCCGGTGCTCCTCGGCCAGCTGCGCGACGAGGGCGCGGAGCGCGCGCGCCACCGCGCGGCCCGCGGTGGGTCCGTCGACGCCGAAGTCACGGCGCAGCACGAGCCAGGTCTCGGCGCTGACGAGGTGCTTGATGAGCGCCTGCACGGCGGCGGCGTCGCCCTGCGGCAGCCCCTCGACCAGCGGCGCCGTGAGCGCGCGAAACAAGGCGACGCGCCGGGGCTTCCCCGCGGCCCGCAGCTCGGACACCGGGCCCGACCGCACCATGGCCTCGACCCACGGCGCGTGGGCGTCGAACGTCGCGAACAGCGTCGGCGCGAGCCCGAGCAGCTCGTCGACAGAGGTGGGGAGCGACGGCGTGACCTGCGCCGCGGCGTGCGCTTGCAGCGCGTCCAACAGGCCCTCACGGCTGCCAAAGTGACGGTACAGCGTGCGCACGGAGACCCCGGCCCGCGCCGCGACCTCGGGGAGCGAGAACTCGCCCGCGCGAGACGCGCGGACCTGCTCCCCGAACGCCTGGAGGATCAGCGCCCTCGTCTCCTCCTCCTGGCGCTGCCGGAGCGCGCTCTCGTAACCACGCCTCGACTTGCGTCTGGATTTCATTGCACGTATAGTGACATGAAATCATGGTGCATGCAATGATCATCGAGCTCGATCAGGTGGGACGCGGTGACGTGGGCCGGGTGGGCGGCAAGGGCGCGAGCCTGGGCGAGCTGCTGCGCGCGGGCGTCCCGCTCCCCGGTGGGTTCGTCATCGAGGCAGCGGCGTACCGGGCCGCGGTGGCCGCGGCCGACGCCTGGCCGGCGATCGAGGCGGCGCTCTCCGCGCGCGGAGTGGCGAGCGGAGAGGCGGACGCGTGCGAGGCCGCGGCGGCCATGATCCGCGAGGTCTTCCTCCGCGTGCCGCTCGGCGCGCTCGAGGTGCCGCTGCGCGCGCGGGTGGACGGGATCGGGCAGGTGGCCGTGCGGTCGTCGGCGACGGCCGAGGACCTCCCTGACGCGAGCTTCGCCGGACAGCAGGAGACCTTCCTGGGAGTCCTCGGCGCAGACGCGATCTGCGAGGCCGTCCGCCGGTGCTGGGCGTCGCTGTGGACCGCGCGCTCGATCTCCTACCGCGCGCGACAGGGGTTCGATCACGCCGAGGTCGCGCTGGCCGTCGTGGTGCAGGAGATGGTCGAGCCCCTGGTGGCCGGGGTGCTCTTCACGCGCGATCCCGTGGGCGGGCGCGCGGATGAGCTGCTGCTCAACGCGTCGTGGGGGCTCGGCGAGAGCGTCGTCAGCGGCGTCGTGACGCCCGACTCCTGGCGACTCGGCCGCGCGGGCGCGCTCGTGCGCGAGCTGCGCGTTGGCTCCAAGGAGACGCGGATCGTCGCGCGCGCGGGCGGGGGGACGGTCACCGAGCCGGTCCCCGAGGCGCTCCGCGCGCGCGCGTGCCTGGACGCCCCGGCCCTGCGCGCGCTCGTCTCGCTGGGTGAGCGCGTGGAGGCCTTGTACGGCGCGCCTCAGGATCTCGAGTTCGCGTGGACGGGGACCGAGCTGTTCTTGCTCCAGTCCCGCCCGATCACGACCCGCGCGCAGCCGGCGGCGCGCCTCTCCCGAGCGCAGCGCCGCGTGCTCGACGACATCCTCGAACACTACCCCACGGCGCCGCTGCCGATCGACGAGGCGCCGGTCGTCGAGGGCTACGAGGCGCTTCAGGAGATGCTGCGCGCGGCGGGCCTCGCGCTGCCGCACGCGCGCGAGGTGCTCTGCATGGACGCGGACGGCGTCACCCGGGTCCTGCCGCCACCGACGCGCCCGACCTCGCGGCTGCTCGCGCTGCCGGCGACGCTGAAGGCCGCGTGGGCTCGCGATCCCGACGCGTGGCTCGAGGCCGTCGCGGCCCCGCGCGCCGAGATCCTCTCGCGCGAGCCGCGCGCGCTCGACGACGCCGCGCTCGCGGTGCAGTTGCGCGGCGCGCTGGACCTCGCGGCGTTGACCGGGCGCGTTCGCTTCACCGACGTGATCGCGCCGATGAGCCTGCGCGGCGCGTGGCTCGGCGCGCTGTCGAGGCTGGCGCGCCTGCCGGTCCAGCCCACCGGTTGGCTGGGAGGGCTGTCCTACCGAACGCTCGAGATCGAGCTCGCGCTGCAGCGGGTGGCGGACGCGATCCTGGATCGGCCCGCCGTCCTCGAGCTGTACCTGTCGACCGCGCCCGACGAGGTGCGCGACGCGCTCGCGACGGCGCCCGGCGGGCCGGACGTGGCGCACCTCGTCGACGAGCTGCTCGCGGAGCACGGCGCGCGCGCCGCGGGGGCGTACGTCCCGTTCTCGACGCGGTCATGGCGCGAGGATCGAGGGCCGCTCCACGCGGCGCTCGCGGTGATGGTGCGCACGGGCGAGCGCGGCGCGGCCGGACGGCGCGCGGAGGCCGCGGCCGCGCGGCACGTCGAGCTTCGCGCGCGCGTGCGCGAGCGGCTCCCGGCTGCGCTGCGAGGGACGTTCGACCGAACGCTCTCCGCGTACCGCCGCGCGCACGTGGCGCGTGAGGCGTCGCTGTACGCGATCGAAGAGGCGTTCGCCGCCGCGCGTGGCGCGGTCGATGAGCTGGCCATACGGCTCACGACGCGCGGCGCGCTGGGCGCCCCGAGCCACGCGGCGTACGCGCGGGTGGACGAGCTCATCGCGGCGCTCGACGGAGACAGCGCGGACCTGCGGCAGGTCGTGGCGCGACGCCGCGCTCGTCGCGAGCTGGCCGTGAGCACCTGGCGCGCCCAGCGACGACCTCCGTCGCGCCGAGGTGGCGCGGTCGTCGCGGGCGCCGCCGGGAGCCCCGGGCTCGCCGAGGGACCTGTGCGCATCCTTCGCTCGATCGGGGAGTTCCCGTCGCTCGGCGCGGGAGACGTGCTGGTCTGTCCGCACACCGATCCGACTTGGACGCCGCTGTTCGGGCTCGCCGCCGCGGTCGTCGCTGACACGGGCGGGCCGCTGTCGCACGCCGCGATCGTCGCCCGCGAGTACGGGATCCCGGCGGTGCTGGGCACGGGTACGGGCACGACGACGCTGCGCGACGGCGACTGGGTCATCGTCGACGGATCGAGCGGTGAGGTCCACGCGGGGCGCGCCTGACGACGGGGTCACCACGACGCGCCGCTCGACGGACCCTCACCACGAGCGCGATGAGCAGCGAGATCGCGGCGGCGTTCACCGCCTCGATCCTCCGACGAGCGCGCCGACAGGTCGCCCGCGCGGCTCAGGTCACGCGCCTGAGCGCGTCGACGTAAGGACCGATCTCGGCCGCCTTCAGCTTGTAGGCGGCGCGGTTCGCGACGAGCAGCGTGCCCACCTCGAGCACGGTCTCGACCTCGTGGAGGTGGTTCTCGCGCAGCGTCGCGCCGCTCTCGACCAGATCGACGATCAGGTCGGCGAGGCCGACCAGCGGCGCGAGCTCGACGGAGCCACCGACATAGACGATCTCGGTCTGCACACCCCTCTGCGCGAAGTGGCGCTCGGCGATCTTGGCGAACTTGGTCGCGACGCGCGGCACCTCCGGGATCGTGCGATCGCCGTCGGGGCGCGCGACGACCATGCGGCAGCGGCCGACGCCGAGATCGAGCGGCCGGTAGAGATCGTAGCCGCGCTCGTCGAGCACGTCGCGCCCCGAGAAGCCCAGATCCGCCGCGCCGTACTCGACGTAGGTCGGCACGTCGTCGGGCTTCAGGAACAGGTAGCGCACCCGGCCGTCGACGGTCGCGCGCTCGAGCTTGCGGTCGTCCTTCTCGAGCGGCGACGCGTCGAGCCCCGCGCGCGTCAGCACGGCGCCGAGCTTCGCGAGGATGCGACCCTTCGGGACGGCGACGGTGAGCACTCAGCCCTCGGCGCCGCGCACGCGCTCGATGTCGGCGCCCACGCGCGAGAGCTTGGCCTCCATGCGCTCGTAGCCTCGGTCGAGGTGGTAGACGCGGCGCACCTCGGTCTCGCCGCTCGCGACGAGGCCCGCGACCACCAGCGACGCGCTGGCGCGCAGATCGGTCGCCATCACGCTCGCGCCCTCGAGCGAGTCGACGCCGGTGACGACCGCGGTGTGCCCGTGCACGTCGATGCTCGCGCCCATCCGGACGAGCTCGGGGACGTGCATGAAGCGGTTCTCGAAGATCGTCTCGGTGATCACGCTCTTGCCCTTCGCGAGGGTCATCAGCGTCATCAGCTGCGCCTGCATGTCGGTCGGGAAGCCCGGGTGGGGCGCCGTCGTCACGTCGACCCCGCGGAGCTCGTCGGTCACCCGCACGCGCACGCCGCCCTCCTCGCGCGAGACCTCGACGCCGGCCTGCTTCAGCTTGGCGACCAGCGCCTCGAGGTGCTCGAGCGGCGCGCCGTCGACGAGCACGTCGCCGCGGGTCATCGCCGCCGCGACCATGTACGTCCCGGCCTCGATTCGGTCGGGGATCACCGCGTGATCGAACGGATCGAGCTCGTCGCGGCCCTCGATGTGCATCACGTGCGTGCCGGCGCCCTCGACCCGCGCGCCCATCTTGTTGAGGACGCGACCGAGCTCCTCGACCTCGGGCTCCTCGGCGCAGTTGACGAGCGTCGTGCGACCCTTCGCGAGCGCCGCCGCCATCATCAAGTTCTCGGTGCCGGTGACGGTGGGCATGTCGAAGACGATCTCGGCGCCCTTCAGCCGCCCGCACTCGGCGTGGATGTAGCCGTGCGACAGCTGGATCGTCGCGCCGAGCGCCTCGAGCCCCTTCAGGTGCTGATCGACGGGGCGCGTGCCGATCTGACAGCCGCCCGGCAACGAGACCCGCACCTTGCCGTAGCGAGCGAGCAGCGGTCCGAGCACGAGCACGCTCGCGCGCATCTGCTTCACGAACTCGTACGGGGCCTCGGGCCGCACAGGGCCGCGCGAGCCCACCGTGACCACCGGCGGCGCGCACGACACCTTGCGGCCCATGAACTCGAGCAGCGCGGCGGTCGTGTCGATGTCGCGGAGCGCGGGCACGTTGCGCAGCGTGCTCTCGCCGTCGGAGAGCAGGGTCGCGCAGAGGATCGGCAGCGCGGCGTTCTTCGCGCCGCTGACCGGGATGGTGCCGACGAGGCGCTTGCCGCCCCGGACTCGTATCGCGTCCATGTGCGGCTCCACTAGCCCCGACCCGCGGCGCGAGACAAGCGCCGAACGCGGTTCTCCTCGCCGCGACGGTCGGCTAGCAGAGCGCCGATGCGAGGCTCCGCGCCCTGCCCTTGCTCGTCGGGTGTGTCCTACGCGGCGTGCTGCCGCCCGCTCCACCGCGGCGAGCTCGCGCCGACGGTCGAGGCGCTGATGCGCTCGCGCTACGCGGCGTTCGCGCTCGGCGAGGTCGACTACCTCGTCGCGACGACGCACCCCTCGCACCCCGACGGCTCCGCGCCGCGCGACGAGCTCGCCGCGAGCCTCAGGCGCGTCACGTCGTCGTGCAAGTTCCCGGGCCTCGTCGTGCTCGACGCGCGCGCGGAGGGCGACGACGGGCAGGTGCTGTTTCGCGCGAAGGTGTTCCAGAAGGGCCGGGACGCTTCGTTCACCGAGCTCTCCGACTTCGCTCGCGACGCGGGGCGATGGAAGTACCTCGCGGGGAGGGTGCTCGACGGCGAGTGGCGCGGCCTGACGATCGAGGCGACGGCGCCGCGACGCCGCTGAGCGCGGCGCGTCGAGCCCGGTCGCGCCTCGCCGCGCGCGACCGCCAGATGGTACGGTGACCGCGACATGGCTCGACGCCGCGCCGCGACGATCCCGGCCGATACGTCGAGCTCGAGTCGATCGAGCTCGTCGCCCACGCGGACGCGGCGATCCCGCGCGGGCTCGAGCGCGGGCGCCTCGTCGACGTGCGGTGGCTGCTGGCGACGTACGGCCGCGACGAGGTCCACAGGTTCCTGCGCGACGAGGGCCACCCCGAGCTCTCGGACAGGACGCTCGCGTTCTGGCGCGCGGCGCTGCACGCGAGAGGAGAGCGATGGGCCGATCGAACGGCGTCTCGCCCGCTCAGCGCCGCACCCTGGGTCGACTGACCGGGCTGCCCGAGCTCCGTTACCCGTATCCACTGCTCTTCGAGCGCGAGGCGCCCGCGCTCCTGTGATCGCGCCGTCGGCGGGCGGGCCCGTCAGCTCCCCAGCCCCTCCGCGAGGTGCGTGACGAGCGCGGCGACCGCCGGTGACAGATGTCGAGAGGACGGCCACAGCGCGAACAGCGGCACCTCGGGCGCCGACCACGACGGCAGCACCACGTCGAGGCGCCCCTCGCGAAGATCGTCCGCGCAGAGGTGCTCGGGCAGCAACGCGACGCCGAAGCCCGCGCGCGCGACCTCGTGCAGCACCTGGTAGTCGTTGACCACGAGGCGCGGGCGGAGCTTCACCGCGCGCCGACGCCCCTCGCGCAGGAGCTCCCAGGTCGACCCCTCGGGCGCGAACGCGACGCACGGGCGCTTCTCGAGCTCCTCGAGCGACGTCGCGCGCCGCAGCCCCGCGGCCACCTTCGGCGCGGCGACCAGCAGCCGCCGCACCGCGCCCACCCTGCGCGACACGAGGGTCGAGTCGGGACTCGGGCCCGCGCGGAGCGCGACGTCGAAGCGCTCCTCGACGAGGTCGACGCGGCGATCGGTGCAGACCAGCTCGATGGCGACCTCGGCGTGCCGCGCGAGAAAGTCCGCGATGAGCGGGCCGATCAGCGACAGCGCGAGCGGCGCCGTCACGCGGACCGTGCCGCGCGGCGCGGACGACAGCTCGGCGATCGCGCGGCGGGCGTCGACCAGCTCGTCGATGATCCGAACCGCCCGCGCGTGCAGCTCTCGGCCCGCGAACGTCAGCTGCACGCGCCTCGTCGTGCGCTGAAAGAGCCGCGCGCCGAGGCTCGCCTCGAGCTCCGCGATCTTTCTGCTCACGGTCGCGCGTGGCAGCTCGAGCGCGCGCGCCGCGAGCGAGAACCCGCCGCGCTGCGCGACCTCGACGAACACGACGAGCGACGACAGCTCGAGCTCCTCTCGCATCGCGGCCAGCGTCGACGGCGCCGCGCGGCCGGTCAAGCGGGCGGCGCGTTGCGTCGCCAGGGTGAGCGAGATACGCGCCCACCCGGCGTGATCGTCGTCGTCTCCGCGCACCCCTACCCCGATCGCTCGATCGCGAACCGCGCGCTCACGGCGGCGATCTCGGAGCTCGAGCTGGTCGAGCGCCGCCCGCTGTACGATCTCTACCCGGACCTCTCGATCGACGTCGAGGCCGAGCGGCGCGCGCTCGCGGGCGCCGACGTCGTCGTCTGGCAGCACCCGCTCTACTGGTACTCGGCGCCCGCGCTGTTGAAGCTGTGGTTCGAGAAGGTCCTCGCGCGAGGCTGGGCGTACGGCGGCGGCCGCGCGCTCGCGGGCAAGGCGTGCCTGTGGGTCACGACGACGGGCGGCGAGCTCGACGCCTACGCCGACGACGGGCCGCACGGCGAGCCGTTCGAGGCGTTCGCGCCGCCGCTGCGGCAGACCGCGCGCTTCTGCGGGATGCGCTGGCTCGAGCCGCTCATCGTCCACGGCGCTCACCACCTCTCCGCCGCGGCGCTCGCCGAGCGGGGCGCGGAGTACCGCGCGCGGCTCGTGTCCCTCGGCGCGCGCGAGGCCTCGGCCGATGAGTGAGCGCGGCCTGCTCGAGGACGCGCTCGTCTACCTGGGCGCCGCGGTCGTCTGCGTCCCGATCTTCGCGCGGCTCCGGCTCGGCTCGGTGCTCGGCTACCTCGCGGCGGGCTGCGCGATAGGGCCGTTCGGCCTCCGGCTCGTCTCGGACGTCGAGAGCATCCTGCATTTCTCGGAGTTCGGCGTCGTCCTGATGCTGTTCTTGATCGGGCTCGAGCTCGAGCCTCGACGTCTCTGGCAGCTGCGCGGACCAGTCTTCGGCGGGGGCGCGCTGCAGATGGCCGCGTCGGGCGCGGCGCTCGCCGGGTGCGGCCTCGCCGTGGGCCTCACGTGGAGGGGCGCGCTCGTCGCGGGGCTCGCGGTCGCGCTGTCGTCGACGGCCATCGCGGTGCAGACGATGCGGGAGCGTGGGTTGCTCGCGCAGCCGGTCGGGCGCGCGGCGTTCGGCGTGCTCCTGTTCCAGGACCTCGCGGCGATCCCGCTCGTGGGCGTCGTGCCGCTGCTCGCCGAGGGCGGCGCGAAGAGCGATGGCTCGGGCTGGCTCGGCCTCGCGAAGGTCGTCGGGGCGATCGCCGGCGTCGTCGTGCTCGGGCGCTACGCGACGCGCCCGCTGCTGAGGGCGATCGCCAAGACGGGCCTGCGCGAGGTGTCGACCGCGTTCGCGCTGCTGCTCGTGATCGGGATCGCGTCGCTGATGGAGCGCGTCGGCGTGTCGATGGGGCTCGGCGCGTTCCTGGCGGGCGTGCTGCTCGCCGGCTCCGAGTACCGCCACGCGCTCGAGACCGACATCGAGCCGTTCAAGGGCCTGCTGATGGGGCTCTTCTTCATCGCGGTCGGCATGTCGATCGACTTCGGGCTGGTCGCGCGCCAGCCGCTCGTGGTGCTCGCGCTCGTCGCGGGGTTCACCGCGGTCAAGCTCGCCTCGCTGTGGCTGGTCGCGCGACGCGTGGGGCTCGACGACGGGCCGAGCCCCCAGGGCGCGATGTTCGCGGCGCTGCTGTCCCAGGGCGGAGAGTTCGCGTTCGTCGTGTTCGGCGTCGCCGCAGAGGCGCGCCTGCTGATCGGCGACTGGGACAAGCGCCTCACGCTGACGGTCGCGCTGTCGATGGCGCTCACGCCGCTCCTCGTGATCGCCGTGTCTCGCTGGCAGCGGCGACGCGCCCCGGCGCCGCGCGCCCCAGACGAGATCGACGCGGACGACGCGCCGGTGATCATCGCGGGGTTCGGGCGCTTCGGGCAGATCGTGGGGAGGCTGCTGTTCGCGAGCGGGCTGCGCGCCACCGTGCTCGACGTCGATCCCGACTCGATCGACGTCCTCTCCCGCTTCGGCTTCAAGGTCTTCTATGGCGACGCGACGCGGCTCGATCTGCTCGAGAGCGCGGGCGCCTCTCGCGCGAAGGTGCTGGTCGACGCGATCGACGACGTGACCGCGAGCCTCGCCCTGGTCGACCTCGCGCAACATCACTTTCCTCACCTCACGATCGTCGCGCGCGCGCGCAACGTCACGCACTGGCTCGAGCTGCGGCGGCGCGGGGTCGTCGTCGTCGAGCGCGAGACGTTCGACTCGGCGCTCTCGGCGGGTCGGCGAGCGCTCGAGGCGCTCGGCGTCGGCGCGCACGAGGCGTTCGAGCGCGCGGCCAAGTTCCGTCGACACAACGTCGAGCTGCTCGAGGAGCTGCGCGGCACCGACCTCGATCAGCGCGAGCGCACGCAGCGCGCCCGGGCGGCGCGCGAGCAGCTCGAGCGGCAGTTCGAGGCCGATCGCGGCGAGCTCGATCGCCACGCGGGCGACGACTGGCGCGGCGCCTGAGCCGAGCGCGCGGCCCTCGTCCGCGGGCGGGACCAGGATCGGATCGATCACTCCCCTGATCCGCCCGCTCACCCCGGCGCGGCCACAACCGCCTTGTTTTCTCGGTGAATCAGGCGTGGCCCGGGGGTTGCTCAACGACACGGCATGTCCGATCCAACCCGCCCAGTCCTCGTCGCCCCAGGCCCCTCGGTGAAGCTCGGGCGATACGAATGTCTCCTGCCGCTCGCGCAAGGCGGGATGGCCAACGTGTGGGCCGCGAGGGTGCTCGGCGCGCGCGGGTTCGAGCGCCTCGTCGCCATCAAGACGATCTCGGCGGCGCTCGCGGAGGACCCGTCGTTCGTGGGCATGTTCCTCGATGAGGCGCACTACGCGTCGCGCATCCACCACCCGAACGTCGTCTCCGTCCTCGATCTCGGCGAGGCGGGCGATCTCTTGTACCTCGTGATGGAGTGGGTGGACGGCGAGCCGCTCAGCGCGCTCACCCGCGACGTGCTCGCGCTGGGGCGCGGGTTCCCGCTGCCGATCATCGGGCGGCTGATGCTCGACGTCTGCGCGGGGCTGCACGCGGCCCACGGGCTCACGGGCGAGGACGGCGCGTCGCTCGGCCTCGTGCACCGCGACGTGTCCCCGCAGAACGTGATGGTGTCGCGCGACGGACAGGTGAAGCTGCTCGACTTCGGGCTCGCGAAGGCCACGCTGGTCGCGGGCGAGCGCACCGAGCCCGGCAACGCCAAGGGCAAGCTCGGCTACATGGCGCCGGAGCAGGCGCTCGGAGAGCACCTCGATCGCCGCGCCGATCTGTTCCCGATCGGCGTGATGCTGTTCCAGCTGCTGACGGGCAAGCACCCGTTCCGCGCGAACAACACGATGGCGACCTTGCAGCGACTCTTGACGTCGCCGCTGCCCGCCCCGCGCGCCATCTGTCCGTGCCTGCCCGACGATCTCGACGCCGTGGTCGTCCGCGCGATGCAGCGCGTGCCAGGCGAGCGCTACTCGAGCGCGGACGAGCTGGCCGATGATCTCTCACGCGCCCTCGCGGGGGAGCTCGCGACGAGCGCCGAGGTCGCGGCGTTCATCGATGAGCTCGCCGGGACGCGCCTCGCCGAGCGGCAACGCCGGCTGCGCGTGGCGATGTCCGCCGAACCCGACGCCCCCCCGGAGAGCGGCCGCGGCCCTCGCGTCGTGCCGTGGCTACCGATGCTGTCGTCGCTGGTCGGATGAGCTCCTCGACCGCTGATTCGCTGCGCGGTCGCGGGGACCCGATCCAGTCATACTTGACATGCGCCTCGTCCTCGCGCCACGCTGAATGCATCCGCAGGTGCGGCGGTCAGGAGCGCGAGCACCCGAACTCGCTGCTAGACTGCGTGGTCGCGGGGATGCCAGAGATCGGCCAGCTCTTCGACGGCAAGTACCAGATCGTGCGCCAGCTCGGCAGCGGCGGCATGGGCGCGGTCTACGAGGCCGAGAACGTCCGCATCGGGCGTCGGGTCGCGCTGAAGGTGCTCCACGCCGAGATCGCCGCCGACGCGACCGCGGTCGCGCGCTTCCAGCAGGAGGCGGCCGTCGCGAGCCGGATAGGCTCGCCGCACATCGTCGAGGTGCTCGACGCTGGACGCACCTCCGACGGGGTGTCGTACATGGTGCTCGAGCTGCTGACCGGCGAGCCGCTCTCCGCGCGCATCGCCCGGGCCGGGAGCCTCACCCCGGAGCGCGCGCTGCCGCTCGCGACGCAGGTGCTCGACGGGCTGTCGGCCGCGCACGCGGTCGGCGTCGTGCACCGGGACCTCAAGCCCGAGAACATCTGGGTGTGCGACAAGGGACCTCACCCGGATTTCGTCAAGCTCCTCGACTTCGGCGTCTGCATGGTCGGCGGCGGCCTCGAGAACCTCAGGATGACTTGCACGGGGATGGCCATCGGCACGCCGATGTACATGGCGCCCGAGCAGGCGCGAGGAGAGAAGCAGATCGACGCGCGCGTCGACGTCTACGCGGCGGGCGTGCTGCTCTACGAGCTGCTCACGGGTCGCGCTCCCTTCTCTGGCTCGTCGGTCAACGAGGTGCTGTTCGACGTCGTCCTGAAGGAGCCGCCCGATCCTCGCACCTACGTGCCCGCGCTCGATCGAAGCCTCGTGCTGATCGTCCAGCGCGCGATGGCGAAGCGTCGCGAGGATCGCTGGCCCAGCGCCGACGCGCTCCGCTCCACGCTCGTCGCCTGGCGAGAGGGCGCGCCCCTCGAGGCCGTCAGCCTTCCAGGGTCGAGCTCTCGACGCTCGTGGCGCGAGGACGGCGCCGGGGCGGCCGCCCGCGTGCCCCCTCGTGGACCCGCGACGGTGCCGGTGCTGGCGCTCGCCGCGCCCCAGGTGCTCGCAGACGCTCCGACCGCCCTCGCGCAGCTCGGCGGCCTCGGAGGGCCGCGCCCGTCCACGGTCGAAGCGCCTCCCGCCACCGCGCTGTCACCCGGTCAGACACCGGCGCTCGAGCCCGAGCGAGCGTCGCCGACGGCCGCGGCTCGCCCGAGGTTCGCGGGCTACACCGCGCCCGCGCGGGGCCGCGGGTGGGTCGTCGCGCTGACCGCCGCGCTCGCGCTGGTCACCGCGGCCGTCGGAGCCACGATCACGATCACCCGCGCGCCCGAGCCGCCGCCCACCGACGAGGACGCGCCCAGCGCGACCGCGGCCACGTCGGGTGACACGCCGCCGATGCCGTGCGCGACGTCGATCGTGACCGCCGCGCCGAAGCCCCCGCAGGCGAAGAGCGCGACGCCACGCTCCGCCCACGGCGCGGCCCCGTCCGCGTCGCCTCGCCCACGCCCTCCTCCCGCCTCGACGCACGGGCCGCGCATCCGCGAGACGATGGATTGACGCTACGGCGAGACCGGCGTCACCGAGAGGTGACACAGCCGCCGCCACCTCACCGCGACGCCGCGGTTGGCGATGTCGGGCGTGAACGCGCCCGACGGGTCGACCAGCGAGAGGCGCGGCTCGGGCGGCGTGTCTCCGCCCCGCGACTGCACGGTCACGCTCCCGCGGGCGCCGGGCGCCAGCCGGATGGGAGCGGACACCGTTCGCGAGTCATCGCCCGCCCTCACCTCGACGGCCAGCGACCGCGCGGCCCTCGGCGCGCGGTTCTCGAGCGCGACCTTCAGCCTCGACGGCGCCGCGCAGCTCGGGGGCTGCGCCACCTCGACCGCCGCGATCACGGCCTTCTTTCGCGCCGCCGCGTCGGGCGCGCGGCCGCCCCAGGCGTCGTCGACGGCGCCGGTCCACGCGCACGTCGGCACGACGCTGGCGACGCGCGCGCGCTGGTCGGCGGCCTCTCCGTCGAGCGTCATCGTGTACACGCTCGGCGCGCAGCCCGCGACGCCCGCCGGATCGACGAGGCGCACCGGGACCGCCGCGACGCTGGTGCGCGGGGGCACCGTCAGCGCCTTCGAGAACGCGAAGGTCCCCCGTCGCACGCGCAGCGTCACCGTCGCCGCGACCGGGCCGAGGTTCTCGAGGCCGACCGCCAGCTCGACGGGGCCTCCGCGATACGCCCCCTCGGGATCACCCGGCGCAGGCAGCGTCAGGTTGGTCAGGTCGACGATCTTCACCGTGGCGAGCGGCGCGGGCGGCGTCTGGGCCGGCACGGTGAGCGCGAGGGACGACAGCGCGACGGTCGAGGCCGCCCCGAACCCCGAGAGCGCGCGTGCGCCACGCCGGGTGGTCACGCGCCCTCCGCCCGCGGCGCGTCGGCGACGCGCGCCTCGGCGTACGCGCGCACGTCGCGAGGCCAGCGCGCGATCCGCGCCCCGAACGCCGAGGCGTCGCCGGCGTAGAGCGCGCGGCACGCCTCCTCGAACCCCGGCCGATCGCCCGCGATCGCGGTCAGCACTCGGAAGAGCGCGTCCCGACGCTGCCGCGCGCGCTCACCCTCGGGATCTGCCTTCATCGCGGCGTCGACGAGCCGCCGCAGCGCCGCCGAGGCTCCCGTCGGCTGCTGCTCGAGCCATTCCCAGTGGCGGGGCAGGAGCGAGACCTCGCGGCTCGCGACGCCGAGGCGTGGGCGCCCCGGTCCGCGCGGCGCGCTCGGCGCCACCCTCGCGAACGCCTCGGCCAGCGTCCCCCGCAGATCGAAGTCGACCTGCCGCCCCGTCTCCCGCTCGAACACCAGCACGAGGTCGCCCGCGCGCTCGTCGAACCTTCGCTTCAACACAGGCAGCACCTCGTCGAGCGAACCCTCGGCCACGCGCCGCGCCCCGGCGAACGCGACATACGTCGTGTCAGTCATGGGCCGACCATTATCACCCGGATATAATCAGGTCAAGATTTGTCCGGGTAATATTCAATGTGCTCGCGGGCGGCCTCGGCAGACGCGCGTCGATACGCGGGGGCGTAGACCCGCTCGCGGCCGAGACCTCCGCCACGCAGCGCGCGCGCGGCCATCCGCACGGCGCCGTCGGGGCGCTCGCCCAGCTCCTCCAGCCCTTCGACGATCTGCCAGAGGTCCGCGCCCGCGTGGGCGCGCGTGGCGGCCACGTGGCGGCGGCCCAGCTCGGCGCGACGCGTCCGGTCGAGCAGCCCGGCGCGTCGCTCGGCGACCAGCGCGCGCCCCTCCTCGAGATCGACCGCGCCCGCCGCCCGCATCGGCGCGCCGTCGGCGGCTCGTCGCAACCGCGGCAAGACGTGCCCCTCGAGCTCGTGGACCACGATCCGCTGCGCCTGCCGCTCGGTGTGGAGGCGGCCCTCGGCGATCTGCACGACGCCGTCGCCGGTCGCCGCGAGCGCCGCAAGATCGGGCCACGCGACGACGCGGACGGGCAACCTCAGCGCGCCCACCGCGCGCCGCATCGTCGCGAGCAGCGAGCGCGGCTCGGCGCCGTCGTCGCTCACGAACCGCGGCTCGTCGTCGTCGCTCGACGACAGGCGCGCCCACCGCGCCGCGCGGGCGTCGTCGTCGGGCGTCGAGGTGAACCGCGTGGCCGCGAGCGCCGCAAAGCCTGGCGCGCCGATGCCGCGGGCGAGCTCCGTCTCGAGCCGCGCCTCGGCCGCGCGCGCGCCGATCTCACCCGCGAAGCCGCGCGCGCCGCCGAGGCTCGAGATCACCGGATCGAGCGCGCGCGCGAGCGGGTCGAGATCGTCCGAGGGTCGATACACGAACCGCGGCGTGACGGGGCTGCGCGCGCGCGCCGCCAGGATCAGCCGCGTCACCTCGGCCGCATACCCGAGCGGGGTCGCCCGACCGACGAGCCCCACGCGCGAGGCCAGCGCCTCGACGCGCACCGCGAGCGCGCGCAGCGACGGATCCACGCGCGCCTGCCGCGCGGCCGTCACAGCAGGTTCGCGGCCAGCTCGGCGAGGTCGGAGCGCTCGCCCTTCGACAGCACCACGTGCCCCGCGATGGTCTGCCCCTTGAACCTGTGCGCCGCCACCGTCAGCCCGTTGGTGGCGCTGTCAACGTAAGGATTGTCAATTTGATATGGATCGCCGGTCAGCACGATCTTGGTCCCCTCGCCGCAGCGGGTGATGATCGTCTTGACCTCGTGGGGGGTGAGGTTCTGCGCCTCGTCGATGATGAGGTACTGGTGCGGGAGCGAGCGGCCGCGGATGTAGGTGAGCGGCTCGATGTGCACGGTGCCGTTGTCGAGCAGCTCCATGAACGCGCGCCCGCCGCCTCCCTCCTTCTTCTTTTCGCCCTTGTCCTTCGAGCCATACAAGAACTCGAGGTTGTCAAAGATGGGTTGCATCCACGGGTTGAGCTTCTCGTCGATGTCACCTGGCAGGTAGCCGACGTCGCGCCCGAGCGGGATCACGGGGCGCGACACCAGCATGCGCGTGTAGACCTCGTCGTCGACGGTGCGACGCAGGCCGGCGGCGATGGCGAGCAGCGTCTTGCCAGTGCCAGCCTTGCCGAGCACGGTGACCAGGCGCACCGAGTTGTCGAGCAAGAGCTCGAGCGCGAACGTCTGCTCCTTGTTGCGCGGCCGCAGCCCCATCACGCCAGCGGCGGGCACGCGCAGCGGCAGGATCAGCTGTCGGTCTCCGTGGAAGCGACCGAGCGCGGTGTGCGTCGGCGAGTTCTCGTCGCGCAGCAGCACGCACATGTTGGCCGACAGCTCGGCGCCCTTCGGCGCGGGGAGCTGCCCCTCGTGAAAGAAGCGGTCCACCAGCTCGGGCGCGACCGGCAGCTCGACGATCCCTTGATCGAATTTGTCGGCCTCGACGCGCTGGTTCTCGTAGTTCTGCGAGGCGACGCCCACCGCGTCCGCGCGGATGCGGAGGTTGGTGTCCATCGTGACGAAGATCGTCGGCCGGTCGCGCGCGGCGGCCATCTCGAGGATCGCGGTCTGCAAGATCGCCTGGTCCTGCGCGGTCTTGTCGAGGGCGCTCGCGAGCTCGGGGCGATCCTTCGGCACGGCCACCCGCAGCGTGCCGCCGCCGGGCAAGGGGACGCCCTTCGCGAGCGAGCCGCCCTGCGCGCGGAGCTCGTCGAGGAACCTCGTCACCGTCCGCGCGTTGCGCCCCCGCTCCGTCCCCTCTCGCTTGAACTGGTCGATCTCCTCGATGACGAAGATCGGCACGATGACGTCGTTGTCTTCGAACTTGTAGATGGCGTGCGGGTCGTAGATGAGGACGTTCGTGTCGAGGACGTAGTTCTTCTTCATTCGCGCGGGCGAGCGTCGCACAAGTTGCCGCGCGCGGGGCGGCGCGGCTCGCCGACCCGCGCCGCCGGCCGGCATCGTCGTACCAACCGCGGCGCATTCGAGAGAGGAGGAGCGCCGATCGCCCCGATGCGCGGCAGCTGATCGGGATCGCCGCGCTCGTCGTCGTCGTCTGGTCGCTCGCCCTCGGGTGGGACGGCGGCGCGCTGCTGGGCGCGGCGGACTCTCAGCTCTACCTCTTGCTGAGCGATCGGCTGCGCGCGGCCGGCGGCGACTGGCGGGCGGCGTGGTACTCGCCCGGCGTGCTCGGGGGCGCGAGCCTCGTCGGCGTCTACGGCGCGCCGCCGGTGTTCACGCTCGGCGCGTGGATGGGGCTGCCGTCGGTCGTCGCCTACGACGTCGCCGTGCTGGCGACGCAGGCCGCGCTCGGCTTCCTCTGCGCGCACGCGAGCGCGTCGCTGGCCACGGGGCTCGACCGGCCGACGCCGTGGTCGCCGCCTCGCCGCCCCGGGGTCGGCCTGCTCGTCCTGGTGTCGCCGGTGTTCGCGTTCGCGCCGATCGTCGGCTGGCGCGTGACGTACGGGCACCTCAACCTCTTGTGGGGCGCGACCGCCTTCGTCGCGGCGCTGGCGCTCATCGCCGCGGCGAGGCAGCGGCGCGTGACAGGCTGCCTCGCGCTCGTCGCGTTCGCCGTGTTCGCGCACGCGTTCACGTCTCACTCGTTCCAGCTGCTGCTCTACTCGGGCCTGTTCGGGGCGCCGATCGCGCTGGCGGTCGCGTGGGGAGACGCGCGCGGCGGGCGGCGCTCGACCGCAGCGCGCGCGCTGTGGCCCGCGGCGCTCCTCGTCGCGCTCGCGCTCGCGGTGTCGTGGCCGAAGCTCGGCGCGATGCTCCGCCTCGTGAAGAGCAGCGACGCCCTCCGCAGCGGCGCCGAGGACATGGTGTACTCGTACGTTCAGGCGAGCGCGCGCGACTGGCTCTCGTCGCTCGCGTGGTCGCACGCGCGCCTGCCTTCCGGTCGTCCGAGCGAGCTCGTCCACGAGACTCATCTGGCGTTCGGGCCGCCGCTGCTGCTGTTCCTCGCGATGCCGTCGCGGCGCGCGACGGGCGTGGTCGTCACCGTCACGGCCTCGCTCGTCGTCGCGCTGGGCTTCGCGAGCGGCGTCGGGTGGATGTCCGCGCCGCTGCTCGAGCTCCCGCTCGTTCGCGCCTTTCGCGTGCCTCACCGCGCCGTCATGGTGCCCGCGCTCGCGCTGCTCGTGATCGCGGCGGCGACGCTGCTCCGCCAGGCAGAGGCGCGGCTCCGCGGCGCGTCCAGGCTCGAGCTCGCGGCGCTCTGCTCGCTGGTTGCGTTGAGTTTGTTGCCTGCGAGCTGGTCGGGCCCGCTCGCTTGGGGCGTCGCGATCGGCGCCGTGGTGGCGGCGCGCTCGAGCTCCAGGCGCTCGCGGCCGCTCGCGCTCGCCGCGCCGGTCGCGCTGGCGGCGCTGTCGGTCGGCGCGTTCCGCGAGAAGCTGCCCCGCGTGCTCGCGCCCCGCGGCGACCTCGTCGAGGCGCCGACGCGAGAGGGCGCGCGCATCGCCGCGCTCGTGCCGGGGCTCACCTCGCCCGTCGAGCGGCTGCTGCTGGCCGATCGGCACCGGGTGTTCGGCATCAACACGGCGGTCGCGTACGGGCTGTCGACGATCGAGGGCTACGGGTACCCGACGCGACGGTTCGACGCCCTGGTCCGCGGCGTCGGCGCGCGCGTCGACGGGGCGGGCACCTATTTTCAGTTCGAGCCGCGGACGCCCGAGCTCGCGGTCCTGGGCCAGCTCTACGACGTCCGCGTGCTCATCGATCGCGATCGTCGGGGCGACCCGCGGTGGTACGAGACGGCCCGCGCGGCGGGCCCGGCGTGGCGGAGCGCCGGGGTCGCGTGGGTCCCGACGTTCGGCGCGCTCGGCGCCGCGCTGCGCGCCGAGCCCGAGCAGACCCGCGCGCTGGCGAGGCGCACGATGCTGCTGGTCGAGGACGACCCTCGGAGGCCCGCGCTGCCCGCCCTCCACCCGGACTGCGGCGCGCTGAAGGTGAGGGCGATCGAGGTCGCGCCACGCGACGCCTCGATGCGGGTGTCGCTCGACGGACCGGGGCCGTGTCCGCTGACGATCGCGACGAACTACCTGGAGACGATGCGCGCGACGGTCGTGCGCGACGACGGCGTGTCCGACGAGCTGTCGCCCTTCCCTGCGTTCGGCGCGCTCGTCGGCCTCATCGTTCCCGAGCGCGCGAGGACGGTCGTCCTCCGAACCGATCTCGCGCGCTGACCGGCGAGTTGGAGTAGGCTCTTGCACGCATGCGTACGCTTCGCCTCGCCCTCGCCGCCGCCTCGTTCGCCGCGCTGGCCCCCCGTGTCTGCCTGGCCGCCGGCCCCGCGCTCCACGTGCTCGAGGTCTCCACCGAAGACTCCGACGATCAGGCGAAGGCGCTCACTGGCGCGCTGAAGACCACGATCAAGGCGCTGCCCGATCACTCGCTCGGCGACGGCGACGTGTCGCTCCAGGTGATCCTCCTCGCGCTGAAGTGCGGCGACGTCCCGGACACGGCCTGCCAGGTCAAGATCGCCGACAAGCTGAAGACCGACGCCTACATCTGGGGGACGATGCGCAAGCAGCCCGACGGACAGGTCGTCGCCGATCTTCACCTGTGGCGACGCAACCAGTCCGAGGCGCGCCAGCAGTTCACCTACCCCGGCACGCTCACGTCGGCGACCGCGCCCGAGCTCGCCAAGCAGGCCGATCAGATGGTCCAGCGGCTGTTCGGCAAGATAGGCGCCGCGAAGCTCGCGCTCGCGGGCGGCGTCGCGGGCGAGCTGTTCATCGACGGCAAGGCGTCCGGCCAGGCCACGGCCGGGCGCGAGCTGTCCCTCCCGGTCGGCGCGCACAGGTTCGAGGTCAAGCAGGGCGACAAGCTGCTCGCGACGGCCGAGGGCAAGGTCGGCGCGGCCGGCGTCGTCGAGATCACGCTCGCGCCGCCCACCGCGTCGGGAGGCGGCGACGGATCGATCGCGATCGACTCCGCCGGGGGTAAATCATGGAAGCGCACCGCGGGCTTCGTCGGCGTCGGCGTCGGCGGCGCGCTGATCGCGGGCGGCCTCTACTCGATGCTGAAGGTCAAGGGCGCCAACGACGACGCGGGCTTCTCCGCCTACCGCAGCGGGTTCGGCCCCAACGAGGACGCCTGCGACGCCGCGGCGCAGGGCAAGGTGTCCCGTGTCCCGGGCGCGGCGAGCCCCGCCGACGCCGACAGCGTGTGCAGCTCCGGGTCCAAGTTCCAGACGCTGCAGTACGTGTTCTTCGGCGTCGGCGCGCTCGCCGCCGGCGCGGGCACCTACCTGCTCGTCACCTCACCGAAGCCTGGGCACTCGGCGACGTCCGCGCGCGGCCGCGCCGTGGTCACGCCGCTGGTCGGCAAGACACGAGCGGGCCTCGGCGTGAGCGGATCGTTCTGACTTGGCCCGCGTCGCCTCGCCGTACGTCGACGCGCCGCGCCTGCCCGACTCCGACGAGGTCGACGTCGCGTCGCTGCTCACGCAGCAGACGGGCGAGCTCGAGATCGAGATCGGCCCAGGCCGCGGGATGTTCTTGCTCGAGCGGCTCGTCGCGGCGCCCGCCGCGCGCGTGCTCGGCCTCGAGATCCGGCGCAAGTGGTCGCAGCTCGTCGACGAGAAGGTGCGCGCGCGGGGGCTCGGCGCCCGCGGTCGCGTGCTCGCCGACGACGCGCGCGTCGCCTTGACCAAGCTGCG
This sequence comes from Myxococcota bacterium, assembly GCA_963169165.1. Classification (GTDB taxonomy): domain Bacteria; phylum Myxococcota_A; class Polyangia; order Polyangiales; family Polyangiaceae; genus JADLFU01. The sequence goes on along the minus strand of CAUJFL010000425.1, from coordinate 4,447 downwards.
GCCCGACGCCTCGGTCACGCGCTTCTTCGTTCACTTCCCCGATCCGTGGTGGAAGAAGCGCCACGCGAAGCGCTTCGTGATCGGCGACGCGCTGATCGCCGAGATCACGCGGCTGCTGCGGTCCGGCGGCGAGCTGTACGTGCAGACCGACGTCGAAGATCGCGCGGCGCAGTACATGACGGAGATCGCCCGCGAGCCGCGGCTGATCGCGGCCGGCGAGGTCGAGGGGCACCCGCGCCTCGCCTGCAACCCCTACGGCGCGCGCTCCAACCGCGAGAAGCGCGCCGACGAGGACGGGCTGCCGGTCCACAGGATGCGGTGGAGACGCGCGTGACGCGCGCTCTGCAGGCGACGACCCCCGCGCGCCTGTCGGCCGACGCGGGCGTCCCGCTGCCTTGCGCGCGCCGGATCCTGGCGTCGCTGTTTCGCGACGAGCCCCCCGACGCGCCGCTCGCCCACGTCCGCAAGGCATCGCGCGAGCGCGTCGCGTCCATGTACACGGCGCCGTCGCTCGACCTCGTCCGCGAGGAGCGCAGCCAGCTCGATCCGTTTCGCAAGTTCGTGCTGCGCCTCGCCGACGGCGCGCTGATCGAGGCCGTGCGCATCCCCCTGCACAGGCCCGGGCGCTTCTCGGTGTGCGTCAGCTCGCAGGTCGGCTGCGCGCTCGCGTGCGCGTTCTGCGCGACGGGTCGCCTTGGCCTCGTTCGCAACCTGCAGACCTGGGAGATCGTCGAGCAGGTGCGCGTCGCGCGTCGCACGCTCGATCTCGGCGCGGGCGAGCGCGTCCACGGCGTCGTGTTTCAAGGCATGGGCGAGCCGATGAGCAACCTCGATCGCGTGCTCGAGGCGATCTTCGTGCTGTCCGAGCCGTCCGGTCTCGCGATCGATCGCAAGGCCATCACCGTCTGCACCGCGGGGGTTCCGTCGGGCATCCGCAGGCTCGCGCGCGAGGCGCCCAAGGTGAGGCTCGGGCTGTCGATCGGGAGCGCGCGCCAGGAGGTGCGCGAGCGCCTGATGCCCATCGCGCGGGCGCACCCGCTCGACGAGGTGCTCGACGCGGCGATCGAGCACGCGCGCGTGTCGGGGAGCGCGCCGATGTTCGCGGTCACGCCGCTCGACGGTCACAACGATCACGACGAGGACGCGCGCGCGCTCGCGGATCTCGTCGCTCGCTTCCACCAGGCCACCGGCGTGCGTCCGCGCGTCAGCGTGGTCCCGTACAATCGCATCGCCGACGACGCGACCGATCCGTTTCGACGCCAGGGAGACGCGCGCGCGGCGAGGTTCCTCGAGGTGCTGCGCGACCGCGGCGCGACCCCGCACCTGCGCTACAGCGGCGGCGGCGACGTCGGCGCGGCGTGCGGACAGCTCGCCTCGGTCACGCGGTCGTGACGATCGCCAGGCCGCCTCGCGCCCGGGCGCGGTGCGCGAGCGCAGCGGCGGCGACGAGGCCGATCCCGATCCACTGCGACGTGGAGAACGGGCCGACGCCCCCGCGATCGTCGGAGCGGAAGAACTCGAGCACGAACCGCGCGATCGAGTAGAGCGCCAGCATCGCGAAGAACACCTGCCCGTCGTAGCGCTTGCGCGGGTGCAGCCACATCAGGCAGAACGCGAAGATCCCGAGCGACGCCGCGCTCTCGAGCATCTGCGTCGGCACGACCGCGAGCGACGGCGCGGCCTTGGTGGCGAGCATGCCGTGACGCCACTGCCACTCGCTCGCGGGCGAGAACGGCGGGAACACGAGGCCCCAGGTGGAGCGGCTCTCGACGCCGAAGCAGCAGCCCGCGAGAAGGCAGCCCATCCGCCCGAACGCCAGCCCGAGCGCCATCACCATCCCGACCAGGTCGGCGGCCTTCCAGAAGGGGAACTTGTCGCGCTTCAGCAGCCAGTAGCCCGCAGGCAGCGCGCCCGCGAGCCCGCCATAGTAAGCGAGCCCGCCCGCCCAGAACGCGGCCCACGCGAGGCAGTCGGCCTCCTTCGGGTGACAGACGTTCTTCGCGGCGTCCCACACGCCGTTGTAGCGCGGGCTCGCGCACTCGGCCGCGGTCACGCGCCAGTCGACCTGCGACGGCGCCGTGCAGAGGTGGACGTAGTCCCAGAAATAGCCGTCGGCGAGCACATGAAGCAGCCGCGCGCCGACCACGCCCGACAGCAGCATCGCGAGCGCGAGATCCACCATCACGTCCGGGTCCTCGCCGATGCGCCGCGCCCAGACGCACCCGACGATCGTGGCGAGGATGAACCCCGTCAGCAGCAGCACGAAGTACGAGGGCGCGCCGACGTCGAACAGCCGGAACAGCGTGCCGCGCATGCGCGCTCACCCCACCGGCGGCAGCTCGGGCGCGGGCGCGGGCGGCGCGGGCGGCGTCACCGGCGCGAGCCTCTTGCCGGAGAGCATGTCGAGCGCCATCAGCGCGACGCCGACGCAGATCGCGATGTCGGCGACGTTGAACGTCGGCCAGTGGTGCGGGAGGTTGTCCCAGGTGGCCTGAAAATCGATGAAGTCGATCACGTAGCCGTAGCGGATGCGATCGACCAGGTTGCCGAGCGCGCCGCCGAGCACGAGCGGCAGCCCCCACTTCAGCGCCGTCTGCTTGGGGCTCAGGCGCCTGTACAGCGACACGATGAAGACGATCGCGAGGACGCTCACGATCACGAAGAAGGGCTTGCGGATCTTCTCCGAGTGATTTTGCAACAGACCCCACGCGCCGCCCTTGTTCTTCGCGAGGATGAAGCCGAACACGCCCTTGATGATCTGCCGGGGCGCGGGCGTGTCGCCGACGACCAGCGTCTTCTCGGCCCAGAACTTGGTGCCGAGATCGGCGACGAGCGACACCATCGACACGACGAGGAGGAACAAATAGCCCGGCCCGGTGCGCGGCGTCGGCTGGGCCGCCGCGGGGGCGGGGGGCGGCGCGTCGAGGGCGGGCTCGTAGGGCTCGGGGGCTTGCTGCATGATTCTGTGGGCGCTGACGGGGCGGGCCGAGCTTCCTACGACAGCCGGGGCGTGCGCGCCAACCCTGTCACCGAATTCAGTGAGGCGCCGCCGCCTTCGCCGCGGCGGCGATCACGTCGGAGAGGACGAAGCGCGCGACGTTGAAGTAGATGATGATCCCGAGCACGTCGACGAGGCTGGCGATGAACGGCGCCGAGCTGGTCGCCGGATCGAAGCGCAGCCGCTTCAGCACGAACGGCAGCATCGACCCGACCGTGCAACCCATGATCACGATCCCGATCAGCGTGATGGCGATCACGATGGCGAACTTGATGCCGTCGCCCCAGAGCATCACGCGCGCGATGCCCACCGTCGCGAGGATGAAGCCGAGCGCGAACCCCTGGGCGACCTCGCGCGCGAGCACGCGCCGCCAGTCGGAGAGGCGGATGTCGCCGGTGGCCATGCCACGGATGATCAGGCTCGACGACTGCCCGCCCGAGTTGCCGCCGGTCGACACGAGCAAGGGGACATAGAACGCGAGCGTCGTCACGGCCTCGAGCACGCTGTCGTAGCTGCGGAGCGCGGTGCCCGTGAAGAACTCGCCGATGAACAGCGCCATCAGCCACGACGCGCGCTTCTTGATGAACGTCCCGAAGCTGGTCGCGAAGTAGGGCGCCTCGAGCGGCTCGACGGCGCCGAGCTTCTGGACGTCCTCGCTCTGCTCCTCGGTGAGGACGTCGATCACGTCGTCGACCGTGATGATCCCCAGGAACACGCCGCGGTCTCCGACGACCGGCAGGGCGGTGAGATCGTATTTCGCCATCCGCCGCGCGACCTCTTCCTGGTCCATCGTCGGCGGCACCGAGATGAAGTTCTCGGTCGACAGCTCGGAGAGCGGCGTCGGCGGCGCGGCCAGCAACAGCTCGCGGATCGACACGACGCCGACGAGGCGATCCTTCTCGTTGACGAGGTAGACATAGTTCGCGGTCTCGGCCTCGCGGTTCTCGCGGATGGCGCGGACGGCGTCGTCGACCGTGCCGCCCGGCGCGACCGAGACGTACGCGGGCGTCATGAGGCGGCCCGCGGAGGCCTGCGGCCACTGATCCATCTCGGCCACCTCCTCGGCGGCCTCGGGATCGATCTTCTCGAGCTTCGCGAGGATGGCCTCGCTGGTCTCCTCGTCGAGCGACTCGAGCAGGTCGGCGCGATCGTCGGGCGCCATCTCGGCCGCGATCTGCGCGGTCGACTCGGGGCCGAGCTCCTCGACGATGCCCTCCTGCTCGTGATCCTCGAGGCGCTCGAAGATCGTCGCGGCGTCGGAGGCCGGCATCCGCGTGAGGATCTTCGCGGCCTCGTCGTCGGGCAGCTCGGCGACGTCGTCGGCGACGTCCTCCGGGTGGAACTCGTCGTGGACCGCGCGCGCGTCCTCGGGGCTCTCGCGGAGGACCTCCCGAAGCTCCGGGCCGATGAGGTGACCGACGCGCATCGCGCCCGCATTCACCACACAAT
>CAUJFL010000424.1 GCA_963169165.1 Myxococcota bacterium | reverse complement strand
TCGACGCCGGCGAGCTCGATGCCGATCGCCTCCCACCCGAGCGCGGGCGCGCCGCGCACCTCGCGCGACGCTCGCCGTCGCTCGAGCACGCCGACGTGACGACGGCCGCCGACGTCGAAGTACGGCACGATCTGCCGCGTGTCGAGCCGCGGGCGGCGCGCGACCTCGAACGTCCCTGTCCCGCAGCGCCAGCGGGCGAAGCGCAGGTAGCTCGACGTCACCAGCCGAGCAGCGCGCGCGCTGCGGGCTCGACGACCTCGACCAGCCCCTCTTCGAGGTTCAGGCCCTTCTGGCGCGCGGACATGCGACCGTGCGCGGCGAGTCCCTCGACGAGCGGATCTTCGTCGGGCAGCGGCGGGCGCGGCGCGTCGAGCGCGTCGCGGAAGGCTCGCTCGATCGCCGCGCGCGCCGCGGGCCCGCCGCTGTCGAGGGCCCAGCGCACGAATCGCCACGCGAGCTCGGCGTGGCGGGCCTCGTCGTCGGCGATCTGCTGCAGCGCCTCGCGCACCGCCGGCACCGTGGCGCGCTCGAGCGCGGTCGCGGCCTCGAGGGACGCGATCGTCTCGCCGACGCACCCCTCGGTGACCGCGGCGGCGGCGATGCTGGGGAGATCGAGCCGCCCGAGCACGTCGCCGTCGAGCGGCAGCGGCCCCGGCCCGAGCGGCTCTCCCGCGAACGCCGACGCGAGCGCGAAGCACAGCCGCGCGTGAAGGATCTCGTCGATGGCCGCCTCGTGGGCCTCCTCGACGAGGGACGGCGGCGCGGCGACCGCGAGCAGGTGCAGCGAGAAGCGATCGAACGAGCCGACCGACGCGTGCTCGAACAAGGCGTCGCGAGCCCACTCCTCGGCGAGGCGGGTCCGCAGCGCGGGCGCGAGCGCGGAGGCGTCGAGGGCCTGGAGCGACGCCCACCCGTCCGGCCCGCCGAGCTTGCCGGAGCCGGCGCTGCCGTCGAGCGGGAACGAGCGAGCTGGGCGCTCCATCACGCGCTCGCCTGGCTCTGACGCTGGACGATCTCGACGCGCAGCCGGGTGCGCCCGACGAGCAGCTCGTCGCCGGTGACGAGGCGGGTCGGCTCCTTGACCTTGACGAACGTCCCGCCGCGGCTCCCGAGATCGGTGAGCATGATGAAGCCGCCTTGATCCTCGACGAGGCAGTGCGCGTCGTTGAGCCAGAAGTCGTTAGGAAAGCAGAGATCGCTGTAGGCGCGACCGACCTGCACGGTCGCGCCGCGGGCGACGACGGTCATACCGGTCGCGCCGCCCTCCCAGGACTGCGACACGCGGAAGGTCGTGGGCCACTTGGGCGACGAGTAGAAGTAGGTCGGGTAGGCGTCGGGGCCGTCGTTGGGCGTCGGGTTCTGCTCGACGACCATCAGCTGATCGCCCGCGATGAACGTGTCGCCCCACTCGAGCTCGACCGGCTGCCGGATGCGCAGGTAGGTGCCGTTGAACGATCCCGCGTCCTCGAGCTCGAGCTTGCCGTCGCGGAAACGGAGGCGCGCGTGCGCGTCGGACACGAAGCGATCGCCGACCACCACGATGTCGCCGCCCTTGCCGAGGGTGATCTCGTCGCCGCGGATCTCGTGCAGCACCGGCCCGTCGCCCAGCGCGCGGATGACGTGGAGGCGCGCGCGGATCGGCAGCTGCGGCGCGACCGGCGCGCTCGGTCGCACGGGCTCCACCACCGGGGGCGGCGCCGGCGCGTCGGCGGGCTTCGCCTCCGCCTTGTCCTTCTTCATCAGCGCGTCGGGATCGGGCGCGCCGAAGCGCTCTTCCATCCCGCCCTTCTCCTTGCCGGCGATCACGCCGTCGAGCGCGCCGGAGCGGAGCAGGATGAACATCTCCTTGTGCTGGCCCTTCATCCAGCCGCGGACGATGTCCGAGAGCGCGGTGCCGGTGAGCGTCGCGTGCTCGGCGTAGCTGCGCTTGAAGCTCTTCAGGATGCGCCCGCCGTCCGCGAACAGGTGCGTGATGATGTGCGGCCGCTTGGCGCCGGAGTCCTCTGTCTGGATGTGATAAATGTGATCTTTATACTTGACGTTGTTGTTGTAGCCGACCTCGGCCTGCCAGCCGCCGGCGGGGGGCTTTCGTTGATCCTTGTCGAGCGCCTCGAGCGCGGGCGCGGTCCACTTGGCGCGCGCGGCCTCGAGCGCTGGATCCTGCCCGATGCCCTCCATCGTGGAGAACGCGGCCTTCGCGAGGGCGTGACCAGGATCGTGGCGGAGCGCCTCGGCGAGCAGGCCGTGGCCCTCTGCGTCGTTGGCGGCCGAGGCCCAGACGGTCAGGATCTCGATGGCCTCTGCGCGCTGCCCCTTCCCGACGAGGTGGGCTGCGACTCGGGAGGCTACCGCGCGCGTGGCAGAGAGGTCGGAGGCCATGGACTTGAGGGCTCGGGCACCGTACCAGATGTTCTCGAGGCACGAGAAGAAGTGACCACCCGCGCCAACCTCAGGCTCCACGCCCTCGGCACGGGGACGTGCCTCGCGAGCGTCGCGGCCCGGCCGTCGCGCGAGCACCCGCTGTTCCTCGTCGAGCACGCGGGCGGCAAGCTCGTGCTCGACTGCAGCGAGGGCGCGGCGCGGCGGCTCGCGCGCGCGGGGTTCGAGCTCGCGTCGGTGGAGCACGTCGCGGTGAGCCACCCGCACGCCGATCACGCGGCCCTGCCGCAGCTCCTCCAGGCGAAGAGCTGCGACGCGCTGCTGCGCGGACTCAGCGGCCCGCTGTCGCTGTACCTGCCGCGCGCGTCTGCCGAGTCGCTCGAGCACCTCCTGCGGTGGCACCAGCCCGAGGACGACGGCGCGCTGCCGCGGCGCTACCCGCTGTCGGTGCATGGGCTCCACGACGGCGATCGCCGCGACCTCGGCGGCGGCGCGACCCTCGAGGCGCGGCGGGTCCACCACGGGCACGGCTGCAACCCTGCGCTCGCGTATCGGCTGACGTCGGGCGGGCGGGTGCTCGCGTACTCGGGGGATACCGGCCCGTGCGAGGGCGTCGTCGAGGCGGCTCGCCGCGCGGACCTGTTCGTCTGCGAGGCGTCGTCGCGGATCGGCGAGGACATGTCCGACTACGGTCACCTGTCGCCGCGACAGGCGGGCGAGATCGCGCGCGAGGCGGGCGCGGCGGCGCTGTTGCTCACGCACTACTCGGGGCTCGATCCCGTGGCCGCGATGCTCGAGGACGCGCGCGCGAGCGGCTACGCGGGGCACGTCGTCGCGCTGACCGACGGGCAGATCGTCGACGCCTGATCAGGGCTTCGCGGCGAGATAGAAGAAGTCGCGGAACTCGGCGCGGCGCACGTACTCGTCGGGCTTCCAGTTCTGGACCGGCGCGAGCGGCGCGGAGACGCGTGGTTCGGCGGCGCCGTCGAAGAAGAAGAACCTCGGGTAGGCCCAGTTGACGTCGAGCTGCGCGACCTCGGCGGCGCCGGCGGCGTGCATCGCCGAGGCGAGCGTGCCGGCCGTCAGCGCGTCACCCATGCCGTAGAACGCGATCTTGCCGTCGCGGTCGAGCCCGAACGCGGAGCGTCGGATGATCGTCTCGCCGTCGACGGTCGCGCCCCAGCCGGTGTTCTTCTCGGCGTGCGCGGCGGGGTTCACGACGCCGCCCTCGACGAGGCACGGCGGGGTCTGGCGGAAGTAGTCCATCTCGCTCTCGGCGTCGGCCATCCGCTTCCACACCGCGACGCGCATCCCGCCGTCCTTGAACCTCGCGACCGTGCACCCGATGGGGCGAGGCCGCAGCAGCGTGACGCCGTCGACCATCATCCCCCACTGACCATGCACCGCCTGGAACCCGCCGTTGAACGCCGCGAGCAGGCGCGGCAGCGCGGCCTCGGGGATCAAGCCGGGGCGCTTGTCGCGGGTCAGCGCGGCCGAGGCGGGCTCGCCGAAGCCCGGAACCGAGCGCACCTCGACCCTCGACAGATCGATCGCCACTACGGCCACGAGCGCGAACGAGCGCTTGGGATCGGGGTGGACGAGCGCCTTGTACAGCGGCGCGGCCGAGTCAGGTTTATGAGGATCATGCACCGCGACCCATTGCCCGTCGGTCGGCGCCGCGACGCCCGGATGCGGCGGGGCGAACGCGGGCGGAGGGAATCCCGGCGTGGGCGCGGACGCTGACGCCGAGCCGGACGCCGCGGGGAGCGCCGACGCGGGAGGGGCGGCGGGCGGCGGCTCCGCGCTCCAGTACGTCGTCGGCGCCGCGCCCTTGTAGCGCCAGCGGTTGTAGCGATCCTGCGCCGCGTACGCCTGGTCCTCGGCCCACGCGATCGGCTTCGGTCCGACGACCGCGCGCACGCCGTCGACGAGCCACGACGCGAGCTTCGGATACCGGTGGATCGCCCACCACCCGACGACCATCGCCGCGACCAGCGCGAGCGGCGACCACTTGAGCGCGCGGAGCAGCCTGGCTTTGAGGGGGCGGGGCGCGCGCTCGGACACGACGGTGGCGGCGACCTTACTCGGCGGCGGGAGCGGGGGCGAGTTTGCGGCTCACCTCGCGCGGTTGGCGCGCTCGGCGAGCTTGACGACCGCGCGGAAGCGCTCGCCGACGAGGCGCTTCGCCGCCCAGATCGCCTTCGCCTCGCGGTGGGCCATGCAATAGAGGCGACCGGCCTCGCAGGCGTCGAGCGCGATGCGCGCCACGTCGTCGGCGCTGAGCTTCGACTCGCGCATGAGCTTCTCGGCGACCTTGCCCATCGACGCGGCCTGGCCGCTCGTGCGGGACGACTTCATCACGTTGGTCTGGAAGAAGAACGGGCAGAGCACGGTGACGCCGACACCCACGCCGTCGAGCTCGGCCGCGAGCGTCTCGCTGAGCGAGATGACGCCCGCCTTCGACACGTTGTACGGGCCCATCAGCGGCGCCGAGGCGACGCCCGCGATCGACGCGACGTTGAGGATGTGCCCACGCCCGGCGCGCTTCATCCGGGGGACCCAGGTGTGGCAGCCGTAGATCGGGCCCCAGAGATCGACGTCGACGACCCAGCGCCAGTCCTCGATCGGGATCTCGCCCATCGCGCCCGCGGCGGCGACGCCGGCGTTGTTGACGAGCAGATCGGTCGCGCCGAAGAGCTCGTCGGCGCGCCGCGCGAGCGCCTCGATCTCGTCGAGCCTCGAGACGTCGCACCGGACGGACTCCGCGCGCGCTCCGCTGCCGCGCAGCTCGTCGGCCACCTTGGCCGCGGCGTCGCCGTCGACGTCGCTGATGAGCACGCGGGCGCCGCGCCGCGCGAGCTCGAGCGCGATCGAGCGCCCGAGCCCGCCGCCTCCGCCCGTGACCACCGCCGTCGAACCTGCGCCGAGCTTCATGCGACCACCCCTATCGCAGCTCGAGCGCGGCATCGAGCCACAGGCGCGAGAGCTCGCGGCGGTGCAGCGCCGCGTCGCCGTACGAGAGCTGACCGTGGAGCGCGCGCTTCGCCCACACGTGCACGTCGCACTCCCAGGTGAAGCCGATGCCTCCGTGGAGCTGGATGGCGCTCCCGGCGCAGAGGCGCGCGGCCTCGCTCGCCTGGGCCTTCGCCGCGCGCGCGGCGGCCTCGCGGTCGGGCGCGTCGCGGCTGATGGAGTCCGCCGCGGCGTAGGTGAGGGAGCGCGCGAGATCGATCGTCGACATCATCGCGACCAGCTGGTGCTTGACGGCCTGGTACACGCCGATCGGGCGGCCGAACTGCTCGCGCGTCTTCGCGTACTCGGTGGTCGTCTGCAGCAGCCACTCGCACGCTCCGACGATGTCCGCGGCCGCCAGCGTCCAGAGCCACGAGCGCGCCGCCTCCCACGCCCGCCGGGCGACCTCGCCCGACGCGAGCAGCTGGCCACGCGCGCCGTCGAGGCGCACTGTCCCCTGGCGGCGCGTGAGATCGACGAGCCGCTCCTCGATGACCTCGACCCCCGCTGCGCCGCGCTCGAGAGCTACGATCACGGGCCCGGCCTCGGACCGCGCGAGCGCGACGATCACCTGCGCCTCGGGCGCGTCGGCGACGTACCTCGCCGCGCCGAGGAGCACGCCGTCATGGCGATGGAGCGCGTCGAAGCCGGGCGTGCTGTCCACGCCCGACGCGCCCGCGATCGTGGCGGAGGCGCCGTCGACGATCCGGCGTGACAGGGCGTCGACCCCGCCGGACGGCGCGCACCGCGCGAGCTCGCGCGCGAGCCCCGCCACCATCGACGTCGAGAGCAGCGGGCACGGCGCCGCGGCGCGACCGAGCTCCTCGGCGATCGCGACCGACGCCGACGCAGAGAGCCCGGCGCCGCCCACCGCGTCGGGGAGCGCCGCCCCCGCGAGCCCGAGCGCCGACAGCTCGCGCCACAGCGCGGGATCGTACGGCGTGACGTCGCCGTGGTGAGCCGCGGTGGGGTCGGGCGCGCGCGTCGCCCGCACGGCGCCGCGCGGCAGGCGCGCCCCGAGGAGCCGTCTCAGCTCGTCGCGCGCCCGCGCGGCGTCATCGTCGAACTCGAGGGTCGGCGCGCTCATCGATGCCTCGGCAGCTCGAGCACGCGCTCGGCGAGGATGTTGCGCTGGATCTCGCTCGTGCCCGCCGCGATCGTCATGCCGTACGAGCCGAGGTACGAGCGTGCGCCGCCCTGCTCCGCGTTCGGCTCGGCGACCAGCAGCGCGCCGCCCGCCCCCTGCAGCTCCATCTCGAGGTGCGCGAGCGCTTGCGCCCACTCGGTCGTCAGCAGCTTCGCCTGGAGCGGCAGCCGCAGCGGGTGATCACAGAGAGCGGGCACACGCGCGCGCGCCTGGTGAGCGGCCAGCGCGCGGGCGGTGAGCATCAGCGACACCAGCCTGTCGCGCACCCACGGGTCCTCGATCGCGGGGCTTGTGCCTCGCGGCACGCGCCGCGCGAGCGCGACCAGCGCGTCGAGCGGAGACGCCGGCACCGCGAGGCCACCGCCCGCGGACTCGGCCGCGCCTCGCTCGTGCAGCAGCGTGGTCATCGCGACCTGCCAGCCGCGCCCGCGCTCGTCGAGCCGCAGCTCGTCCGCCACGGCGACGTCGTCGAACAGCACCTCGTTGAACCCTAGCTCTCCGGTGAGCTTCACGAGCGGCCGCACGGTGACGCCGGAGTGTCCCTTGATCGGACACAGGAAGTACGTGAGCCCAGCGTGTTTCTGGGCGCCCGGCTCGGTGCGCGCGAGCAGGATCATCCAGTCCGCGAACCGCGCCAGGGTGGTCCAAACCTTGTGCCCGTCGACGCGCCACACGCCGTCGCGCACGCTCGCCCTGCACTGGACGCTGGCGAGGTCGGAGCCGGCGTTGGGCTCGGAGAACCCCTGACACCAGATCTCGTCGGCCGACAGGCAGCCCGGCACGAAGCGCCGCTTCTGCGCCTCGGTCCCGTGCGCGAGGATCGTCGGACACGCCATCTGCAGCGCCACCAGGTTGACGAGGAAGGGCGCGCCGGCCTCACGCAGCGCACGAGACGCTGTCGCCTGCAGCCCCCTGCGACCGTGGCCGCCGTACTCGCGCGGGACGTCGCAGCCGACCAGCTCGGCCTCCCAGCACGCGCGCTGCCACGCGCGCAGCCACTCGTGCTGCTGCTCGGTCTGCACCTCGCGCGGCGTCGCGGGCAGCGCGAAGGCAGGGGGAGTCGGCAGGTGCGCGCGCAGCCACTCGGCCACGTGGGTCGCGAACGCGCGGCGCTCGGCGTCGTCGTCTCGAGGTGCGTCGGTCACGCCCCGACGAATATCAGCTCGCGCGCTCCGGGGACCATCGGCGAGGTGGCCCCGCCCCGAGGGAGCTGCTCGATGGTGTTCTCCGCGACGACGACGAAGCCCAGGGCGGCTTGGTTCACGTCGAGGCGCTCGGGATCGAACCTGCGTCATCGTACGCCATGCAGCCGCGCCGCGGCGGACCTCGCGGGCACGGGCACGGACACGCAAACAGGGATCTGCGCCCCTGCACGATCACGGTCAGGGACATGGCAGAGATATTCCCCGCGCTTCAACGACAAGACGAACGGCGCCACGCCGCGGCGAGGGTTGTTGACGTGCAACCCCGCCTTGGCGCGGACCATCAGCGATGCGTTCGGCGGGGTGGATATCCAGCCTGGTCCGACATTCAAGTCATGCAGCCTCCACCTTCGCGGAGTACCGCGCCACGATTTCACGCATGAGCGTGGAGAAACGGTCGGACATGAGCGCGGCGCGGAAGCTGAGGATGGTCTGGCCGCC
>CAUJFL010000423.1 GCA_963169165.1 Myxococcota bacterium | reverse complement strand
GGCGACCTTGTTGTCCTGCTTCAGCCCATCGGTGGGCTGCTTGGGCTTCGCCGCCTCCTTGGGCGAGTCGTCGTTGTCGACCTCCTTCGCGCGGGTGGGCTTCGGCGCGGCGACGACGCCAGGCTTCGCGCCGGCGCCCTTTCCGAGCCCGCCGATCCCCGTGAGCCCGAGCCCTCCGCCGCCCACGCCGACGCCGACCGCGCCCGCGAGCGGGTCAGGTTCGGCCGCGGAAGTGGGGGTGGCGACGGGCGGCGGCGCGGGCGCGGCCGCCGCTGGCGCGCGCCGCGAAGGGCCGTCCTCACTCTTCGACTGATCTCCCTCGCTGGCCCCTCGGCTGTCGTGCGCCGGCTCCGTGTCGGCGATCGAGCGCTCCGCGCTGCGCTTCGCGCACCCGACCCCGACGCTCGGCTCGGCGACGACGGAGAACAGCGCGCCCAGCTCTCGCTCTCGCCGATCGGACGTCAACGCTGTCAACCGGACACCTCGCAGGGGCGAGCGCCGACGGCGGATCCCGTCGCGCGCGTAGGCGGCCTCGCTGTCGAGCGCCAGGATGCTCGTGAACGGGGTCATCAGCCCGTACTCGACGCCGAGGTCCAGGATCTTGGCGCGGTGCTCCTCGGGCGAGGCGCCGCTCCCGGCGAGCCTCCGCGCGTACTCGGCCGCCCAGAGGCGCGGCACCAGGCTGGTGACGACGCCGCTCTCGAGGGGAACAGTGTAGTCCTTCGCGAACGGTTGCCCTCCTACCCTCCCCTTCACTGTCACCTTCTCGAGGAGCTTGTGGTGGGTCCTCGCGAGCAGCACCAGCTCTTCTCCGCGGCCCAGCTTGCCGGTCGCCGACGAGAACGGCTGATCCAGGCCGGCGCCCAGGTCGACCTCGAGCTCTGTGATCGTGGGGGTCTTCACCGCCGCGATGAGCCGCAGCGCCTCCCCGGTCGCCTGTTCGGCGTCGTCCACCCGCAGGGACGCGCCGCCGCCGGTCCGCGACAGCTCGCCGAGCAGCGCGTGGTTCGCCTCGTTGCCAACTCCGACGGTGAAGAACCTCGCGCGGGAGCCGGTGAGCGATCTTCTCAGCCTGTCGACCAGCGCGTCAGGGGTCGCCTCGCCCGAGGTCGCGAGGCCGTCGCCGACGTACACGATCGCCGGCTGCTCTCCCCCGTGCAGCCGCTCGAGCGCTGGCTCGAACATCGCGCCGAGATCGGTCGCGCCGCCCGCGCTGTGCTCCGCGAGCTTCTCGAGGGCCTTCGCGATCTCGGCCTCGGTCGCCGCCGCCAACCCCTTGTCGGGATAGACGGCCACTGGCTTCACGTCGAGCGCCACCACGCTGAACCTGTCGGCCTCGGAGAGCGCCCGAAGGATGGCCTCCGCGGTCTGGGTACGGAGCGCGCGCTCCCGCTCGTCTCCGCCGGCGGAGGTGTCCACGACCACCACGACCTCGCCCTTGACCGCGGGCACCTTCGTGAAGTCTTGATCGGGGACGTAGCGCAGCATCACGTAGTCGGCCTGATCGCTCCCGGCCGCGTACCTCCACGCCCGCACCGCGGCGCCCTTGTCCTTCCTGGTCAGCTCGAGCTGAAAGTCGGCCCGCGGCTGGTAGCCGCTGCGCCGCATCGTCACCCTCCGTCCGCCGCCCTCGATCGACGCGTCCTCGGAGGTCGACACATCATACGCGGCGAAGCCCTCGCCCAGATCCACGCTCAGCGACAGCTCGTCGTAGCGCACGCCGTCGTCTGCCCGGAGGGGGTACACGAAGCGGGTCTTCTGCTCGAGCTGCGGCAGCACCTCGAGGTAGCGCATCACCACGCGGCGCGTGCCGTTCGCGGCGATTGGGAAGATGCGCGCGCGGTACGATCGGCCGTCGACCCACTCGAGGATCGCCGGGTCCTGCGCGCTGCGCTTGGCGGCCTCATACTTGGCGGCCGCGTCCTTCTTCTCGATGACCTCTCCCTCGACGAGCTGCCCGTTGGTCTCGAGGGCGAAGGTCGTCACGATGGCGCTGGTTGGTACAGTGAACCAGTAATAGCCCTCGATCGCCTGGCCGCCGGGGTTGGAGAAGGTCTGGTCGACCTCCGTCTCTGCCAACCCATCCCTGAGCACCACGCGCACGCTCTGCTTGGCGATCCCGAGCTTGCGGGCGGGCGCGCCGGGGCGGCCGCCCTCGATGCCGTAGATGCGCCCCGCCCCGCTCCCGACGCTGCCTCGGCCGGGCTTCGCGTCGCCCATCCCGCCGGTCCAGTCCTGCCAGAACGCGACGTTGCTGAGCTTCGGCGCGCCGGTCGCGGCCGCCACCACCTGCTCACCCGCGCTGATCTCGACGCGGCCCCCGGGCGAGGTCAGCACCGCGAGGCCGCGCGCGACGTACGCTGTCACCTCGTCGCCCTTGCGGCTCACGGAGAGCCCCGCGTCGGAGGCCGTCAGCAGGTGCGCGCCGACCTTCAGGCTGACCGCCTCGCCGTCGACCTTGGGCGCGTCGAGCCACACCTCGCCCCCGCGCAGCTCCACGGCCTTCTCGCCGAGCTCGACCTCGCTCTCGCCCCTCAAGAACAGCGCGGCGCCGTCTCCGGCGCGCACGAGCGCCCGCGAGCCCTTGCCTGTCGCGACCCGCGCGCCGCTCGGCACCGGCGCCCCCGACACCGCCCGCTGGCCCTTGCTCGCGTCTCCGACGGTCACCTCCCCCGCGGCGAGCTCGAGCCGCGCGCCGAGCGTCTTCGCCGGGGTGTAGGCCTCGCGGTGCGGGCGCTTCAGCATCTTGTACAGGACGAACACGACGAGCAGGCACGCGAGCGTGCCGAGGACGATCGCCCGCAGCGGCTCGCTCCTCTTCCTGGGTTGAGTGGTCATGAGTGGAGCTGTCTCCCGGACGACGTTCGACGTGGCGAAGACAAGACCGAGCCGCTGTCGAGACGGACGATCCTCCGAACGGATCTAAGCCAGACCAGCTTACACGGGCGCGACGCCATCGCCACGCGCCCTCGGCCGGGCTAGCAGTGCGGGCGTGCTCGGCCGCGTCGCGCTCGCTCTCCTGGCGTTCTTCGCGCTCGAGGTGCTCGGCCTCGCGTGGCTCGGTCCGCGCGTCGGCGTGTGGGCGACGCTCGCGTGGATCGTCGCCACGGCGATCCTCGGCGTGGCGCTCGCGAGGGCGGTAGGCCTCGGCGTGCTCTACCGCTGGCTCGAGAAGATGTCGGAGCGCGAGCAGCCCGAGGAGGGGCTCGTCGACGGGCTGCTCGTCCTCGCGGGCGGGGCGCTGCTCGTGTCGCCGGGCCCGCTGGGCGATCTGCTGGGCGCGCTGCTGTTCGTCCCGCCGCTGCGCCGGGCGCTCGCCGAGCGGATGAGGAGGCGCGCGCGAGGCTGGGTCAGCCGCGGAGACGTCGAGGTGCTCACCTGGCGCGACGCCGACGTCGACGACGACGAGCCGCGCGACGAGCGCCCGCGCGAGGTGATCGACGTCGTCGGGGTCGCGGTCGACGACGCGCCGGCCCCGCCGCAGCTCCCGCCAGGCCCGACCGAGCGCTGACGCGACGCGTGGCCGGACCGCACACGCCCGCGAGCGCGACGGCGTCGCGTGGTAGATCAATCGGGCTTGAGCGACGCGCCGCCGCCCATCCCGACCCAGCTCGGCCCCTACGAGATCACGCGACGCCTCGGCGCGGGCGGGATGGCCGAGGTCTTCCTCGCGAAGAAGCGCGGCGCCGAGAACACGTTCAAGCTGCTCGTCGTGAAGCGGGTCCTCCCGCACCACGGGAAATCAAGGCGTTTTCGCGCGATGTTCGTCGCCGAGGCGCAGCTCGCGACGCGCCTCAACCACCCCAACATCGTCCAGGTCTACGACTTTCAAGACATCGGCGAGGAGGGGCAGCTGCTGTCGATGGAGTACGTCGAGGGCACCGATCTGGGACGGGTCGCCTCGGCGGCGCGGCAGAAGGGCACGCGGCTGCCGCCGTGGGTGTCGGCCTACATCATCGCCGAGGCCGCCAAGGGCCTCCACTACGCGCACGAGAAGAAGGACGAGGAGGGCAAGCCGCTCGCGATCGTGCACCGCGACGTCTCGCCGCAGAACATCCTCGTCAGCTACGACGGCGCGATCAAGATCGCCGACTTCGGCATCGCGAGCGCGAACCTCTTCCGCGAGGAGGCCGGCGTACTGAAGGGCAAGTTCGGCTTCATGTCGCCCGAGCAGGCGCGCGGAGAGCCGCTCGACCGCCGCAGCGACATCTACGCGCTCGGGGCGTGCTTGCACGAGATCCTCTCGGGTCGGCACCTGCACGGCGCGCTCGTCGGCGACGATCTCCTCGAGGCCGTGCGCGCCGGCAACGTCGAGCCGCCGTCCACCTGGGTGCGCGACGTCCCGCCCGAGCTCGAGGACATCACGATGAAGGCGCTCGCGCGGCGCGCGGACGATCGCTTCCAGACCGCGCGCGACATGGCCGGCGCGATCTCGCGGGCCATGCTGGCGCGGCAAGAGCTGGTCGACGGCGCGGTCGTCGAGGGCGTGCTCGCGCGGCTCGTCGGCCGTGAGCACACGTCCCCGGGCGTGGCGCACGAGCCCTCGGTCGGCTCGCTCGCGCTCGACCCGGCGATGCTCGCGCGCGAGGCGCCGGCGCCCGGCGACGAGTCGGTGCTCGAGCGCCCCGCGACGCACGCGGCCGTCCCGTCGCCCCGCCGTGATCGCGAGCAGACCGGCGCGTCGCACCCGCTCCCCAAGCGCCCGCGCGAGGTGCGGCACGTCGCCGAGGTCCGCCTCCGCGTGCTCGGCCTGCCCGAGCTCGGCGCGCGCCTCGGGCCCGTGGACGAGACGCGCGCGCGAGAGCGCCTCCGCCGCACGCTGTCCGAGATCGCCTGGAAGCGGGGCGCCGAGTGGCGCTGGGTGGGGGACGGCGCGCGCGCGACGGTGGGCCTGTGGTCCAACGCGGCGCGCGCCTCGGCGGACGCCGCGTGGCTCGCGGTCGACGCGCGTGAGGCGCTGCGCGCGATGGGCGAGGATCTCGAGGTCGACCTCGACGCCTCGATCGCGATCGTGCGCGGCATCGCGGACGGCGAGCGCGACGACGAGGGCCGCCTGGTCAAGCACTCGCTGCAGCCGCCCGCGGAGCACCTCGCCGACCTCCTGGGCGCGCGCGCGGGCAAGGGCGCGATCTGGGTCGCGGGGGGTCTGTATCGCCTCGTACGCCGCGATTTTCGGTGGGGCGACGCGCCGACGATCGACGTCGAGCCGAGCGGCGAGCTCCCGCTGCCTCGCCAGCTCCGCGTGTACGACCTCGAGCGCGCGCTGTCGCGCGAGGAGCGCCTCGCCGAGATGGCGCACGCGCCGAGCGATCTCGTCGGCCGCGACGCCGAGAAGGCCGACCTGTTCGCGGCCTACCACCGCGCGCTGTCGAACGGCGCGAGCGGCGCCCCGGCGATCGT
>CAUJFL010000422.1 GCA_963169165.1 Myxococcota bacterium | reverse complement strand
CCAGCAACGTCGACGTCTCGGTCGAGCGCAAGGATGGCGGCGCGCTCGGCAACGGGACCGACACGGGGAGCAACGTGGACGACTTCCTCTCCGCGTCGCCGGCGACCCCGCAGAACGTGCAGAGCGCGCCGACGCCGTTAGCTTCGGTAAGTCACGCGCGCCGCGGCGCCGCCGGGAGCCCTGGCGGCGCCGCGTGCGTTTTGTTAGATGCGTGCGATCGATCCATTGCTGTATGTCCCGCCCGCACTCCGGCGCGAGGTCGCGAGGCTCCGCGACGCGGGGGAGCTCGGGCCTCGGCTGGCGCGCAAGTATCCGGCGCGGCACGACGTCCGCGGAGACCGAGCGCTCTACGAGTACGTGCAGTCGCTGAGGGGGCGCCACCTCCGCTCGGCGCCCAACCTCACGCGGGTGCTCTACGATCCGCGCCTCGACGCCGCGCACCGCGCGCTCGGCCTCCACACGGTGCGCTCGCGGGTCCACGGCGACGGCCTGCGCGCCACGCGTGAGATCCGCGTCGCGAGGCTGTTCGAGGAGCTGGCGCCGGAGCTGCTCGAGATGATCGTCGTGCACGAGCTCGCGCACCTGCGGCACCGCGAGCACGACAGGGCCTTCTACCAGCTGTGCGAGCACATGCAGCCCACGTACATGGAACGCGAGCTCGACGTGCGCCTCTACCTGGTGCTCGCCGCGAGCGCGCCTGCGCCCGGCGCGCAACGGTGATAGGCGTCGCGCCGTGAAGAACGTCACCCGCTCGATCGTGCTCGCGCTGCCCCTCGTCGTCGCTTGCGGCGCCGAAGCCCCCACCCCCTCTACGCCCGCGCCCGTGGCCTCCGCGCCCGCGACGCCCCCGCCGCCCGCGAGCGCGTCCGCCGCCCCCGCGACGCCGCCCGCGCCGACCGCCGAGGAGCTGAAGAAGGCAGAGGAAGCGAAGCAGCTCGCCGCCGACTGGGAGAAGTTCGACGCCGACTCGAAGGCGGAGCTCGCGCGCTTTACTCCCGAGGTGCGCGCCGAGGCGAAGGCGCTCGCCGAGCGGCGCTGGCCCTCGACGAAGCAGGCGCTCGACGCGGTCGTCAAGGGCAAGCACCGCAGGCCCGCCCACGTGGCGCGCGACAAGGATCGGCACCCGAAGGAGACGCTCGAGTTCTTCGGCCTGAAGCCCGAGATGACCGTGATCGAGATCGGCCCCGGAGAGGGCTGGTACACCGAGCTGCTCGCGCCGACGCTCGCGACGCGCGGCAAGCTGTGGGTCACGAGCGGCGATCCCAAGGGCTCGAGGGACGCGCGCCCGACGCTGTACGCGCAGCGCATCGACGCCTTCCTGACCAAGTCGCCCGAGGCGTACGGCAAGGTCGAGAGGCTCTACATGGAGGCGCAGAAGCCCGCGCTCGGAGGCGGCGAGCGCGCCGATCTCGTGCTCGTGAGCCGCTCGATGCACGGCTGGGTGCAGCACAAGCTCGTCGGCGCGTGGCTCACCGAGATCATGGCGGCGTTGAAGCCGGGCGGCGTCCTCGCGGTCGAGGCGCACCGCGCGAAGGGCGACGGAGACGTCAACGAGCTCGCGAAGAAGGGCTACCTGCCCGAGGCGTGGGTGATCAAGGAGCTCGAGGCCGCGGGGTTCAAGCTCGCCGCCAAGTCCGAGATCAACGCGAACCCTCGCGACACGAAGGACTACGAGCCCGGCGTGTGGGCGCTCCCGCCCACGCTGCGCCTCGGCGACAAGGATCGCGACAAGTACCTCGCGATCGGCGAGAGCGACCGCATGACCCTTCGCTTCGTGAAGCCGGCGAAGAAGCCCGCGCCGAAGGCCAAGTAGACCGCACTTCTTCACAGCGCTGGCGAGCGGCGTGTGGCAGCTTCGCGCCCGGCGGCGCCACGCCGTCCGAACGAGGAGTTCACCCATGATGCGACTCGCAGTCATCGCCACGCCCTTCTTCGCCGCCGCGCTCGTCGGCTGCACCAAGCCGTCGCCTCCCGCGCCTGACACCGGGGCCGCGTCCGCGTCCGTGACCGCCGCGCCGAGCGCCTCGGCGTCTGCCGCGCCGAGCGGCAAGCGCGGGCGCCGCGGCGACGGCGAGCACCGGCGGGCCGGAGGCTCTCCCGTCGCGCGCCTGCTGCACGAGGCCGACGAGCTCGAGCTCACGGAGGCGCAGCACGCCACCGTCGAGAAGCTGCAGAGAGAGCTCCGTCCGGCGCCGGGCGCGCGGGACGATCAGAAGGCGGCGCGCGACGAGCTGCTCGCGGGCGTCCGCGCCGGCAAGATCGATCCCCAGAAGCTCGACGCGCGACGCGCCGACGAGGACAAGGCGCAGGCCGCGCGCCACGCGAAGGAGCTCGAGGTGCTGGGCGCCCTCCACGCCGCGCTCTCGCCCGCGGAGCGCAAGGCGCTCGTCGCGAGGCTGCGCGAGCAGCAGGGCCCGCGCGACGCGCACGCGACCGAGAAGGTCGGCAAGGGCGCGCCCCACGGCGATCCGACCGGCTTCGCCACGAAGCGCGCCGAGCGCCTCACCAAGCAGCTCGAGCTCGATCCCGCCCAGCAGAAGAAGCTCGAGGCGTGGGTCGCGAAGGACCGCCCCGAGGCGACGACACCGCAAGCGAAGCAGGCCGAGCGCGACGAGGCGAGGCGGCGCGTCGAGGCCCTCTGGAGCGCGTTCGAGGCGGACACCTTCGACCCGAAGAAGCTCGAGCCCCTGCCGACGGCACCCCGAGGAAAGTCTCGCGCCGCGCGCGAGCTGGAGTTCCTGGCGGGCCTCTTGCCCATCCTGCGACCCGATCAGCGCGAGCGACTCGCCGCGTCGATGGAAAAGAAATACGAGCACCGCGGCCAGGGGCGCCCTGCGCTGTTCGACGACTGAGGCGCTCGGCGAGCCTCGGGCGCCAGCGCCCCCGCGCGGCGTGCGGCTCTGAACTTCGCGCCGCAGGGCGCGCCGGCGCCTTTCGTCTTGCGGGCGGGTGTGACCACGATAACGTCGCGAGCAGACCGCACCCACCGGAGGAGCCCGCGATGAAGTCGCCTCGACTGGCAAGCCTGTTCTGTGTCGCCGCCACGTCGCTGCACTGCGGAATCCAGGTCGCCCCCCCCCCCGACGGAGTCGGAGACGTCGAGCACGTCTGACGCGCTGGTCGGGATCGGCGTCACGAACGAGTCGCCGCCGGTCGCCGCCGCCCCGAACGGCGCGGTCGGCTGGCTCCAGTCGCCGCTCGGAAACCGTTGCACGGGGACGATCGTCGGGTCGAGCCAGGTCGTCACGTCGGCCCACTGCGCGTGCCCACCGGGCGCGACGAAGCCGGTCCTCGCGCCGTGGACGTTTTCGCTCCCGACCGGGCAAGCGTTGCCCGCCGACGCGTTGCCCGCGGTCTCCGGCACGCTGCAACAGGACCCACGCTGGTCCGTCGCGCTGTGTTCGGCGCGTGCCCCGAGGGATCCTTTCCGTTCGGCCGAGACGCGGAGTTCGACGTCGCCGTCGTCACGTTTCCGCCGGGGCAGTTCGCCGCGTACCCCCGGTCGCAGGTGCTGTTCGCCAGCCCGAGCGTGCTCGACGAGCTGCTGTCTCCGAAGCAGCGGATGGCGGTGCAGGCGACTTCACCCGGCGTCTTCACGCGTCAGACGATGGTCGCGCAGGCGAGCCTGGGCACCCCCGACAGCTGCTCGATCACTGACTTCTTCACGCCGTGCAGCGACTCGACGGTGTGGTGGCAGGAGCAGACCGATTTCGCGTCGGAACCGGGCGACTCGGGCGGTCCGCTGGTGATCTACCCGAGCGGCCGGGCCCCGGGCGTCGTGGGCGTGACGAAGGGTACGGTCTCGGAGACCGGGTTGATCGACGTGACGTGGCACGTGGCGGCGCCGCTGAGCGGCAACATGTGGCTGCTGTCGGTGCTGGGTGGCGATCTGGACGACGACGCCGTGCTCGAGGCGTCCGACAACTGCAGCGTGAAGAACCCGCTGAACGCCTGCGCCGCTGGGGACGGGGCGCTGACGAGGTGCTTCAACCCCGACCAGGCCGACACCGA
>CAUJFL010000421.1 GCA_963169165.1 Myxococcota bacterium | reverse complement strand
TCGCCAGATTGTTGTCCCACCTCGCGTCTCGCCCGCACCTTGCCGCCAGGCGGATGTTCGTCCTCGCCGCCCTCGCCGCGCTCGTCGTCGCCGACCTGACCCAGGTGGGCCGCGCGCGCCGCGAGGCCTGATCGTTCGTCTGGTCGTGAACGCGGACCGCGCCTCCCGCAACGGAAGCGTGCGTGCAGTCGGTACTCTCCGTCACCCTCCCGGGGATGATGCTCCGGGCCAACCCCATGGATGACGCGAGCGAGCTGGTCGCGCGAGCCCGACAGGGCGACAGGGCCGCGTTCACCGAGATCTTTCGGCGACACCGCGGCGACGTCGCGCGCCTGGTGCACCGGATGATGGGGCGACAGCCCGCGCTGGTCGACGATCTCGTGCAAGAGGTCTTCTTGCAAGTCCACCGCTCGCTCGGCGATTTTCGCGGGGACGCGCGGTTCTCGACGTGGCTGCACCGGGTGACCGTCAACGTCGTCCTGATGGCGCGGCGCGCGCAACAGAGCCGCCCGCAGCCCACCGGCGAGGTCCCCGAGGACGCGCCCGCGACGGCCCTGCCGCCCGACGAGGACACCGCGCGCCTGCGGCGGATGGCCGCGTTCCAGCGCTGCATCGACAAGCTCGCGGACAAGAAGCGCACGGTGTTCGTGCTGCACGATCTCGAGGGGATGGCCGCGAGCGACGTCGGCGAGATCGTCGGCGCGCCGGTGCTGACGGTGCGCACGCGCCTGTTCTACGCCCGACAGGAGCTCGCCGCGGCGATGAAGCACGAGCCCGCGCTGGTCGATCTGATCGAGCTGATGCGAGGCAAGCGATGAGCGAGCGGATCCCCTTCGGTGACGAGGTGTCCCCCGACGAGGCCGCCGCGCTCGAGCGGCTCTCCGGCGAGCTGCGCGACGAGGCGGGCCCCGCGCTCGATTTCGACGCGATGGAGGCGCGACTGCGGGAGACGCTCGACGCCGAGCCCGCGCGGCGGTCCACGAGCGGTCGCTGGTGGTTCGCGGCGCCCGTCGTCGTCGCGGCGGCCGCGGCGTCCTGGCTCGCGCTCGGTTCATCGCGCGCGCCGACGCCCACAGCGCCGGTCACGCTCGCCACCCGCGCCCCCGCGACCGCGACGCAGTCCGAGCACGTCGAGGGCGCGCGAGCCTTCTCCCGACCCGGGTTCGCTTCGTGGAGCTTCGACGAGCAGGCGAGCGCCGACGTCGAGGCGACGGCCGAGCGCGTGACGGTGCGCCTGCTCCGCGGCAGCGTGCGCGTCGAGGTCGTGCCCGGCCACGCTGCCGAGAGGTTCGTGGTGGTCGCGGCCGGCGCGCGGGTCGCCGTGCACGGCACGGTGTTCAAGGTCGCCCTGGGGGAGCGCGTGCGGGTCGACGTCGAGCGCGGGATCGTCGCGGTCGGGCCGGTCGATCGCCCCGCGGTCTGGAGGTTGACGGCGCCCGCGGGCGGCACGTTCTCGCGCGACGCGGCGAGCGGAGAGGTGGGCGAGCTCGCGCCGTTCACCACCGCGCGCCCCGGCGTCTCGGCGTCCGTGAGCGCCCCGGTCGGGAAGCCACCACCGCGCGACGCTCCGCTCGAGCCGGCGGCGCTGCGCGAGCGGCTCACCACGCTCACGCAGGCGTGCTTCGCGAGGCGGTTCGAGGGCTCTCGGGCCAACGTCACGTTCGACACGCGGGCCACGGTGACGTCGGGCGCGCGCGGCGTGACGGTCTCGTTCGACCCGCCGCTCGAGCCGTCGGTCGAGCAGTGCGTGCGCGACGGCGCGGCCGCGCTGCGCGGGACGTCGACCGTCGAGCAGCTCTCGCTCTCGCTCGTCAGCCGTCGCTGACCCCGTCGCGCAGCCGCTCTTCCAGCATCGCGTTGAGCTCGGCGCCGACCAGCATCGCGAACACGAGCAGCCAGAGCCACAGCATCGTCATCGCGACCGCCGCGAGCCCGCCGTAGAGCGTGGCGAAGCGCGCCAGCGTCGTCACGTAGAGCGCGAACCCGTACGAGGAGAGCACCCACAGCCCCAGCGTCAGCACGGCGCCCGGCAGCGCGACGGGCTGCGGGCGCGGCGCCGCGGTGCGAAAGAACAAGGTCAACGCGACCACCACGAACAGCGGCGGCAGGAGCGTCGTGAAGAACGCGGCGCCGCCGGTGAGCCGCACGAGCGCCAGCGTGCTCGCGCCGAGCGCCGCGATCGAGCCCACGCCGCCGATCACCCAGCCCATCGCGAGCAGCCGACGCCGCCAGAGCGGCGGAGGGCGCGTGCCGTACACCTGCGCGAGCTCGGCGATCACCGCCGACACCCCCGACGAGGTGACCCACAAGAACACGAGCGCGCTGACGGGCGGGATCGCCGCCGAGCCCTTCACCAGCCGCGGCAGCTCCGCGCGCACGAGCTCTCGGACCGGCGGGGCGGCGGCGTCGAGCACCGAGCCGAGCACCACGTCAGCGGGCGAATCGAGCTTCGAGATCGCCCACCCGGCGACCGCGATGAGCGGGATCACGCTGAGGAACGCGTCGAACGCGATCGCGCTCGCCGCCCGCGGCGCGTCGTGCGCGAGCAGCCGCTCGACCAGCCCGCGCGCGAACCGGGCGGCCTCTCGCGCGCGAGGCGGTGGGGCTGGCACACGCCACGCGTACCCGAGACGGCGAGACGGCGCGAGGGGATCGGGCGCACCGACGAGCGACGTCTGGTACCATCGCCGCGATGCGCGCCGCGTTCGTCGCCTGCTCGTGGTTCATGCTGGTGGCGGCGTGCGGCGGCAGCGAGTTCGACTCGGGCGGCACCCCCGCGGGCGCGGCGGGGAGCAGTCTCGGGGGCTCGAGCGGCGCGGCGGGCTCGAGCGGCGCGGGGGGTTCGGGAGCGGGGGGCGTCGCCCAGGCTGGCGCGGGCGGCGCCGCGGCGCTCGACGTCGCCGGCGAGTACAGCGTGACCACCACCAACGGCGCGAGCACCTGCGCCATGCCGTCCTGGAAAGAGGGCGAGGTCAACAAGGATATCCCCATCTCGATCACGCAGGCGGGGGCCGACCTGACCGGCGTGGTGGGGGGCTGGGCGGGCCTGGGTCAGAAGCTGCTGCTCGGCAACAGCGCCCCGCTGGTCGGTGCCGTGAGCGGCGACGCTTTCACGATGAAGGCCGTCGGGGACGTGAAGAAGGACAAGACCTGCGAGTCGTTCTGGACCGCCACGGCGACGGGCACGAGCTCGGGCGACACGATCTCTGGCAAGTATGTGTTCTC
Source organism: Myxococcota bacterium (assembly GCA_963169165.1). Taxonomy (GTDB): domain Bacteria; phylum Myxococcota_A; class Polyangia; order Polyangiales; family Polyangiaceae; genus JADLFU01. Next base: position 710 of record CAUJFL010000421.1, on the reverse strand, counting down.
CCGCGCCATCACCAAGGACACCCCGGACTGCGCGGCGGCGATGGTGGTCGCGTGCGCGGAGTCCTTCACCTTCGCCGGGGTGCGGCCCCCGAAGTCCCACTGATCCACGCTCACAACTCATGACTTGGCAGGTCGGGGTGCGGCGCGTAGCCTCGGGGCGCCATGGACCTCCGGCGACCTCCCCCCGATGTGCTCCCGCACGGACTGCGCGCGCTGAAGATGATCGCGATGGCGGACGGCCGCTTCGACGAGTCGGAGCGCTCGCTGCTCGACACCGCGCAGAGACTGTTCGGCGCGAGCCACGATCTCGACGCGCTGACAGCGATTTCGCCTGACGATCTAGGGCGGCGCGTCGGCGAGCCCGCGCTGCGCAAGCAGCTGGTGCGCGCGATGGTGGTGGTCTCGCTCATCGACGGCGAGGCGAGCCCCGCCGAGGCGACGCTGGTCGAGGCGTTCGCGCGCGAGCTGGGGGTCGATCTCGTGGCGCTGACCGCGCTGCGGCACCTGGCCGACAAGCACCTGATGCGCGCGCGCTTCGACATCGCGCGGCGGTTCTTCGCGAGGGAGAAGGGGTGGATATCCAGCCTGGTCCGACATTCAAGTCATGCAGCCTCCACCTTCGCGGAGTACCGCGCCACGATTTCACGCATGAGCGTGGAGAAACGGTCGGACATGAGCGCGGCGCGGAAGCTGAGGATGGTCTGGCCGCC
>CAUJFL010000420.1 GCA_963169165.1 Myxococcota bacterium | reverse complement strand
GCCAACGCGAAGGCGCGGGCCGACGCGGGGCTCGCGAGCGTCAACGACGCGACCCGCGCGCGCGTCGACGTGTCGAGCGCGAAGCGCGACGTCGCCTTCAGCATCGGCAACGAGCAGCGCGCGCGCTTCTCGCTCGCGTTCATCATCGGAGGCGCCGCCGTCGGCGCGCTCGATCCGAGCGACACGATGACGAAGCGCGCGGAGACGTTTCGAGACGGAGGGCAGACGCTGGCGTCGACGGCGGTCGCTCGTCGCCCCGATCTCCAGGCGCTGCGCGCGCGCGTCGAGGCGGCGACCCACAGCGTGCGCGAGACACGCTATCGCTTCGCGCCGTCGCTGTCGCTGTCGGGGCAGGTGCGGTTGACGCCCGACGCGACCGCGCTCCGCTACCACGACGAGACGGTGTCGCTGTCGCTCTCGTGGGCGCTGTACGACGCTGGCGCGCGCGTCGCCGACCGGCGCAGCCGCGAGGCGCAGCTCGAGATCGCCAGGCTCGACGAGCGCTTCGCGCGCCGCAGCGTCGACCGGGACATCCGAATCAACACCGTCGTGCTCGAGGAGGCCCGCCTCTCGTTCCAGGCCGCCCAGGAGGCCGTCGCCGCCGCCAAGGAGGGCGTCGAGGAGGCCGGCATCCTGTACCGCCAGGGGCTCGGGCGCGCCATCGAGCTCGTCGACGCCAACGGCAAGCTCTTCGACGCCGAGGTCAGCCTCGCGACCGCAAAACTGCAGATGGAACAAGCCTACCTCGACGTCCGCTACGCGCTCGGCCTCGACCCCCTCGACGAAGGAGCCGCCCCGCGATGATGCGCCTCGCGCCGCTGCTGTTGCTGCTGTCGCTGCTCGTCGTCTCCTGCAAGAAGGGCGCGGCTCCCGCCAACGCGAAGGGCGGCCGCGGCGGCAAGGGCACCGTCTTCCCCGTCGACGTCATGGTCGTCGAGGTGAAGAAGAACGACTACCTCGTGCGCGCGCCCGGCTCTGTCGAGGCCTTCGAGAGGGTGCAGGTCACCGCGCGCGTCGCCGGCGTCGTCGACAAGGTCGCGTTTCGCGAGGGCCAGGAGGTCAAGAAGGGCGACGTGCTGGTGGTGATCGACGGCGAGCGCTTTCGCCTGTCGGTCAACACCGCGAAGGCCGGCCTCGAGAAGACCCAGGCCGCGCAGGCCGACGTCGAGGCGCAGGTGCGGCGCCGCGAGGGCGCGAGCGACAAGAACCCAGGCCTCATCCCCGGCGAAGAGCTCGAAACCTACCGCACGAAGGGCCTGACCGCGAAGGCCGACACCGCCGTCGCCAAGGAGAACCTCCGCGCCGCGCAGCTGAACCTGCGCGACTCGGGGGTGCGCGCGCCGATGAGCGGGCTCATCCAGACGCGCACGGTCGAGACCGGTCAGTACGTCAACGCCGGCTACGTGATGGCGACGCTGCTGCAGGTCGACCCGATGCTGCTGAAGTTCCAGGTGCTCCCGCAGGACGCGCCGCGCCTCAAGCAGGGGATGACGGCCAGGTTCAAGCTGCGCGAGAGCACGCGAGAGTTCACCGCGACGCTGGCGCTCGTCGGGGGCTCGGCCGACGTCGAGACGCGCATGGTGCCCGTCACCGCGCAGGTCGATCCGGCGGAGCACAAGTTCTGGCTCAGGCCCGGCTCGTTCGCCGACGTGACCATCACGCTGCCCGCCGCGCGCGCGGCGCCGCTCATCCCACGCGCCGCGGTGCGCCCGAGCGATCGAGGCTTCATCGCGTATGTGCTCGACGGCGAGGTCGTGCGCGAGAAGGTGCTCACCCTCGGCATGAACACCAGCGACGGCTGGGTCGAGGTGCGCGACGGCCTCGAGGGCGGCGAGAAGCTCGTCGTGCGCGGCACCGAGCCGCTCAGCGACGGCGCCAAGGTGAAGCCGCGCGAGATCACGAGCCTCGATCAGCCCCCGCCCGACGCCCCCGAGCCCGCGCGCAGCCGCGCGCCCGACTCCTCACCCGCGCCGTCCTCGAGCGGCGAGCGGCGGCGCCGCGGCGGACAGCCACAGCCGTGAGGGCGCGCCACCGATGAACCTCACCGACATCTCCGTCAAGAACACGGTCTTCGCGTGGATGCTGATGGCGGGCACGATCCTGTTCGGGATCCTCGCCGTGCAGCGCATCGGCGTGAGCCAGTACCCCGACGTCGACTATCCCAACATCACAGTGTCCGCGTCGTGGTCGGGCGCGTCGCCATCAGCGGTCGAGCGCGAGATCGTCGAGCCGCTCGAGCAGGCGATCGCGCAGGTAGAGGGAGTGCAGCAGCTGACGTCGCAGGCGCGGCAGGGCAGCGCGCGCATCACCGCGGTCTTCGACATGTCGCGCAACGTCGATCTCGCGCTGCAGGACGTGCAGGCCAAGACCGCGCAGGCGCAGCGGCAGCTCCCGAAGGACGTCCCGGCGATCTCGGTCTCGAAATCGAACCCCGACGACGTCGCCATCGTCACCGTCGCCGTCTCGGGCCCCTTCTCGCGGCAGATGCTCGCCGACGTCGCGCGCTACCAGGTCCAGGAGAAGCTCCAGACGGTCGAGGGCGTCGGGCAGATCACGCTGTCGGGCTACCTCGATCGCAACGTTCGCATCTGGCTCGACGCGAGCCGCCTGGTCGAGCGCGGCGTCGTCGCCAACGACGTCATCAACGCGATCAAGCGCGAGCACGTCGAGGTGCCCGGTGGTCAGCTCGACGCCGGCGGGCGGCAGATCAGCGTGCGGTTGCTGGGCGAGGCGCTCGATCTCGCGACCTTCCGGCGCCTCGTCGTCGCGAAGGTGAAGAACGCGCCCGTCTACCTCGAGGACGTCGCCCTCGTCGAGGACGGCTTCGAGGACGTCAACAGCGTCGCCCGGCTCGACGGCGTGCCGATGCAGGCGCTCGGCGTGCTGAAGCAGCGCGGGACCAACGCGGTCGCCGTCGCGAAGGGGGTCCGCGCCAAGGTCGCCGAGCTGAAGCGCGGCCTCCCCGAGGGCATGCAGGTCGAGGTCCTGTTCGACTCCACGACCTTCATCGAGGAGTCTGTGCACGAGATCGAGATCGAGCTCGGCCTGGCGCTCGTGCTCACGTCGATCGTGTGCTGGCTGTTCCTCGGCTCGCTGTCGAGCACGCTCAACGTGATCCTCGCGATCCCGATGTCGCTGCTCGGCACGGTCGCGGTGATCTACTTCTGCGGGTTCACGCTCAACACGTTCACGCTGCTCGGGCTCTCGCTCGCGGTCGGCCTCGTCGTCGACGACGCGGTGATGATCATGGAGAACATCTACCGCCACGCGGAGATGGGCAAGGATCGGGTGACCGCGGCGCTCGAGGGCACGAAGGAGATCACCTTCGCGGCGCTCGCGGCGACGCTGGCGGTCATCGCGATCTTCTTGCCGGTCGTGTTCATGGACGGCGTGGTCGGCAAGTTCTTCTTCCAGTTCGGCGTGACGCTGTCGGTCGCGGTGATGATCTCGTATTTCGAGGCGATCACGCTGGCGCCCGCGCGCTGCTCGCAGATCCTCGACACCTCTCGCGAGGGCCGCGGGCGGGTCGGTCAGCTGGTGGACCGCGCCTTCTCGTCGCTCGAGCGCGGCTACGCGAGGTCGCTCGGCTGGGCGCTCGACGAGCCGCGGTGGGTGCTGCTCGTCACGGCGGCGGTGACCGGCCTGTCGGTGCTCGCGTACACGCGCTTGCCCGCCGAGTTCGTGCCCTCGCAGGATCAGAGCCGCCTCAACGTGCGCATCCAGACCACGTCCGGGATGAGCCTCGCCGCCGCCACGCCGCTGCTCGCCGCCGCCGAGAAGCGCCTCGCGCGCCGCCCCGAGGTCGCCCGGATCCTCACCACGCTCCAGGGCTCGAGCGGCAGCATGAGCCTCACGCTCGTGCCGCCCGGTGAGCGCAAGCTCTCGGCCCAGCAGCTGAGCGCCGAGATCCGCAAGGACCTCGCCACGATCGCGGGCATCCGGGCCTCGGTGCAAGATCCGTCGCAGCAGAGCTTCGGCGGCGCGCGCGGCTCGCCGATCAGCTTCACGGTCCGCGGCTCCGACTGGGACAAGCTGGTCGACACGGCGATGAAGGTGAAGGACCGCGTCGAGCACGAGGGCATCGGCGTCGACGTCACCACCGACTATCAGCTGGGCACGCCCGAGGTGCAGATCGAGCCCGACCGACGCCGCGCGAGCGAGCTCGGCGTCACCGTGAGCGATCTCGGCAGCACGGTGAGCGCGCTCATCGGCGGCAACATCGTCGGCAAGTTCGCGACCGGCGGGCGGCGCGTCGACATCCGCATGCGCCTGCTCTCGCAGCAGCGCTCGCGCCCCGAGGACATCGGCCAGATCCGCGTCCGCTCGATGTACGGCGATCTCGTGCCGCTGACGATGCTGGTGCAGCAGCGCGAGACCCCTGTGCTGCAGGCGATCACGCGCGTCGACCGCGAGCGCGCGATCTCGATCTCGGCCAACGTGGGGCCCGGCCTCTCGCAGGCCCAGGCGATCGCGAAGGTGCAGGCGATCGCGGGCGAGCTGCCGATGGGCAACCGCATCGTGCTCGGCGGCCAGAGCACACAGCTCAACGACACGAGCAGGGGCCTCGTCTTCGCGCTGATCGTCGGGATCCTCGTCGCGTACATGGTGCTCGCGTCGCAGTTCAACTCGTTCGTACACCCGGCGACCGTGCTCGCGATCCTGCCGCTCGCGCTGTCGGGCGCGGCGTTCGGCCTGCTCGCGGCGGGCAAGTCGCTCAACGTCTTCAGCATGATCGGCGTGCTGCTGCTGATGGGCATCGTGAAGAAGAACTCGATCCTGCTCGTCGAGTACTCGGTCGAGCTCGAGCGTCACGAGGGGCTCGGCGCGCGCGCGGCGATGCTGCGAGCGGGCCCGCTCCGGCTGCGCCCGATCTTGATGACCACCGTCGCCACGATGATGTCCGCGGTGCCCGCCGTGCTGGGGCTCGGGCCGGGCGCCGAGACGCGCGGTCCGATGGCGTCGGCGGTGCTCGGCGGGCTCACGCTCTCGACGCTGCTCAGCCTGTTCGTCGTGCCGGTCATCCACGTCCAGGTCGCGCGCGTGCGGGCGCGGCTGACCAGGGGCCCCACCGCGGCGCCACCGCCCGCGCCGCCCCCCGACGGGGCGCCGCCGCCGGTCGATGGGCCGCCGCCGGTCGAGGCGCTCAGCTGAGCCGCACGCCGCGCCCCGGCTCGTCGGCCGCGGCGCCAGAGAGGACGAGCTCGAGCGTCGCCACCGCGAGCTCGGCCGCGGTCAGCCCGGTCCGCGCCGCCAGCGTGTCGGCGTGTGCTGGCGTCGACTCCAGCGCCGCGAGCACGCGCGCCGCGGGCTCGGACAGCAGCGGCAGCTGACGCGCGGGAGCGTCACGGCGTGGTGGCGCGTCGAGCGACAGGGCGTCGACGAGGTGCGACAGCCCATGCACGATCGTCGCGCCGAGGCGCGCCTCCTCGCGCACGGTCGCGGCGAACGGCGAGTCGAACGCCTGCGCGATGACCAGCACCGGTCGCCCCAGCTTGCGCGCGTGCGACGTCGTGTTGCGCGCCCCGCTGTCGAGCGGCGCCTCGATCAACAAGGTCGCCGACGTCATCGCCGCGAGCACCGCGTTGCGCGCGTGAAACCCGTGCCGCCGAGGCTTCTCGGTCGGCGGCACGAGCGACACCACGGCGCCTCGCTCCGCCGCGCGCGTCCACAGCGGCTCGCAGCCCGGCGGATACGGCGACGACAGCCCGCTCGGCGCGCAGACGACCGTCGCGCCGCCCGCGTCGAGCGTCCCCATGTGCGCGGCCTGATCGATCCCGCGCGCCCCGCCGGACCAGACCGCGACCCCGTGCGCCGACAGCAGCTCGCCGACCGCGCGCGCCGTCGCGAGCCCCGCCTGCGAGGCCGCGCGGGTGCCCACGACCGCGACGCCGCGCGCCGCGGGCAGCGCGCCGTCGAGCCACAAACCGAGCGGCGCCCGCCCGAGCTGGGCGAGCGCCGCGGGGAACGACGGCGAGTCGGCTGCGATGAACGAGCGGGCCACGCCTGCTGTATCGGCCGCTCGCGCGATCGCTTGCGCGAAATCGCGCGCTAACTTCTCGTAGAGCTGCGCGAGCACCATGCCGGAGCCCTTCGCCGCGCGGACGCGGAACTGCGCCGGCCCGGGGAACGGCGTGGGGTTCTTGAAGCAGTTCGCGCCGCCCGCCATCACCGTCTGCACGGGGCTCTGTGGTGACTGCGACGCGACCTGCGGCGGCAGCGGCGGCACGTTCGCGACGAGATCGATCTGCACCTCGACGGGCGGAGAAGCGACGGCGACGCCCGTGTAGCACTTGCCCGGCTGCAGCGTGACGTTCACCGCGATCACCTGCCCCTCCTGCAGCATGCCGCCGGCCGCGTCGCCGACAGGCTTCGCGCCGGGCGCGTTCTGCTGGGCGACGGGCGTCAGCAGCGGCTGCATCGCCGCGGCCATCGCGGGGTTGTTCGCGGCGGTCGCGCCGCCTTGCGTGCCGCCGCCTTGCGTGCCGCCCGCCTGCGTCCCGCCCATGCCGGGGAACGGAAACGGAAATGGGAACGGCGACGCGGCGGTGCCAGTCGGCGCCGCCGTGCCCTGCGGGGCGGCCGTGCCCTGTGGCGTGGCCTGCCCGTAGGGCTGCTGCTGTCCGTAGGGCTGCTGCTGCCCGTAAGGCTGCTGCTGTCCGTACGGTTGCTGCCCGTAAGGCTGCTGCTGCCCCTGAAAGGAATTCGGCGAGTTGGGGGGCGGATCGTCCTTCTTGCAGCCGGTCGAGGCGACCGCGACGAGGACGAGGGGGAGGGCGAGGGAGGGGCTGAGCTTCATGGTTCTCCTGGGGTTGGACGGACGAGCGGCGCCGACATTCGCTCGGTCGGCGCGAGGGTGCCCGGAGCGACGTGGGCGCCGACTAGGGGCCCAGGACCGCGCTCGGGGCGGGAGTATTCAACAGGATCGACGCGAGCGGTACAAAAGTCCGCCATCACCGCGCACAACGCGCGCGCGGCGCCCGACCTTGCAGCTCCGCCGCGCGATCTTCCATGCGCCCCGAGAAAAATAGACTACTGTCGTCGGTCGATGCGCATCCTGGTCGTCGAGGATCAAGACTCCATCCGCAAGATGATCGAGGCCCTCGTCGGAGGTCGTGGTCACGTGGTGCTGGCGGCCGCCAACGGCCCGAAGGCGCTCGAGCTGTCGCGCTCCGAGCCGCCCGACGCCGCGCTGCTCGACGTGAACCTCCCGCCGCCGTTCGACGGCATCGAGCTGTGCGCGCGCCTCCGCGAGTCGTCGCCGTCGATGCCCATCCTGATGATCACCGCGCAGGACGACGACGAGACCCGCGCGCGAGCGCTCGCGGCGGGCTCCAACGGCTTCTTCACCAAGCCCTTCAGCCCTCTCGCGCTGCTCAAGGAGATCGACGCGATCGAGCGCGGACGCTGACGCACGGGCGCGCGGGTTCCGTGCTAAGGCGCGCCGCGTGTGCGGCATCTTCGGCATCTTCGGACACCCCGAGGCCTCCAACCTCGCGTACCTGGGGCTGCACGCGCTGCAGCACCGCGGCCAGGAGAGCGCGGGGATCGTCACCAGCGACGGCGAGAGACTCTACGCGCACCGCGCGATGGGCCTCGTGCAGGACGCGTTCTCCGAGGACGTGCTCGGCAAGCTCCCCGGTGGGATGGGCATCGGCCACGTCCGCTACTCGACCGCCGGCGGCAGCGGCATCCGCAACGCCCAACCGCTCGCGGTCGACTACTCGCGCGGCTCGCTCGCGGTCGCGCACAACGGCAACCTGACCACCGCCGACGAGCACCGCGCGCAGCTCGAGGCGCGCGGCAGCATCTTCCAGAGCTCGGCCGACACCGAGACCGTCGTCCACCTCATCGCCCAGAGCGCGCAGCGCACGATCGAGGATCGCGTCGTCGACGCGCTGTCGCAGGTCGAGGGCGCGTACTCGATGGTCTTCCTCACCGAGGACCGCATCATCGCCGTCCGCGATCCGCGCGGCTTCCGGCCGCTCTGCCTCGGCACGCTGCGGTCGAGGGGCGGCGTACACGTCGTCGCGAGCGAGCCGGTCAGCTTCGATCTCATCGACGCCGAGCTGCTCCGCTCGGTCGAGCCCGGCGAGATGCTGGTCATCGACAAGTCGGGCGTGCGCTCGTCGTTCCCGTTCGCGAACCAGCCGATCCGCGAGTGCGTGTTCGAGCACGTGTACTTCGCGCGGCCCGACTCGCTGCTCGGCGGCGCGACAGTGTACGACGTGCGCCGCGCGCTCGGTCGCAGGCTGGGCGACGAGCACCCGGTCGAGGCCGACGTCGTGGTCCCCGTGCCCGACTCGGGCGTGCCGTCGGCGATGGGGTTCGCCGAGCGCCTGAAGATCCCGTTCGAGCTGGGCCTCATCCGCAGCCACTACGTCGGGCGCACGTTCATCGAGCCGTCGCAGAGCATCCGACACTTCGGCGTGAAGCTGAAGCTGAACCCGGTGACCAGCGTGCTGCGGGGCAAGCGCGTGGTCGTCGTCGACGACTCGATCGTGCGCGGCACCACCAGCCGCAAGATCGTCAAGATGCTGCGCGACGCCGGCGCGCGCGAGGTCCATGTCCGGGTGTCGAGCCCGCCGACCAGGTGGCCCTGCTACTACGGCATCGACACGCCGACGCGCCGCGAGCTGATCGCGTCGTCGCACACGACCGACGAGATCGCGCGCTACTTGACGGCCGACTCGCTCGGCTACGTCTCGCTCGAGGGGATGATCGAGGCGGTGGTCGGCGCGCGCGGCGAGGGCGGCGAGGCGCAGACCAGGTTCTGCCACGCGTGCTTCTCGGGAGAGTACCCGGTGCCGTTCCGTGGTCAGCCCGCGGGCCGACAGCTCCGCCTGCTGGGGGTGTGACCGCGCGCCGCGTCGCGCCCTTCCGGGCACACGCAATTTCGTGTACGCTGGCGCGTCAAATGCGACCTCGCTTGCGTCTCGTTGCGTTCGCCGCGTGCGTGTCGCTCGCCGTGGTCGGCGCCCCGTCCGACGCGCACGGCGACGACGGCGGGATCGACGCCGGCGGGTTGCCCGAGGCTGGCTCGTTCCCCGAGGCTGGCGCGCTCGACGCCGGCGCGCTCCCCGACGCGGCGAGCTTCCCCGACGCGGGCGGTGGACAGAACATCCCCGACGCCGCGGCGTTCCCCGACGCCGCGAGCGTGCCCGATGGCAGCGCGGGCTCGGGCGGCGGCGCCCAGCAGGGGCCCATCCCGGTCGCCGACTCGGGGACTCCCGACGCGCTGCTGGCCAAGCCCTGCGCCGACTCCAACGATCCGCTGCGGTGCCTCTACGCCGATCCGCTGATCTTCGACAAGACGGTCAAGCTGCCGATCGCGTTCGACTGGGACACCGGCTGGATCCCCGGCGGGTCGCCGCTGCAGGTGCGCTTCTACGTCAAGCTCCCGGCGTTCACCCACGTGAAGATGCAGGGCGGCTTCGAGACGACGTGGCCCGAGTCGCTGCGCCTGTATCCGCAGCCCGGTCGCTTCGGCGTCATCGATTTCGACTACGGCCTCGAGATCGGCGCGAAGGCCAAGCTCGCGGTCAAGATCCTGGGGCAGGACATCGGCTGGGAGGGCAACATCCCTTACGTCCCGCAGGTGAACTTCCACGTCGTCGGCAACAAGACCTTCGATCCGTGGGGCTGGGCGCCGGGCGCGACCGCGAGCGGGTTCACCGCGCCGCTCACGCTGTTCCAGCTGCCGATCACCGATCTCATCATCCCGATCCCGGGCATCTCCGGCGGCATCGAGCTGAACGTGCAGGGCGAGCTGGCGGTCACCTACACGACCGAGAAGATCTCGATCAAACCCAACACCAAGACTCCGTCCAAGGGGCCGACGCCGCCGGTCAGCCAGCCCGACGCCGCGACGATCCACCCGTGGGTCGACGGCGCGTATGGCGAGTACTTCGTGCACCCCGAGGGCACGATCAAGTACGTGGGCACCATCCACCTCTTTCCGGCGATCTACGTCGAGATCCTCAGCAAAAAATTCTCGATCCCGGTCGGCATCGATTTCCCGGTCTCGCTGACGCTCGATGAGCAGAAGTGGGTGTTCGACGATCAGCTCGTCCACGTGCCGCTGCCGAACATCCAGCCGCCCGAGCTGCCGGGCGTCGTCGATTTCGGTCAGGTGCCCGTCGGAGATCAGAAGACCATCAGCGTGAAGCTCCCCAACATCGGCGAGGCTCGCGCGAGGATGGTCGGGGCGCTGCCGACCGGCACGGCGTTCAAGCTCCTCGACAGCTCGGCCGAATTCAACCTCGGCGAGACCGGCGAGATCAAGGTGCGCTACCAGCCCAAGGCGCAGGGCACGACGACCACCACGCTGAAGCTCGAGACCAACGATCCAGATCGCCCGCTCATCGAGGTGCCGCTCGTCGGAGAGGGCGTCGGCGGCGATCTCCCGAGCTACCAGCCCGACGACGCTGGCGCCGCTGGTGGCTCCACCGGCGTCGGGGGTTCGGGGCCGGGCAACAACGTCCCTGGCGGCGCCGGAGGTCCGGCGTCCGCGCCGACCGCCGACGACGAGATGGGGCAGGCCGGCTCGTGCGGCTGCCGCGTCGTCTCGTCGTTCGGCGCTCGTGGCGCCTGGTTCATCGTCGTCCCGCTCGCGCTCTCGCTCCGCCGTCGTCGCTCACGTCCCTCTCGCACCCGCAGCACGGAGATCTCATGAAAACTCGCCTTTCTTTTGCGCTGTCGCTCGTCGCCCTGCTCGGAGTCGGTCGTGACGCGCTCGCCGCCGATCCGCTGCCGTGCGACATGATCGCGACCGATTACAAGTGCACGATCGCCAACTCGGGGATGCAGTCGACGATGAAGAAGTCGCTGACGCAGATCCCGTTCCAGAACAAGCTCAACTCGGGCTGGGTGGGCTGCGGTGGCAGCACGTCGGAGTGCACGGGGCAGCCCACCGGCAACTGCACGATCAGCGCGTGCATCCAGGCCGCGATGAGCGACAGCAAGGTCGACATCTCGATGCAGAGCTACTTCGACGTGTCGTGGCCCGACGCCGGCAAGCTCCGCGTCACGCCGCGCAAGAAGGTCAACACCGGCTCGTTCGGCGTGACGTATCGGCTCACGCCGCTCGTGGGCATCTACGTCAACGCGTTCGGCTTCAAGAGCACCGTCGTGATGAACCCCACCGACATCCTCGCGGCGCTCGGTACCCCGGGCGTCGAGTCGGGGTTCGCGGCGCCCGCGAGCTGCCAGTCGGCGTTCGATCCCTTCGCCTTCGCGCCGAAGCCCGCGACCTGTCACGCAGAGGGCTTCGACGAGGTGTTCCAGATCCCACTCTCCAAGCTCACGGGCCTGGTCGGGCTCGATCCGAGCCAGTACATCGAGATGGATGTCGCGATCGCGGCTGGCACCGACACGACCTTCACGTGGACCACGACCGACGTCGACATCGAGAAGGGTGACAAGAAGATCACCCCCGCGCAAGAGTACGCGGTGGTTCCCTACAACGGCGAGGACTCGGTCCAGCTCAACGTGTGGGCGGTCGGCGATCTGGGCTACACCGGCACGACCGAGCTGAAGCCCGAGGTCCTCGTGAAGAGCGTGCTCGGGTTCAACTTCAGCAACCCGCTGAAGCTGTCGGTCTCCGTCGGCGCGAAGCAGCCGTACGACGGAAATATCCCGGGCATCCAGCTGTCCAAGACGACGATCGACATCCCGCTGCCGAACCTGTTCGTCCCGACGACGCCGCTCGACTTCGGCGAGATCGAGGTCGGCACGACCTCAATCAAGACTGTCAAGATGACCAACACTGGCAAGCTGCTGGTGAAGTCGAGCGTCTCGTCGAGTGATCCCGCATACAAGCTCGAGAAGCAGAAGATCGACGTCAACGCCGACGGCGGCACGTCCGACCTGAAGGTGACGTTCTTCCCCACCAAGCCCGGAGTGTTCCAGGGCAAGGTCACGATCAGCTCCAACGACGTCGACGAGCCGGTCCTCGAGATCCCGGTCACGGGCAAGGCGAAGGGCGCGCCGACCGGTGAGGGCGGCATGGGCGGCGCGCCTGCCGCCGGTGGCTCCGCGGGCACCGCTCCCGCGGCCGGAGGCGCCACCCCGGCGGGCGGCGCGGGCGGCAAGGCGGGCAACCCGCTCGACGATCAGGCGGCCGACGACGAGATCGTCCAGAAGGGTGGCTGCGGCTGTCGCGTCGTCGACGAGCAGGATCACAGCGCCGGTCTCGCGCTCGCGGGCCTCGCCGGCCTCGCGGCGTGGCTGCGTCGCCGCCGCGCGCGCTGAAGCGCTCGCTCGAGGGTGCGCGGGCGGCTCGCGCACCCTCACGCGAGCGGGCCGCGGGGAGTGAGCCAGGTCCCGTCCCACGGGCACTGCTGGTAGCGCGCGTCGACCGCGTGCCCGCAGGTTGGGCACGTCACGACCGGCACCGTGTGGGGCTGCGCCGTCGGCGCCGCGTGCGCGGGCGGAGCCGCGTGCGGTGTGTAGGGTGCGGACGGATGGGTCTGGGCGACCGACGGCGGCGTGAGCGGCGCGGTGCCCTGCACGCTGGGGGCGTGGCGCGGTGACCAGCTCTCCTCGCCGGGGATCGACTGGGCGAGCGGCGAGGCCGCGCGAACCCCGGGCGGCTGCGGCGAGGGCGTCGCGGGCAAGATCGCGGGTGGCTCGAAGCGGAACGCCTCTTCGCCGATCTCGATCACGTCGCCCGCGGCCAGGAAGCGCCAGGTCGCGCGCGCGCCGTTGATGAAGGTGCCGTTCCCGCTCCCGAGATCGTAGAGGCAGGCGCCGCGCGGCTCGTGGCGGACCTCGGCGTGGCGGCGCGAAGCTCGCTGGCTGTGCAGGACGATCGACGAGTCGAGCGCGCGCCCGAGGGTCAGCGGGCGATCCTCGAGCGGGAACGAGCGGCCTGACAGCGGGCCCCGCAGCGCGATGAGCGCGCCCCGCTGCGGCAGCGTGGGAGCGTCGAACGCGCCCACCCGAAAGGCCTCGTCGCCGATCTCGATGACGTCGCCGACCGCGAGCGCGTGCGCGTGGATCCGCGCCCCGTTGACGCGCGTCCCGTTTGCGCTCTGGAGATCCCGCAGCACCGGCGCGCCGTTCTCGACGCGGACCTCGGCGTGGCGACGCGAGGCGAGGTGGCTCGCGACGGGCACGGGCGCCTCTGGTGTGCGGCCGAACCACAGCCCCGCCTCGCCGATGGCGAACACGCGCCCGACCAGCGGACCTCGGATGGCGGACAGCTCGAACGCGGCCACTTGAGCGGGGCAAGATACGACGGCGCGCGACGAGACGCGATGCGATCTCGGCGGGGAGAACTTCGCGTACGCTCCGTGTGATGTGCTCGGCGCTCCCCCGCAGGCTCACGTTCCTCGCGCTCTCCCTCGCAGCGGCCTGCGGAGGCGGCGAGGCGTCTTCCTCCGAAGGCTACACCGGCGCGACGGCCGGTGGCGCGGGGACCGGAAGCGGAGGTGTCGCCCACCAGGCAGGAGCGGGCCAGAGCGGCGGGACCGCGGGCACGGCCCAGCAGGCCGGAGCGGGCCAGAGCGGCGGGACCGCGGGCACAACCCAGCAGGCCGGTGCGGGCGGCGAAGGCCCCTCGGCCGGGAGCGGCGGGAGCGCTCCCGCGCCTCTGCCAACAGGGAAGGGGACGATCGGCTACTGGTGCGGTCCCCCCGCGGCCGCCGCCACCGACGCCGTGTACGACGACATCGCGAAGGCCGGGTTCACGCTGACCAGCAACGCCTGCGACGGGAGCACTTACAACGCTGCCTATGACAAGCAGATGCTCGACTTCGCCGCGGCGCGAGGGATGACCAGCATCGTCGCGGACCAGCGGATCGTGAGCGCGGTCTCACAAGCCAACGGCGGCCAGCTCGCCGCGCTCGACGCGGCGCTCGACGCGGCCGTCGCCGACTACTCCCAGCACCCCGCGCTGCGCGGCTATCACGTGATGGACGAGCCGGGCGCGGGGCTGTTCCCCGCGCTCGCGAAGGTCGTCGGCGGGCTGAAGACGCGCGACCCGAAGCACATCTCGTACCTCAACCTGCTCCCCAACTACGCGACCAGCGGGCAGCTCGGCGCGCCGAGCTACGACGCCTACGTGAAGGGTTACCTCGACCAGGTGGCGCCGCAGATCGTGAGCTGGGACTACTACCCGTTCCTGCTCTCTGGCGACGCCCCTGGCTTCTTCGAGAACATGGCGATCATCCGCGCGCGCGCGCTCGAGAAGCACACACCCTTCTGGCAGTTCGTGCAGTCCATCTCGTTCGTCGGTCACCGCGCGACGACCGAGGCCGAGAAGCGCTGGGTCGCGCTGCAGTCGCTCGCGTACGGGGCGACGGGCATCTGGTACTTCACCTACTGGACGCCGCCGCAGACCGCCGAGAGCTTCGGCGACGGGATCATCGCGCCGAGCGGGCAGAAGACCGCTCAGTACGCCGAGATCCAGCGCATCAACGAGACGTTCGCGGCGATGAGCAAATACCTCGCCCCGGCCACGTCGCGCAGCGTGCACCACGAGGGACCGCTCGAGCTGGGAGCGAACCCCCGCGCGCCGGGCGCACCGGTCTACGTGCCGTCGTTCGCGAAGCTCACGGTGGGCGTGTTCGACGTGCCCGGGCACACCTACGCGCTGCTCGCCAACCGCGACTACTCGAGCGCGGTGGAAGCGGATTTCATCGTCCCTGTCACCCCTGACGCGCTCGAGCGCCTCGACGTGGCGAAGGGCGAGTTCGTCGACGCGAAGGCGCAGGCCGTCCCCGACGGCGCGCGCGGCCACGTGTCGCTGCCGGCCGGCGACGCCGTTCTCTTGCACCTCCGGGGCCACGTCACCGATGGTCCCAAGGGCGCCGAGGCGGTCGTCGGCCTGGTGCGCGGCGACAGCGGCTACCAGTACCTGGTCGACGGCGCGTGGGGCGTCGGCGCGCTGCGGCCCGCCGGTTGGGACCAGTGCCCGGCGGGCTACACCCCGGCGGGGCACGAGCTCCAGTCGAACGGCTTCTGGCTCTGCGCGCGCGACGATCTCAAGGGCACCACGTTCTACGTGGGCTCGGTCGTGGCCGATCAGGGGGCGCTCTTCGAGGTCTCGGGTGGGGGCGTGAAGGCGCTCGGCCCCGGCGGCTGGGACCAGTGTCCGAATGGCACGAAGGTCCTCGGCAAGCGCCTCGACAGCAATGGCTTCTGGCTCTGCCACTGAACGACGCCCGGGCCGCCTCGGCCGTCGGCGCGGGCGCGCTCGACTTCGGAGGCGCGCGCGGCCTGGTTCGGCCTGCCCACACGGGGTCGAGGCCGACGGTGCAGAGTGCCACGGCCGCGTGCAACGTCGCTTCAGCTTCGATTCCCCGCTGGTCAGTCGTCGAGCCAGACCTCATCGCCGTGCTCCCGTCGGCAGGTCGCGAGGTGCTCTCGGAGCCGCGCCGCACGCTCTCGCAGCGCCTCGACCACCTGGGGCTCCAGCGACGCCCTCGACGGATCTCGCGCGACGCTCGCCGCCAGCTCGGCCGCGAGATCGCGGGGGGCGCTCACCGCGTTCACGGTCCCCTTGCGAAACCGACACAGCCTCGACAGCTCGCGCTCGAGCGACGCGCCTCGCCTCGCGCGCGACGGGAGCAGCGACGACGCGTTGTCGAGGAAGACCAGCGGGCCTCCCTTGCCAAGTGACAGCACGTTGCCGCCGCTCCAGCGATCCGTGTTGTCTTGCAGGAAGTCGAACACCGCTAGATCTCCCAGCTCCGCGGCGCGATGGCGCACCTCGGGATCGATCGGTCCGCTGCCCCCGAGCGTCTCGCGCCAGCCGCGCGCGGGCTCGGCCGACACGAGGCGCTTCGTGTGCCAGGCGATCATCGCGCCCTCGACCCGCCCGTCGATCACCTTCAGCTCTCGCCCGACGCGCTCGGTGAGCTTGGGGTCGGAGACGGCGTCCGTCAGCCACGAGGCGGGCAGCGCCCTGCCGACGACGACCGCGACGCGCCCGAGCCCGAGCAGGCGATCGAGGTGGTACGCGGCGATCTCTGCCTTGTGGTTCGAGCCTGACCACGCCTGAGCCGGCTTGAACAGCGCGCGCCGACCATCAACAAAAGTAACCTTGAACGTCAGCGTGACGCCGCCGCCGTTCCACGCGAGCGACTTGATCTCCGAGGTGGCGAGGCTGGTCACCCACCCCGCGTCGAGGGAGGGATCGATCGGCCCCACGAAGCCGGCGCTCGGGTTGTCTCCAGGCGAAGGCAGGTGGGCGAGCAGCGCACGGGGCGCGACGATCGGCGCGTCGGCCTCGCGTGGACGCGCCGAGCCAGACGGCGCGGCAGAAGGTGCGGCGGCGGCCGTCGTCGCCGAGCTCCCGACCGATGAGACGACGGGCTGGGCGCTGGTCGACGGGCTCGACGCCGCGGCCGAGGCTTCGGGTGGTGGGCGCGAGGTCGACGGGGCGCGACGACACGCGCCCACCAGGAGCGCGGCGAGGGCGAGGAAGACGCGCGCGCGGGCCACCTCGTCTCAGCGCGCGGGGCGTCTGGACAGCGAGGTGACCAGCGCATCGATGGCGTCCCGCGAGGTGTCGGTCGCCTCGCGTCGCGCCGCTCGCAGCGCAGGGATCGCCTCGGCGGCGCCGGCGAGCCTGAGCGCTCTCTCCGCCCGAGCGCGCGCCTCGCCCCCGCGCGCCGCGAACGCGTGGGCGAGCGCCGCGGTCGCCACGCCGACGACGGCGTCTCGCTCTCCGCTCGCCGCGACCCTGGAGGTCTGCCAGGCCCACTCGTTGGCCGCGTCGCCGAGCGCGTCGGCGAGGCCGATCGCCGTCGCGTCGTCGGCGCCGTCGAGCATCGCGGCGAGCGCGCCCGTCGCCCTGGCGCGCCGCGCGGCGCCGAGACCCGCGATCACCGCGTCCCCGCGCCGCGCGAGCAAGGCGTCGACGGCGGCGTCGGTGCCGAGCGCGCCGAGGGCCGAGGCCGCCGTGCGCGCGATCCGCGGGTCGTGGCCGCGATCGAGCGCCGCCGCGAGGACCGGCAGCGCGCGCGCGTCGCGCAGCTCACCCACGGCCTGCAGCAGCCCGAGCCGCACCGCCAACGTCACCTTCGCGGGTTCACCCGGCAGCTCCTCGAACAGCTCGGAGAGCATCGGCAAGAGCGCGTCAGGGCCCAGCGCGCGCAGCGCTGGGGCGACGTGCGCGACGCGCCCTCGCTTGTGGCGATCCTGCTCGACCGCCGCGCGCCGCACCTTGCGCACCTCGGCGAAGAGGGCAGATCGCTCGCGCCGGGCCCGCGCGAGCTCGGCCGTCAGCGTGGCCCGCGACGCCGCCGGAAGGTCGGCCGCGCGCACGAGCGGCTCTGCCGACGCGGTGACCGACGCAGTCAGCACGAGCGCGAGCGCCGCCGCGCAGACGAGCGGCCTCACTGGACCGCCTCCCACCAGCGCTCGCTCGCGGAGACCCGGCGGCGGGTGTTGGACCCGCAGTGAACCTCGCCGAGGTTGCGATGGTAGAGGTCCCAGTCCTCGACCCACCGCACCTCGATGCCATGCGCGCCGAACGCGGCCTCGGTGGCGGCCTTGAAGGGATCGACGCCGTCGATGATCGGGCCGTGGGGATCGGGCGCCGCGAAGACGTCGTCGGCGAGGTAGATGCCGTTGACCATCCCGGGCTGGTACGCGGCGGACGCGCCGGCGTACACATCGTGATGCAAGAAGGGCACGCGGATGATCGCGTCGTCGGTGAGCCCGGTCTCGTGCTTGACGATCTCGACCTGCGCGTCGACCTCGACCGCCGCCTTGGCGCTCGACGCCATCACGCTCGTGTCGTCGAGCACCTGGGACACCGTCACGACCGCGGGGATCATGCCGCCGTCGTCGGAGTACCACTTCTTGCCCTCGAACATCGGCGCGTCGCCGTGCCCCGCCTGCTTCGCGTCCTCGAGGAGCTTCTTCGCGAGGCGCGCGTCGTTGACCGCGAGGGCCCAGCCGAGCGGCGTCTTGGCCCGCACGAAGCTCATGGTCTCGTCGACGTGCGCGACCTCGAGCCAGCTCGTGTCGACGAAGAACGGCGCCTGCACGCCCTGCGACGCCACCAGCAGCTGAAAGGTCGGATCGGGCGCGAACGACGGCACGCTGCCGCGGATCACCCGGCCCAGCGGGAACCCAGGGACCGGCGGCACCGTCTCGAGGTTGCCGAACGAGTTCAGCGTGTCGGCGTCCTCGTCGTGACCGACATCGACCTGCACGACGCCCGCGCGATCCTTGCCGCGAAAGCGCTCGAACACGACCCGCCCGGCCTCGCGCAGCGGGAAGGACTTGCTGTTTGGTTCGTAGACGTTCGCTGAGCGCACGAAGACCTGCATCACGCGCGCGCCACCCTCGGCGGGCACCGACATGAACGCGGGCTCGAAGAAGTCCTGCGTCCACTGGTCGTCGACCTCGAGCTCGTCGAACTCGACGACGTCGGTCCCCTTCGCCGCGTCGCGCAGCCCGTCGCGGAACACCTTCGAGCCGACCTCGCCGACCTTCGACGCGAAGATCTGCTCGGCGGGCATCAGGTGGTGGAAGAACAGGAGCGGCGCGACGCGGAGGCGGACGGTGTCGGTCGCGAGGCCGCCGCTCGACGTCACGGAGAGCTTCACGTCGACGGTGCCGTCCCACTTCGACCTGTCCCGCACGATGTCGCGCCCCTCGAGGCCCAGCTCGACGCCCGCGCGCAGCTCCGCGGACGACAGCGCGTCCTTCCCCGGGTGGAGCACCGTGAAGCCGGCGGCGCCGCGCTTGAACAGCCGCACCCGCTCCGTCGCCGGGGCGCTCAGCTCGAGGGTGCCCGTGGCGTCGTCGGGCGCGTCGGGCCACGGCGCGACGCGGAGCCGCGCCAGATCGAGCTCGTCGTCGGGGCCGTTGACGATCTCGTCGGCCGCGTCGTTGCAGCTCGCGAGCTCCGCGTCGGGGAGGGGTTTTCCGGCCGCGTCGACCGTCGAGCACGCCGCGAGATCGTCGTCGAGGTTCGCGACGAAGATCGCGCCGTGCTTCGCGTCCCAGCCGTCCTCGTCGGCGTCGTCGGCGGGATCGGCGAGCTCGACCTTGCCGTCGCGGTTCACGTCCGCGCGCAGATCGGCCCTCGGCGTCACGACGGCGGCGGCGGAACCGGCGGAACCGGCCGCGCCGCCGGCGGAGGTGTCGGACGGAGGGGCGGGCGGGGCGGACGCGTCGTCGCCGCCGCACGCGACGAGCGCGACGCACGAGGTCAGGGCCGCGGCGAGGCGGAGCGGATGTAGCGGCATGGAAAGCGTCCAGATACCGCAAATCTCTCCGCGCCGGGGCCCGACCGCGACAGCGACGCGCGTGCGTCTCTGCCCCCGCTTGTGTACGTAGCGCAGCCGTGCGCGCTCGCTCCCTCTCACCCGTGGTGACGCCTGCGCCGCCGTGTCCGGGTGAGTAGGTGCGCGACGCCTGGCTCCGTCGCGCGCTCGTCGAGGGCGCGAGCCGCGCGCCCCGGCCCGCGCTCGCCGCGCTTCCGCCCGCGATCGCCTTGATCGCGTGGGCCCTGTCGGGCCGAAAGCGCCGCGGCGTCCGGGAGAACCTCGCCAGGGTGATGGCGGCGGAGCGCTTGCCCGCGCGGTGGGCGGCCGAGCTCGGCACGTTCTCCGCCTACGCGCGGTCGCTCGCCGAGGGCGTCGCCGTGCTCGCCGAGCCGAGCCGCCCGGTCACGCTCGACATCGAGGGTCGTCCGCACCTCGAGCGCGCGCTCGCGGACGGGCGCGGGGTGATCGTGCTCACCGCGCACACGACGGGCTTCGAGCTCGCTGGCGGGAAGCTCGCGGGTGAGCTCGGGCGACGGGTCGCGTGGGTGATGGCGAGGGAGCGCGACGACGGCGCGCGCCGCGTGTCGGACGAGCTCCGTCGGCGCGCGGGCGTCGACGTGCTCCACGTCGGCGGCGACGCGCTGGAGGCGCTGTCCGTGCTCCGCGCGCTCCGTCAGGGCGCGATCGTGGGCGCCCACGTCGACAGGGTCCCCGCCGGCGCGAGCGCGTCGCCTCCCTTCTTCTTCGGTCGCCCGCTGGCGCGCGGGCCGCTGTGGCTCGCCGCGCGCGCCGGCGTGGTCGCGGTGCCCGTGTGGACTCGGCGCGAGGGCCCGTTCCGGGTCCGCATCCGCGCCCACCCGCCGATCGAGCTGCCGCGCCGCGCGCTCGCCGCCGACGTCGACGCCGCGCTGCTCGAGCTCGCCGCGTCGCTGTCCGCGTGGATCCGCGACGATCCCTGCGCGTGGATGGATTGGGGCGGCTGAGCCGCGCGGTCCCGTGCTTCCGCGGCTTCGGTGACCCTTGCCGATCCTCAGCGCGGCGGGTGACCGAACTTGGCGCGGAGCGCCGCGGCGACCGGTGGCGCCGCGTACCGCGACACGTCCCCGTCGTGCATCGCGATCTCGCGCACGAGCGACGCGGACACGAAGCCGTAGTTGGTGCGCGTCGGCAGGAAGATCGTCTCGACGTCGGGGTAGAGATCGGCGTTCGCGTGCGCGATCTGCAGCTCGTATTCGAAGTCGGTCGCCGCGCGCAGGCCGCGCAGGATCACGTGCGCGCCGATGCGTCGGCAGTGATCGATGAGCAGGCCCTCGAACGTCACGATCTCGACATTTGGCAAGTGGCGCGAGATCTCGGTCAGCAGCGACACGCGCTCGCTGGCCGAGAACAGCGGCGTCTTGGTGGGGTGCACGCCGATCGCGACGATGAGCTTCTCGAAGAGGTGCGCGCCGCGCTCGATGAGATCGAGGTGGCCCGTGGTCGGCGGGTCGAAGCTGCCCGCATAGATCGCGACGCGCTCCGTCACTTGCCTCCGCCCTTGCCGGCCGCGGGCGCGAGCGGCCGCGCCGCGGGGGGCTGCGCGCTGCCGGCTGGGGCGGGCGGGGCGGCGCCGGGCTTCGCCGGGGCGCCCGAGCCCGCGGGGGCCGCGCCGGGCGGGTGACGAGGCGCGAACATCGGCTCCTCCATCATCTTCAGCAGCCACTCGGGCAGGTCTTCGAGCCACAGCGCGCGCCCGTCGTCGGTGAGCGTGCACCGGAACGCGGCGAGGATACCGGAGCCGATCGCGCCGTGGACGTCGACGCCGGTCGCGCCCGCCACGTCGGCGAACGACGGGCCGAGCACGCCGGGCACCTCGGGGACGTCGAACGCGCCGAGCTTGAGGAACGGCAGCCGCCCCGCCTTGCTCACCGCGCCCGCGCCGGCCGGGGCCGGGGTCAGCGTCGCGAGATCGACCCCGGCGTGGCGCCAGCCGTCGTCGTCGAGCGCGATGGGATAGGGAAGGAGCGTGTTGATCAGCACGGGCTGCATCTCGGTCGAGCCCGACTTCATCACGACCCGCGTGAGCATCGCGCCGCCGAGCGCGTAGTTGACGCTCAACCTCGTCGCGTTGGGAGGGGGCGCGGGCGGCCGCGTGCGCACGACGAACTGCTCGCCGCCGTAGTCGAACGTCACCGACAGGCGCCGCAGCAGGTTGACGCCGAGCAGCGCCTTGATCGGCGCGCCCAGCTCCTTGGAGATGCCGCTGAGATCCTCGACGAGCGCGGGCACGTCCTTCACCGTGATCCGCTCGCCGAAGCGCAGCTGAACCCACGAGGGCTCCTTGCGCGTGGCGCTGTCGAGCACGACCTCGCCCTTGCTGGTCGCCACGAGCGCCAGCGCCTGCTCGCCGTCGACCTCGATGGGGACCACGAGGTGGGTGCCGCGGATGCGCACCATCGGAAGCGGCGCGAGCAACCCGCCCGAGATCTGGAAGGGCTTCCGTCCGACGCCGCGCCGCGCGAGCTTGCTGATCGCCTTGGCCCACTCGTCCTTCGAGGAGGGATCGGCCAGCACGGCGTCGAGATCGTCGGCCGCGGGCTCGAGCTCGTCGGCGTACCAATGCGCGCGGCCTCGCAGGCCGCGCCCCTCGACGGTGTCGACGTCCTTCAGCACGCGCGCGACCTCTGCGTACTCGAGCCGCGCGAGGTGCACCTTGGCCGCCTGGACCTTGGCGTCGGTGCTCTTCGGCGCGGCGGCGAGCGCGCTCTCTGCGGCGTCGCGCGCGTCGTCGAAGTCACCCTTGGAGAACGACGCGCGCGAGCGGTCGAGCCACTGCTTCGCCCCCGCGGGCAGCGCAGCGTCGGCGGCCGTGCGGGGCTCCGTGCAGGCGACGGGGAGCGCGGCGACCGCGGCGACGAGGGCGAAGGAGGCGAGGCGCATGAGCGTGCGCGCGCCTCTAGCCCATGGCGCCGGCTGCGACCACCTCCTCGTGCGCCGCCGCCGACGCCGGTCACGGAGCGGCCCCGTGCAGTTGCGTGGCGGCCCCGTGGGCGTGTCTACTCGCCGCCGTCGATGCGAGAGCTTCCATCGCGAGAGGGGACGACGCTCGGCGGGCACTGGCTCGTCGGCGAGCTGCTGGGGATCGGGGGCGTCGCCGCTGTGTACGACGCGCGCGACGCGGAGGGAAACAACCCGGTCGCGCTGAAGGTGCTGCACCCGGAGATGGCCGAGGTCCCCGAGCTGCGCCATCGCTTCCTGCGAGAGTCGCGCGTCGCGAACTCGATCCCTCACCGCGGGGTCGCGCGGGTGCTCGAGCACGGCGAGGCCGAGGACGGCTGCCCGTTCCTGGTGATGGAGCTGTTGGTCGGCGAGAGCTACGAGCAGCGCTGGGAGCGCAAGGGGCGCGCGCTGCCGGTCACCGAGGTGCTGTGGATGGCAGACCAGACGCTCGACGTCCTGCACGCCGCGCACAAGAAGGGGGTGGTTCACCGCGACGTGAAGCCCGACAACGTCTTCATCACGCACGATCGCCGCGTCGTCTTGCTCGACTTCGGCATCGCCGGCCTGGCCGATCTCGCGGCCGCGTCCGACGCGACGCGGGTGGGCGTCGTGATGGGCACGCCCGCGTTCATGCCGCCCGAGCAAGCGCGCGGCGACTGGACCCACGTGGGGATCCAGACGGATCTCTGGGCGGTTGGCGCGACGATGTTCGCGCTGATCTCGGGGCGACCGGTCCACGACGAGCGTCAGCTGTTCGACCAGCTGACGGCGGCCGTGACGAGGCCCGCGCCGTCCCTCGGCGACGTCGCGCCTCGGACGCCCGAGCCGGTCGTGAGCCTCGTCGACTTCGCGCTGCGCTTCGACCACTCGGCGCGCTGGCCCAACGCGCGCGCGATGCAGGTGGCGGTGCGCTCGGCCTACTCGGACTGCAAGCGCCTGTCGCACGAGGGGCCGATCCC
This sequence comes from Myxococcota bacterium, assembly GCA_963169165.1. GTDB lineage: Bacteria > Myxococcota_A > Polyangia > Polyangiales > Polyangiaceae > JADLFU01. The sequence continues at coordinate 442 of CAUJFL010000420.1, read as the reverse complement.
TGACGACGAGGTCGACATCACCGACGCCCTGCGGCTCGAGAAGCCCGAGGCCCCGCCGATGTCGCGGCGGTGAGCCGCGTTCCTTGCGCGTGTTCGCAGGTTGGCCCGATGTAAGCTTCGTGATGCGCCGTACAATCGAGCGGCGAGGCGGTCGAGGTCGTGGTCGATGGAACTGGCGAGGTCTTGTTTGATGTAACCCCAGGCCGCGGCGAGCTGGATGGCGGCGCGGGCCTCGTGGGTGGAGCCGAGGGCGGAGGCGAGGCGGGCCTTTCGGTTGCCGGGATCGCTGCCGATGGCCTCGGCGGTGTTGAGGACGACGCTGTTGATCGCGCGACGCAGCTGATCTGCCAATGATTTGTCACACCTGGTGACGACGGGTTTGATCCTGGCGACGATCTCGGTACCGAACGCAACGATCTGCTGGAGGTGGCTGGTCTGCATG
>CAUJFL010000419.1 GCA_963169165.1 Myxococcota bacterium | reverse complement strand
GTCTCGACCCTCGTCGTCGCGACCAAGCTCGACAAGATCGCGTCGTCGAAGCAGAAGCCCGAGCTGGCGAGGCTCCGCAGCCAGGGCCTCGACGTGCTCGGCGTCTCCGCGCAGACCGGCGACGGCGTCGCGGCGCTGTGGACCAGGGTCCGCAAGGCGGTGGGGGTCGGGCTGCCCACGTGACCCGCCGGAGCCACCGGGCCTGCCACCGAAATCATGGTAGGAGACGCGGCACGGCGCCATGTCCGAAGACCTGCTCGCGGTAGCCCAAACGCACCTCTACCCCAACTATCGTCAGCCGCCCGTCGTCCTGTCGCGCGGGCGCGGGCTCGAGGTGTGGGACACCGACGGCAAGCGCTACCTCGACTTCGCCGCGGGGGTCGCCGTGTGCGCGCTCGGTCACGCTCACCCGTCCTACGTCGCCGCGGTCGGAGAGCAGGTCGCGCGGCTCGGCCACGTCTCCAACTACTTCTACAACGAGCCCAACATCCGCCTCGCGGGCGAGCTGTGCCGCCGCACGGGCATGGACAGGGCGCTGTTCTGCAACTCGGGCGCCGAGGCCAACGAGGCGCTGCTGAAGCTCGCGCGCAGGCACTTTTTCGCGAAGGGCGAGACCGACAAGGTCAGGTTCGTCGCGTTCGACGGCTCATTTCACGGCCGCACGATGGGCGCGCTCGCGCTGACCGGGCAGGCCAAGTACCAGGCGGGCTTCGGGCCGGGCGTCGGCGGCGTGACGCACGTGCCCTACGGAGATCTCGACGCGGTCCGCGCGGCGATGGGGCCCGACGTCGCGGCGATCCTCGTCGAACCGGTGCTCGGTGAGGGCGGGGTCGTGCCGGCGCCCGCGGGGTTCCTCGCGGGGCTGCGCGCGCTCGCCGACGAGCACGGCGCGCTGCTGCTCGCCGACGAGATCCAGACCGGCGTCGGTCGCACCGGCAAGTTCCTCGGCCACGAGCACGACGGCGTGCGGGTCGACGCGCTGTCGCTCGCCAAGGGGCTCGGCGGCGGGTTCCCGGTCGGGGCGATGGTCTGTCGCGAGTCGCTCGCGGGCGCGCTTCCCCCCGGCACGCACGGCTCGACCTACGGGGGCAACCCGCTCGCGTCGGCCGCGGCGCTCTCGGTGCTGTCCATCCTCGACGCCGAGGGGCTCGTCGCGCGCGCCGCCGAGCAGGGCGAGGCGCTGTCGCGCGGGCTCGCCGCCATCGCGGCGCGCTTGCCCGAGAAGGTCGAGCGGGAGCGCGGGCGAGGGCTGCTGCGCGCGCTCGTGCTGCGCGGCGCGCCCGATCTACGCTCGCTCTCCGGGCGCCTGCGCGAGCGCGGCCTGCTGGTGACCGTCGCGGGAGAGCGCGCGCTGCGGTTCACTCCGCCGCTCATCGTCAGCGCGGCGCAGATCACCGAGGCGCTGTCCGTCGTCGAGGCGGTGCTGGCGGAGGCCTGATGCCGGCGCCCGCGGGGGCCTCACGCGGGTGCGTCGCCTGCGGCGCGCGCGTCGACGCGCTGCGCGCCCCGGCGGTGGCCGCCACGGAGGCGGGCCTTCGCTATTTCTGCGGTGAGCTGTGCAGGCTCGGGTGGACGGCCGAAGCACCGCCTCCATCTCGCGCGCCGGAGGTCGCCCAAGCGGCGCCGCTCCTCGCGCTCGAGCCGGAGCCACTCGATGAGCTGCCCCACGCGCCGCCGACCGCGCCCGTCGACGACGCACCGAGCAGATCGGTTGTCGCGCGCGCTCGTCCGGTCGCGTCCGATTTCGATGGACTCTTGCTCGGGGTCGCGGGGGGTGCGGGCGCGCTCGCCGTCGCGATGGCGCTGCTCGGCGCCCAGCCCGCGGTGATCACGGCCCGCGTCGCGCTCGTCGTCGCGGGAGGCGCGGCGTTCGTCGCCCGCGCGGCGACGGTCGCGCGCGACCCGGTCGACGTGCACCCGCTGCTCACGGCGGTCGCGCCGGTGGGGCTCTGCCTCTGCGCGCTCGCGGCCAGGCTCTCTGGACAGACCCTGGCGCCAGAATTCGTGGGCGTCGCCGGGATCGTGCTCGCGACCTCGTCGCTGCTCGCGGCGCTCCGCCACCGGGTGACGGCGAGGCTCGAGGCGGAGCGCGACTGGCTCGCTCGCGCGCTGTCGATGCCCGCGCGGCGTGTCCACCGGAGCGACGCGGCGATCGTGGCGGCGCACGAGATCCGCGCGGGCGAGCACATCCGCGTCACCGATGGCGAGATCGTCCCCGCCGACGTCATCGCCGCCGACTCGGGCGCGACGGTGCTGCCGTGGCTCGGCGCCACCGCCCCCGCGCCGGTGGTCGCGGGCCACCCGGTCGTCGCGGGCGCGCGCGTTCGGAGCGGCGCCGTCGAGGGTCAGGTCGTCGCGGCGGGGCGTGACCGCGCGCTCGGGCGGCTCACGCTCGACGCCGAGCGTCGCCTCGACGTGGCATCATCGCTCGGGCGCGGCGCGCGGGCGGTCGCCGAGGTCGGGGGGCTCGCGGCGCTCGGGGTCACGATCCTCTCCCGCATCGGCTACGGCGCGCGACCGAGCGAGATGGTCGTCGCCGGGCTCGCGACGCTGGCCGCGCTCGTCTCTCCGCTGACCGTCGCGCTGCCGGCGGCGCACCTGGCGCGCGGGCTCTTCGCGGCGCAGCGGCGCGGGATCACCTACACGTCCAGCGACGCCTTCGACTCGGCGGCGACGGCCACGACGGCGGTGTTCCTGCCGCGCGGGACGCTCGTGCTCGGCGAGCCGGAGGTGGTCGAGATCGAGAGCGCGCTCGAGGGCGTGGAGCCCGATCGCCTGCTCTCCTGGGCCCTCGGCCTGCACGGTGACGGCGACAGCGCGACGGCGCGCGCCATCGCGCGGGCGGCGTCCACGCGCGGGGTCGCGACCGATCCGGTGCGGAGCGTCGCGGCGCTCCCGGGGCTCGGCGCGCGGGGCGTCGCCTCCGACGGCGGCGCGCTGCTCGTCGGCACGCGCGCGCTGCTGCTCGAGGAGCGCGTGTCGATGGCGCTCTTCGAGCAGCGCGTGCTCGAGCTCGAGGCGCTGGGGCGGACGGTGCTGTTGATCTCGCGCGCGGGGCGGTTCGCCGGGTTGATCGGGCTGCAGGACGGCCTCCGCCCAGGCGCGCGCGCGGCGGTGCAGCACCTGTTCGACATCGGCGTCGAGCCCGTCCTGCTGTCGTCCGAGGCCCGCGAGAGCTGCGAGAGCGTGGCGCGCGCGCTCGACGTGGCGCACGTCCGCCCCGAGGTCTTGCCCGCGGAGCAGCCCGCCGAGATCACACGGTTGTGCGAGGCCGGCGCGAAGGTGGCGGTGATCGGCTGCCCCGAGGCCGACGCCGCGACGCTCGACGCCGCGTCGGTCCCGGTCGCGCTCGGGGCGGCGGGCTCGCACCTCGGCGAGGGGTGGGTCGCGCTGGTGGGCGACGACGTCCGAGACGCGTCGCTGTCGCTCCTGATCGCCCACCGAGCGCGCTCGGAGGCGATGGTCGGGCTGCTGCTCTCCGCCATCCCGGGCGCGATCGCCGCGGTCGCGGTGGGGATCGGCCGGTTGCCGCCGCTGTTCGCCCCGCTCGCGGGGCTGGTCGGCGGGGCGGTCGCGGCGGGGCACCTGCACGTCACGCGCGACCGCGACGATCTGCTCGCGACGCCGTGGGATCTGGCGCTGCCGCCGCGCCCCGACGGCCCGTGAGGTGGGGCGACGTCGCTCCGGGGTCGTGGTAACGGCCAGGGCCATGGCGGGCGCCTCTCTCGGGATCATCGGGTACGACAGCTACACGTTCGTCGTCGAGAACCTCGAGCGCAGCCGCAGATTCTACGAAGATCGCTTCGACTTTCGCGAGGTCGCGCGCGCGGCGCCCGCCCTCGTCGCGGCGCGCGGCGAGGACTCGGTCGTGTTCGGCGCTGGCGACGTCCGCGTGAAGGTCGTCGCGCCGCTCTCGCAGTCGAGCAGCGCGGCCCGCTACCTGCGCCGCCACCCCGCGGGGATCTCGACCCTGTCGTTCCGCGTGCGCGATCTCGATCAGGCGCGCGCGACCCTCCGCGAGCGCGGCGCGACCTTGCTCGGCGACGACGTCGACGAGCGCGACGCGGGCGGCGGGCGGTACCGCAGCTTCGGCATCGCGACCCCGCTCGGCGAGGTCGCGTTCCGGTTCGTCGAGCGCGAGCGCTTCTCTGCGTTCGCGCCGGGGTTCGTCGCGTCGGCGCCGACCGACGCCGGCAACCGGTTCGGGTTCGAGGTCGTCGATCACGTGACCTCGAACGCGCGCACGATGGCGCCGATCATCGACTGGTACGCGCGCGTGCTCGGGATGGAGCGCTTCTGGGACATCGAGTTTCACACCGACGACGTGACGCCGGGGCGTGAGGGCGGCACCGGCCTGAAGAGCATCGTGATGTGGGAGCCCGAGAGCGGCATCAAGTTCGCGACCAACGAGCCGCTCGCGCCGTATTTCGACGAGAGCCAGATCGCGAAGTTCGTCTACGACAACCACGGTCCCGGCATCCAGCACCTCGCGCTCGCGGTGCCCGACGTGCTGGGGACGGTCGAGGAGATGCGCCGACGCCAGGTCGCCTTCCTCAGCACGCCGGCGGCCTACTATCGGCACCTGCCCGAGCGCCTGCAGAAGCTCGGCATCACCAACGTGCGCGAGGATCTCGCGAGCCTCGAGCGGCTCGAGGTGCTGGTCGACGGCGCCGACTCGAAATACATGCTGCAGATCTTCCTGCGCGAGGCCGCGGGGCTCTACGACGACGAGCGCGCGGGGCCGTTCTTCTACGAGGTCATCCAGCGCGAGGGCGATCTCGGCTTCGGCTACGGAAACTTCCGGGCGCTGTTCGAGAGCATCGAGCGCGAGCAGCGCGTGCGCGGCGAGGGCGCGCCCCCTGGCTGAGGCGGCGAGCCCCGGGATCGCGCTCGGACGCGTGCTGTTGCCCGAGGGGCGCGAGACGACCGTGCTGCGCTCGCGGGACACATTCTATCGTGTCGACGTGCTCGATAGGGTGCTCGGATCGTCGCTCGGCAAGCACACGTCAGGGCTCGACAGGTTCTCGCGCCGGGTGCTCTCGCTCGGTCCGTCGACGCTGTTCGACCACTGGGCAGAACTCGACGGGGGAGCGCGCTGCGACGAGGCCCGGCTCGACGAGCCGCTCTTCTTGCCCGTCGCGCGCGCGGACGCGGCGGTGCTCGAGGTCGACGCGTCTGAGCGTCGGCTCACGCGGGTCGAGGGGCCGCTGCGCGGCTCGGGGGCGGCGCGGCCTCGCGTGAAGGGCAGCGCGCTCTCGTTCACCCCGGCGATCGGCCTGGTGCTCGGCGAGGAGGTCTTCGCGCCGACGCCGGAGGACGCGGCCGCCGCGATCGTCGGCGCGACGCTGGCGCTGCTCTGGAGCGTCGACGGGACGCGCGACTTCGGCGCGCACCTCGGCCCGCTGCTGCGCGCGCCCGCCCCGGAGGAGATCGCGTTGACGCTCGGCGAAGAGCGGCTCGCCGCGAGGCTCGAGCCTGGCGCGGTCGCGGCGCTCGTCGCGCGCGCCGCCCGCATCGTGCCGCGCCTCCCGGGCGACGTGCTGCTCCTGCCGGTCGCGCCGTCGCGCCCCGCCCGAGGGCCGGTGACCCTCTCGGGTGTCGGGCTGGGTGCGCTGGTCGCGACCTGAGGGTCGTCATCGAGCTCTCACTTCTCGCTCCCCGAACCGAGCGACGGCGTCGGCGCGCGCCGCTTCGTCGGGACTGGCGCCTTCGTCGGTGGCGCGAGCTCCGTCGGCGCGGAGGTCGGGGAGGGCGCGCGGGTCGGCGCTGGCGCG
>CAUJFL010000418.1 GCA_963169165.1 Myxococcota bacterium | reverse complement strand
GGGAGAAGTTGTTGATCGAGTTTGTTTGTGAGGTTGTCGAGATTGTGTTTGTTTTTTTTAAGAAGGGGGAGGTGTAGTCAATCACCCTGATCTACAGCCAGTTCAAGAGCGCGATGACGCAGACGCCGGTGGTCGAGCCGCTCTTGCCGGTGCCCGCGTCGATCGAGGCGGCGGCGAGCGCGGACCAGACCGAGTACATCTTCGAGCCCGACGCCGAGGCGCTGCTGTCGCGCCTCGTGCCGATGTACCTCGAGACGTCGATCTTTCGAGCGCTGCTCGAGTCGCAGGCCAGCGAGCTCGGCGCTCGCATGACCGCGATGGACTCGGCGACGAAGAACGCGAAGGACATGATCGCGGGTCTGACGCTGCAGTACAACCGCGCGCGTCAGGCGGCGATCACCAAGGAGCTGATGGAGATCATCGGCGGCGCCGAGGCATTGAAGGAGTGAGCTCGGGCGGTGGCGTGTCGGCCACCGCCGTCTGCAGCGTCACACCTCGATTCGCGGCAGCGGGAGCGCGCTCGAGGGCATCGAGCCGCCTCCCATCACACCCCGAGCAAGAAGCAGAGCAGCGCCTTCTGCACGTGCAGGCGGTTCTCGGCCTGGTCCCAGACGACGCTGCGCGGCCCCTCGATGGTCTCGTCGTCGATCTCTTCACCTCGGTGCGCGGGCAGACAGTGCAGCACGAACGCGTCCGGCTCGGCCGCGCGGAGCATTGACTCGTCGACCGTCCAGCCGGCGAACGCCCGGAGCCGCGCCTCGTTCTCCGACTCTTGACCCATGCTCGTCCAGACGTCGGTGTTGACCGCGCCGGCGCCTCGCAGCGCGTCCTCGGGGCGAACGTGCAGGCTCACTCGACCGCGAGCGGCCGCGACCTCGTCGCTCGGTGGTCGATAGCCGTCGGGCGCCGCGATCCGCAGCGCGAACCCGAAGAGCCCCGCCGCCTCGACGAACGAGCGCGCCATGTTGCTCGAGCCGTCGCCTACCCACGCGACCGTCAGCTCGGAGAGCTTGCGACCGTCGCCGCGGCGCGCGAGCGCCTCTTCGATCGTGAAGAGATCGCAGAGGACCTGCACCGGGTGGCCGTCGTCGGACAGCGCGTTGACGACAGGCACCGGAGCGCGCGCCATCTCGCGGAGGCGCGCCGTCTCGGAGGTGCGGTACACGATGGCGTCGCAGTAGCGGGACAGCACGCGCGCCGTGTCGAACACCGGCTCGCCCCGCGCGAGCTGGCTGCCCTGCGTCGACAGCACGACCGGGTAGCCGCCGAGCTGCGCGACGCCGACCTCGAACGAGACGCGCGTGCGGGTCGAGGCTTTTTCCATCACGATCGCGACCGCGCGGCCGCGCAGCTCGTCGGCGTGGGAGCCCTTCGGCGCCGCCTTCAGCGTCGCGGCGAGCGACAGCACATGCCGGGCCTCGTCGAGTGACAGATTGGCGAGACACAAGAAATCGCGCTTGGTCATGTCGAGCGCCGGCTCAGCTCACTTGCGCTTCTTCTTGTCGTTCGCGTCGGCGTCTTTCTGGGCGTCCTTCGCGGCGGACGCCTCGTGCTCCTTCTCGCGGGCGGCGATGCGCGCCTTCACGGGGCCGGCCGCCCTCTCGGCCTCGAGCCACTTGTCGATCGCGGCGCGGCGCTCCTTGCCGGTGTCGGGGAAGCCCTTGGCCTTGGGGCGATCGGCGTCCTTCTGGTAGGTGTCCCACGCGCCCTTCGCGTCGTCCCACTTGCGCTGCCGCTCGTGGAGATCCGCGAGCGCGAAGCTGATCTTGGCGCGGACGGCGTCGTCGGGCCCGACGTTGCGGAGCGCGGTCTGGAGCGACGCGTCGGCCTCGCCGAGATCGCCCTTCTGGAGCTGCGCCGAGCCGAGGTAGAGGTGGCCAATCGCGTTCTTCGGATCCTCGGTGACGGCCTCGCGGAAGGCGGCGATCGCGCCCGGAAAGTCGCGCGCGATCATGAGCTTCTGCCCCTTCGAGAGCTTGTCCATGAACGGCGAGATGCCAGTGATGCCCTTGGGATCGACCTTCGCGCCCGACGCCGACGGCGCCTTGGCCTCGGCCGCGGGGGCGTCGGCCTTCTTCTTCTTCGTGTCCTTGTCGTCTGCGTGGGCGGCCGAGGCGATGAGGGCGAGCGCGGCGAGCGGGAGCCAGGTGCGAGCGAGGCGCATGTCGCGGCGAGGCTATCACCCGGCGCGCGACGTCGCGGGGAATTTCCTCCCGCCCCGCGCAACGAAGCGAGACGCGCCGATGGCGACGTCGGCCGATCTGGCGTAGGACCGCGACCCCGCGTGGGGCCGGGGCACCACCGGAGCGCTTCATGACCGACGATCTCACCTATCTCCACCACAAGACCGTGCTCGTCACCGGCGCGGCCGGCACCATCGGCTCTGCGCTCGTCGAGGCGCTCGCGCCGCACGTGAAGGCCGTCCGCTGCCTCGATCACGGCGAGAACGATCTGTTCTTCATGCACCAGGGGCTCGCCGGCGCGGGTCGGGTCGCGCCCTTGCTCGGCGACGTGCGCGATCTCGACAGGCTCAGGTTCGCGATGAACGGCGTCGACGTCGTGTTCCACACCGCGGCGCTGAAGCACGTCGGCCTCGGCGAGTACAACCCGTTCGAGGTCGTGCAGACCAACCTGCTCGGCCTCAACAACGTGATCCGCGCGGCGGTCGACGCGAACGTCGAGCGCGTCGTGTTCACGTCGAGCGACAAGGCGGTCAACCCGACCAACGTGATGGGCGCCTCCAAGATGATGGGCGAGCGCCTCGTCGCCGCGGCCAACGAGATCCGCGGGGAGCGCCGCACCAAGTTCGCGTCGGTGCGCTTCGGCAACGTGATCGGCTCGCGCGGCTCGGTCGTGCCGATCTTCGCGCAGCAGCTGCTCCGAGGCGAGCCGATCACGCTGACCGACGCCTCGATGACCCGCTACGTGATGACCATCCGCGAGGCCTCCTCGCTGGTGATCGAGGCCGGCGCGAGGATGCTCGGCGGCGAGGTGTTCGTGACCAAGATGCGCGCGCTGCGCGTGGAGGATCTCGCCCACGCGATGGCCGAGCTGCTGTCGAAGTCGTCGCCCGACGTCCGCGTGATCGGCGCGCGCCCCGGCGAGAAGCTCTACGAAGAGCTGCTGAGCGTCGACGAGATGACCCGCGCGGTCGAGCTCGAGCGCCTGCTCGTGATCCTCTCGCCGGGGGCCGAGGTCTACGGCGGCGCGACGCGCGACAGCCACGCGGGCGCCGCGCCGGTCACGCGGGAGTGGCACTCGGGCAACGATACATTCCTGACACGCGACGCGATCAAGGAGTACCTGATCACGCACGGGGTGCTCGCGCCGTACCTCGCGCCGGGAGGCTCGCGATGAAGTGCCTGGTCACCGGCGGCGCCGGGTTCATCGGTCGGTGGGTCGTCGATCGGCTGCTCGCCGACGGGCACGAGGTGATGGCGCTCGACGATCTGTCCAACGGCCGCCGCGAGAACCTCGCCGCGATGGCGGGCCGCGCGGGCTGGCTCGGCCTCGTCGAGGGCGATCTCTGCGACGACGCGGTGCTCGCGCCGCTGTTCGACGGGCACGCGTGGGACCTGGTGCTGCACCTCGGCGCGAGCATTCATGTGCAGCGCTCGATCGACGATCCGTGGCCCACCTTTCGCAACGACGGGCTCGGCACGTTCCGCGTGCTCGAGCGGTGTCGTCGGCAGCTCTTCGCCCGCAACGGGCTCGACGTCGACGCGCGCCATTTCGACTTCGCCCGCGACGTCCCGCGCCTCTCGGGCCGGGCGCCCCGCGTCGCGGTGATGTCGACCTGCATGGTCTACGACATCGGCGGCGAGGAGCCGATCGGCGAGCGTCACCCGTACCGCCCCGCGTCTCCCTACGCGGCCGCCAAGATCGGCGCGGACATGCTGGCGCTGTCGTACTTTCATAGTTACCGGATGCCCGTCACCGTCGTGCGGCCGTTCAACACCTACGGGCCCTTCCAGAAGAGCAACTCCGAGGGCGGGGTCGTCTCGATCTTCTTGAAGCGTGATCTCGAGGGACAGCCCATCCTGATCAAGGGGACGGGCGAGCAGACTCGAGATCTGTTGTATGTGGCAGACTGCGCCGACTTCGTCGTGCGCTGCGCGATGAGCGAGGCCGCCGAGGGCCGCATCGTCAACGCGGGCACCGGCCACGATGTGTCAGTCAACGAGCTCGCGAGCCTGTGTCGCACGGGCGACAACGTGGTGCAGCACGTCGAGCACGACCACCCGCAGGCCGAGATCATGCGCCTGTGCGCCGACGCGTCGCTCGCCAAGGAGCTGCTCGGCTGGACGCCGTCGACCACGCTCGCGCAGGGCCTCGAGCTCACCCGCCGCTGGCTCTCGGAGAACCGCGCGGCGTGGTGACGCCTCTCTTGCCCTACGGTCGGCAGGACATCGACGACGACGACGTCGCCGCGGTGGTCGCGCAGCTGCGCGGAGACTGGCTGACGCAGGGGCCGACGGTGCCCGCCTTCGAGGCGGCGCTCTGCGAGGCGACGGGCGCGAGCTACGCGGTCGCGGTGTCGTCGGGCACGGCGGCGCTCCACCTCGCTTGCCTCGCCTCGGGCGTGCGCGCGGGCGACACGGGCGTCACGTCGACCATCACGTTCGTCGCGTCGGCCAACGCGATCCGCTACGCGGGCGGCGCGCCTTCGCTGTGCGACGTCGATCCCGAGACCGGCCTGGTCGACGTGGCGTCGCTCGAGGCCGTGGTCACGAGGCTCGCGGGCGAGGGCCGCGCGCCGAAGGTGCTCATCCCGGTCGATCTCTCGGGCAGCGTCGCGCCGCTCGCGCGGGTCCAGGAGCTCGCGGATCGCGTGGGCGCGAAGGTCATCGAGGACGCGGCGCACTCGCTCGGCGCCTCGTACGACGACGCGGGCACGACGCGGCGCGCGGGCGACGGCGCCCACGCCGACATGGCCATCCTGTCGTTTCACCCGGTCAAGCACGTCACCACGTGCGAGGGCGGCGCGATCCTCACGAACGACCTGGCCGCGGCCGAGGAGCTGCGCGATCTGCGGTCGCACGGCATCACGAAGGATCCCTCACGGCTCGGTCCGGTCGACGGTCCCTGGAGCTACGAGCAGCAGCGCCTCGGGTTTCACTATCGCATCACGGATGTGCAGTGCGCGCTGGGCCTCTCGCAGCTGAAGAAGCTGCCGCGCTTCGTCGCGCGTCGCCGCGCGCTCGCCGCGCGCTACGACGCGGCGCTGTCGTCGTCGCCGCTGTCCGCCGCGCTGTCGCCGCTCGGGGTCCCCGCGGGCGTCGCGTCGTCGTATCACCTGTACGTCGTCCGCGTGCGACCGCGCGACGGCGAGGGGTTGGCAGAGATCGCCGCGCGGCGGCTCGCGCTGTACAGCGCGCTGCGCGAGCGAGGCATCTTGCCGCAGGTTCACTATATCCCCGTGCACCGTCAGCCCGATTTTGCCAATCATGGGCTGTCGGGCGGAGACTTTCGCGGCGCCGATGCCTACTACGCGGGTTGCCTGAGCCTGCCGATGTTCCCCGCGATGCGTGACGGTGACGTCGACAGGGTGATCGAGGCGCTGACAGCGTTCGTCGCGTCCGGGCGATGACGGCGGGCGCGCGCCTGCTCCTGCGCGCCGACGCCTCCGCCTCGCTGGGCACGGGGCACGTCATGCGGATGCTGGCGCTGGGGGCGGCGTGGCGCGCGCGCGGCGGCGACGTCGTGCTCGCGTGCTCGGCCCCCGAGGCGCTGCGGGCGCGCGCCGGGCGGATGGGCGCGCGCGTCGTCGAGGTCCCGGCCGCGACCGAGCCGGGCGCCGCAGAGGCCACCCTGCTGGCAGCCGAGGGGGCGCAGGCCGTCGCGCTCGACGGCTATCACTTCGATCACGCGCTGCAGGCGCGCCTCCGCGAGCTCGGCCCGACCGTGCTGGTGATGGATGACAACGCAGAGAACGGTCAGTACGCGTGCGACCTCGCGCTGAACCAGAACCTCCACGCCCACGCCGCCATGTACGCGCGCCGTGAGCCGTGGACGCGCCTGCTGCTCGGCCCCGCGTACACGCTCTTGCGGCCCGAGTTTCGTGGTGCCCCGAGCGCGCGCGCGGCGCCGGGCGCCCGGCTCAAGCTGCTCGTGTCGATGGGCGGCGCCGATCCCGTCGACGCGAGCGGCGAGGTGCTGCGCGCGCTCGCGGCGCTGCCTGTCACCGAGCGCGCCGCGCTCGACGTGCGCCTGCTCACCGGCGCGGCCAACCCTCGCGTCGCCGAGCTCTCCGCGCTCGCGGCCCGCGTCGCGGCCGAGGTGCTCCCGCCGACCGACGACGTCACGCCGCACCTCGCGTGGGCCGACGTCGCGCTGACGGCGGCAGGGAGCACGCTGTATGAAATGTGTGCTTTTAGCGTTCCGTCGCTGTTGTTGCCGATCGCTGACAACCAGGTCGAGCTGGCGGGCGAGGTCGCGCGGCGCGGCGCCGCGATCGCCCTGCCCGACGCTCGCTCGCGCCGAGACGGGCGCGCGTGGCTCGACGCCGCGGTGTCGCTCGCGCGCGACGAGGCGAGGCGGACGGCCCTGGCGGCCGCGGCGCGCGCGCTCGTCGACGGAGAGGGGGCGTCGAGGGTCGCGGCGGCGCTGGGACAAGCTGTCGACGGGCTACCGGCGGCGCGATCGCTGCGATCCTTATCCGGACGTTCGCTTCGACGCCAGAAGCCAAGGCACGAGCCGAGCGCGGTAGTTCCGCTCGCTCGGATCGGCGCGGGGGCGGCCCGAGCTTCGGCGAGGGCCGCCCCTACCGCGAGCTCAGTCGGAGCAGCAACGCACGCCTTGGAGACTAGACTCGCGACGGGCGATCCCTGCCGAGACGGCGCAATTGCGCGTCCCCTTGGAGCTGACCCCGCCGTAGCTCCGGCAAACGGGCGACCGAGAGACGATGCCCTGGGGCATGCTCTCGACCACGTAGCACTCGTCCGCGACGACGCTGATCGCGCCCGTGACGGGGGAGATCTGGTCAAATGGGGGCGAGCTGCCAACACACTCTGCGGGGGGAAATCCAAGGTCGTACGCCGCGACGCTGGTGGTGCACTCAGGGTGCAGCGCAGGGTCCACCTGGTACTCGTCTTTGCCGCCGTTGGTGCAAACGAAATTCAACTCGCTGCCCTCGGGGACGCGGTCGAAGTCGACCACGCCGCCGCTGTGACCGCACAATCGCTTGCCAGACCAGGCGCAGAAGGCATACGCCGCGCACCAGTCCAAGCACACCATGGGCCTGTCAGGGGTGGCGACCGGGTCGTAGTATTTCCCGCACGTGGGGAACTGATCGAGCTTGGACGCGGGCACCACCGGGTCGACCCAGGCGGCGCAGGTCTCGCCCATCGGGTGAGACAGGGGCGGCCCGGCCATCTTGGCGGCGGGTCGCACATCGGCGACGAACGCTGCGAACTCGGCCTGGGTCGCCGCGCGCTGGTCGACACAGAACGCGCGACCGTCGGGCCAGGTCACGCGCACCATCGCGGCGCCCTTCGTGCCGGCGTAGCAGCCGGTCTTGGCGTCGCGGGCCCGCGCCTGGGGGGCCGGGTCCGGCGCGATCTCGCCCTTGCAGGCAGACATCCACGCGGCGGCCGCGAGGCATGTGGCAAACAGAGCAGCGTTCTTCATGTAGGACCTCCTGATCAAAGCAAGACCGCGCTGACGCCGATGGCCCGGCCGGTGTAGGTCGAGTAGCCCCCGGCGGAGTCGTGGATGTACACCCACCCGTTGTCCATGTCCCACTCGAGGACCTCTGGCAGCCCGTCGCCGTACATGTCGCTCGGATCTGTGGGGGGGGCGGCCCGAGGGTTCGGCGAGGGCCGTCCCCACCTCGATCGGGTTGACCTCGCTCATCCGCCCTCCGCTCCCGCCGTGCGAGGCTCCCCGCCCTCCCGCCGTGCACCCCACCCCCCTCGCTCTCCGCCCCCGCGTCGCCCCGTCCACCGCTGTCGCCGAGCAGCTCCTCGCCGCCGTCTTCGGCCCGGGCGCCGCGCGCCCGACGGGCGCGCTCGGCGCCTCGCGCGAGGCGGCCGGCCACTTCCGCGGCGCGCCCGTGCGCGTGCTCTTCGAGCTCACCCGGACGCCGCGCGCAGGCACGCAGCCGTTCACCCCCGTCGACGTCGAGGTCGACCTCGACGTGGCGGCCTTCAGCGGCGGCGCAGGCGCGCCGTACCCTGGCCACGAGGCGTTCGTCGTCTTCACTCCGCCGGAGCTCCGTTCCCTGGCGATGGCCGGCGCGCCGCGCGCGTTGCTCGCCTCCGTCGCCACCGGCCCCGCCGCGCCTCGGCTCGCCATGACCGGCGTCGAGCTCGTGCGCATCGGCGCTGACGCGCTCCGGGACGGCTGCCGCACGCGCGGCGCGCGGCTGGTCGTCGGCGGCTGGCCCGGCGACGAGCGCACGCTCGTGTTCCTGCTCGAGACCGCGCTGCAGCTCGCCGACGACGCGCGACGCGCGCTGCGGGAGGCCCCCGGTCGCCACCCCGAGGTCGTCGCGTACGAAGCTGCGCGCGCCCGCTCGCGCGCCACGGGCATCAAGATCGCCGTCGCGGCGATCGCGATCGTCGTGCTCATCACCGGGCTGACGGTGGCGCTCATCGTCGTCTCCGTCGTGCTCCGGTAGGCGTCGCTCGAGGGAGGGGCCGGCGCGACGGCGCGCCGCCCGTACCTCCGCCTCGTGCTCCCATCGCTCCCACGCTCGCCCCTCGTGGTCGGCAACGTGCTCGTCGGCGCCCATCTGTTCGCGGTCGCGCGCGACGCGCCCACCGGCCCTGGCGGGCGATCAGCGCGAGGCGGTGCTGATGGTCTGCGTGGAGGGGATGAGCTGCGACGACGCCGCGGCCATCGCGGCGTGCCGGCCGCGACGCCGTTCACTCGATGCATGCGCGCCTCAGCCCTCTTCACTTCATTTCGCCCGCTGCAAGTAGAAAGTCGTCGTCGCGTCGTAGTTGAACAGCGTGAGCGAGTCATCCTTCAGCTCGTCGACGCGGTACTCCTTGTGTGGGCTGTCGGTGACCATGTTTTTGCCGTCGAGCCGGTATTTGTAGGTGAACTTCACGACCCCGACCGGCGTGTCAATCTGTAGCCTGTAGGTGCCGTCCGGGTTGAACGTGAACACCATGGCTTCTTCGGACTTGCGCTCGCCGTCGCCGACCTTCGCGGCGACCTGTTTCCAGGTGCCCTTGATACCTTCGTTGATGCGTGCCTGCTCCTCGGCGCTGAGGGGCTGCGGCGTCACGGGGGTCGGCTTGGGTCCGCAGGCGGCGACTGAAGCTACGATGGCCAAGGCAGCCACGAGACGAGTGGACATGTCGAGATACTCCTTCTTCTTGTTCTTCTTGGGGCGGTAGGAACTTCAGACAAATCCCTGCGCCGGTCGGCGAGGGGTCGAGGTCGGGCGACCGACGAGCACGCTCGTCGTCGCCCGAACCGTCGGGACGACGCGCGCCGCCTCCGACGAGCGGTCGAACGCAGCGGTCGGCGCGGACGACGCGTGGACGGGCGGGTGCCAACTGACGGGACGGCGTCGAGACGAGTTTCGTCATGTGGGGGTCGTGGTTGGTTGTGTTACCTTGGCGCGCGTGGCGCCGAAGGTCGCGATAAGCCCCGCGCCTCCCTGCGCAGCGCGGTACCACCGCGCTCTCGAGCTGGTCCGGCGCGCGGGCGAGCGATTGACGGACGCGGGGGCGCGGGAGACTCTCCGCCCGTCATGACGACCTCGACCCCGCCCGCGAAGCCGAAGTCCCGCATCCTCCTGGTGCTCGCCGCGGTGGGGGCGGTCTGCGTCGTCGGCGGAGGCGTCCTCGTCACCCTCGGCGTCCACAGCACCCAGCGGTATCTTGCCCAGGCGAAGACCGCCGAGGCGCGGAGCACGTTGACGCGCATCCTCGTCTCCGCGGCGCGCGTCCACTCGTCCGCCGGGGCGCTCTGCCCCTCGGCGAGCGCGCCGGTCCCGTCGTCGACGAGCGCGATCGCGGGCAAGAAGTACATGTCGTCGTCCGCGGAGTGGGAGGCGGACCGCGCGAAGCACGCGGGCTTCGCCTGCCTCGGGTTCTCGCTCTCGTCGCCGCAGTACTACCAGGTTCGGTACGAGGCCTCGGGGGACAGGGTGACCGTGACCGCGACGGGCGATCTCGACGGCGACGGCGAGACGTCGACGTTCATCGCGCGCGGCGAGGTGGTCGACGGCAACTTCAAGAGCTCGCCGGTGATCGAGGAGCGCGAGCCGCTCGAGTGAGCGTCCGCACCGTCAGGTGCGACTCGGTCGCGCTCGACAGAGTCTCTTCCGAACCTGGTCCGCGACGCCCATCGCGCACCCGTCAACGCCGCCTCCGGGGAGCCTATTTCGATACGACCTGGACATCGCCCACGACGGCGACGAGGGGAACGACACCTGGTTGCAGGCCGTGGTTGCCGAGCCCGAACGACCAGGCAAGTGGCGAGGACAGCGACCGCTTGTACAATGGGTGCAGATCGTTCAAGACACCTGAGCAACCGCAGAAAAGTGATCGAATCGTGAGAGAAGTCGGGCCAGACCGGCTCATGTTGTGGTTGCGGCCAACCATGAGAGGAGAGGCCCCGATGACGCAGGAGTACGCGAAGTTGTTCGACGCTGCCAGGGCGACGTTCGCCGCGATCGAGACGCGGCTGGGAGCGCGGGAGGCGGTCCTCACGGCGTTCGACGTGGTGACGCGCGAGGTGGACCCGATGGGAGAAGAGCTGAAGCAGTAGCTGCTGCGGGCACACGCGACCATCCGCAGCGGCTGGAGCAGCGGGTGGAGTGAGGGACGCCTCTGGCGTGGCGCGAACGCGGGCGCGCCGGGGGTTTCCGCAGGTGATGACGCGCTTCGGGCTCATCTTGATGTCCCGCTTGCCCTACCAGCGGGATGACTTCGACGCGTGCGCGCCCCTGGACGCGCAGATGGGGCTGCCCGCTGAGAGGTTCACGATGGACGTGCGGGAGGAGGTCGCGCGGGTGGCGGTCCTCGGGTCGTATGATCGGACGGTGGAGATGGTGCAGCGCTGCACGAGCGCGAACGTCGCCAAGCGACAGGCTGAGCAGCTGACAAGCGCGGGCGGCCGTGGACTCTAGCGCGCTCTACGAGGAGCGCTCGAAGGAGGCGGAGCGCTCCGAGGCGCTGCTGATCATGACGTTCTACGGCGCGGGCGTGAGGACGCGCCTCGAGTCGCTGAGGCCGGCGACCCGCAAGCTGGCGTTGGAGCGAGCCGCGCTGCCAAGCGTTGGCCAGCGAAGCTCGCTCCTGGTAAGAAGCAAAGCAGCGAGCGGATGGCGCAGGTCGCCGTTGTGTACGGCGTCGATCCCCACGTCGCAGCGTCGACGAGGGGTGCTCGACGCTGTGGCGGAGCGCGTCGAACGACGAGACGGGAAGCGTCACGCGGCCCCGTCCCGTCAACAAGCGCATCTGGGCGAGCGTGGAGCGCTATCCCCAGGACGTCATCCGCCAGAGCGCGACCAAACGTGGACTGAAGAAGCGCAAGGCGGTCGACGCCTGCGCCGACTACCTGGTCGAGAATGGGAAGTGGATGCAGTACGGGGAGGCGCTCGCCGCTGGGTTGCCCATCGCGACGGGCGTGATCGAGGGAGCGTGCAAACACCTGGTCAAGGCCCGGATGGACCTGGGCGGAGCCAAGTGGCACCTCGTGGGCGCCGAGGTAGTCCTCTGCCTGCGGTCCCTGCTCCTGTCGGGCGACTGGGACGACTACCGGGCGTTCCACCGAGGCAAGGAGATGGATCGGGTCGACGCACAGCGCTACAAGGGCGGTGTCCCCGACCCGCTGCCTGCGCTGGCGGGGCGGCGTGAGGGCGCGGGGCGGGGTGCAGGCGCAGGGCGAAGGGCGTCGTCGCGCCGGTCGAGCAAGACCCGGAGATGGCCTTCCTGAGGTCGCTCGAGGTGGGCGACGTGGCGCTCGCGAAGGCGAGGGCGCTGGGCACGTCGATTCACTACGAGTGGGTCAAGGGCACGGTCTCCGGCCGCAACGGCGACGCGCTCGTCATGAAGCTCGGCGCCGACCCCGAGCCGAAGAACGCCTTCCCTGGTGATCTTCGGCCGCTGCGCGCCAGGAAGCGTGGCGGCGGAGAGCACGTGACGCTGACGAAGGAGCAAGCCGCGACGCGCTCGGCGCTGGAAGTCGAGGATCTCTGACGCCGACGCGCGCACTCGTCTTGAAGAAGGGGCGCTTCGTCTCTCCGTGCGATTTCCTCGCGGCCGTCGGCCCCTCGGGTGAAGGCGCGCTCCACGGGGCTGGGGCCCGGCGGTGGGGCCCGTGAAGCCGGACGGAAGACTGTACTGCCTCCGCCGCCGGCGAAGACCGCGCCCTGATCCGAGGCTCTCGCTCGTCCCGAAGCCGCTCGACGCCGCTCGCACCCCGCCGTACGAGCCCGCGCATGCGCTCGTTTCGCATCGGAGATCGCGTCGTCGGCGGCGACGCGCCGACCTATTTCATCGCGGAGCTGTCGGCCAACCACGGCCACTCGCTCGACAAGGCGCTGCAGACCATCGAGGCCGCTGCCAAGGCCGGCGCCGACGCGATCAAGCTGCAGACCTACACGCCCGACACGCTGACGCTGCGCTCGGGCGCGCCACCCTTCGTCGTCAGGACCAAGAACGAGTGGGCCGGCCGGACGCTGCACGATCTCTACGCCGAGGCGATGACGCCTTGGGAGTGGCACCGCCCGCTCCTCGACGCGGCCAGCGCGCTCGGGATGGCGTGCTTCTCGACGCCGTTCGACGAGACCGCCGCCGCGTTCCTCGACGAGCTCGGCGTGCCGGCGTTCAAGATCGCGTCGTTCGAGCTGGTCGATCTGCCGCTGGTCGAGCGCGTCGCGCGATTGCACAAACCTATCATCATGTCGACGGGCATGGCGTCGCTCGGGGAGATCGAGGGCGCGGTCTCCGTGTGCCGTCAGGCGGGCAACCACGAGCTGGCCGTGCTGCGCTGTGTGTCCGCGTACCCGGCCGACCCGGCGTCGATGGCCCTCCGCAGCCTCGAGGTGCTCCGCGGGCTCGACGTCGTCCTCGGGCTCTCCGATCACACGACCGATCCCACGGCGGCGATCACGGCGGTCGCGCTCGGCGCGCGCGTCGTCGAGAAGCACTTCATCGTCGACCGCGCCTGGGGCGGGCCCGACGCGTTCTTCTCGCTCACTCCCGACGAGTTCGCCGAGATGGTGCGGCGTGTGCGGACGGCCGAGGCCGCGATGGGCGCGCCGAGGTTCGGGCCGTCGGCCGAGGAGCGCTCGAGCGTCGCGTTCCGTCGGTCCCTGTTCGTCGCCGCCGACGTGGCCGAGGGCGAGCTGTTGACGTCGGACAACGTGCGCAGCGTGCGACCCTCCCACGGGCTGTCGCCGCGGCACCTGCCCGACGTGCTCGGTCGACGCGCCGCCCGCGCGCTCACCGCGGCCGAGCCGCTCGCGTGGGACATGGTCGGCCCCCGCCCCGCCCCCCGGGTCACGTTGCGCGCCGCCACCCCGGCGGACGCCGACCGGCTGCTCACCTGGCGCAACGATCCTCACACACGCGCGATGTCCCGCAGCCAGGACGAGGTCACCCGGGAGGCGCACGCGGCGTGGCTCGAGGGCGCGCCGCCGACGCGGCGGTCGTTCGTCGCGGAGCGAGACGGCGTGGCCGTCGGGCAGGTACGGCTCGACGACGAGGGTGACGGCGCGCACGAGCTGTCGTTCACGGTGGCGCCCGAGGCGCGCGGCTCGGGGCTCGCGGTCGAGCTGCTGCGCGCGGCCGAGCTCGCCGCGCTCGAGCTCGGCGTGACGACGCTGCTCGCCGAGATCCGCGCCGAGAACGACCGCAGCCTGCGCGCCTTTCGCGCGGCTGGCTGGTACGGCTTCGTCACGCGCACGCGCGAGACCCACGCGTTCGTGCGCGCGGAGCGTCGGATCGCGGGGTTCGGTTCGTGAGGATCGTCGCAGTGGTGCAGGCGAGGCTCGCGTCCTCGCGCCTGCCCGCGAAGCCGCTGCTCGATCTTGGCGGAGTGACGGCGCTCGAGCGCTGCCTGCGGCGCGTGCAGAGGTTCGCGGGCGTCGACCAGGTGGTGGTCGCGGCGTCCGACCGCCCGGGCTCCGAGATCCTGGCGAGGGTCGCCGGGCGCGCGGGGATCGAGACGATCCTGGGCGACGAGGACGACGTGCTGTCGCGCTTCGCGCACGCGGCGCGGAGGACGCGCGCCGACGTCGTCGTGCGCTGCACCTCCGACTGCCCGCTGCTCGACCCGGCGGTGTCGACCGCCGTCGTCGCGGCGTTCGTCGCCGACGGGCGCGCGGCGTACGCCTCCAACACGCTCGACCGCGCGCTGCCCCGCGGGCTCGACACCGAGGTGATGGCGGTCGACGCGCTCTTCCGGGCCGAGCGCGAGGCGACCCTGCGCCCCGCGCGGGAGCACGTGACGTGGCACCTGTACAAGCACCCGGATGACTTTCGTTGTCTGTCGGTGCCGACGGGCCGCGCCGATGACTTGTCAAGGCACCGCTGGACGCTCGACACCCTCGACGACTACAGGCTGTTGCACGCGATCTTCGACCGCCTGGGCGAGCGGGCCGACGCGGCGACGCTCGACGACGTGCTCGCGGCGGTGCGGCGAGAGCCTGCGCTGACGGGGTACAACGACGAGGTCGTGCAGAAGGCGACGTGACCCGGTGTCAGGGCGACGCCTCCGTGCTCGGTCTGCCCGTCGCCCGCTGCCACTCGGTTCAGCGCTCGGGTGGCGTCCCCGGCATTGTCTCGAGCCGTGAGACAGTGAGGCCCGCCCGGCGGGGATTGTGCTCGTCGCCCGCGCGGCCCACTCTGGCCTGACAGGAGACGGCACCGATGTCCCAAGAGAGAGCGCGAACGATCGACGGCGTGTACGGGAGCCCAGGGCTGCACTGGGTGGGCGATGGCTTCCGGGTCGCGGGGGTCTTCAGTCGCGTGCCAGACGCGGCGCGACGGCTGAGCCCGTTCTTGCTGTTCGACTACCACCCCCCGTACGACTACTCGCCGACCGAGCGGCCACGCGGGGTCGGCGTGCACCCGCATCGCGGCTTCGAGACGGTCACGCTCGCGTGGGAGGGCAAGGTCGCGCACCACGACAGCACCGGCGCGGGCGGCGTGATCGGGCCGGGTGACGTGCAGTGGATGACGGCCGCGTCGGGCGTGCTCCACAAGGAGTACCACGAGCGCGAGTGGGCCAGGCGGGGCGGGACCTTTCACATGGCGCAGCTCTGGGTGAACCTGCCCCGCGCGCACAAGATGGGCCCGCCGCGCTATCAGGCGCTCGAGGCCGCGCAGATGGGTCACGTCGAGCTCCCGCGCGACGGAGGGACGGTGCGCGTCATCGCCGGAGAGCACGCGGGCACGCGCGGACCGGCGCTCACGTTCAGCGACGTCACGCTGCTCGACGCCACGCTGCGCGTCGGCGGCGAGCTCACGCTCGAGGCGCCCTCGGCGCACAACCTCGCATTCCTGCTGGTGAGCGGCGAGCTCGAGGTCGACGGTCGCCGCGTCGCGGCGGGCGAGCTGGTCACGACGCGCAACGACGGCGACTCGCTGAAGCTCACGGCGTCGCAGCCCTCGCACCTGCTCGTGATGGGCGGCGCGCCGATCGACGAGCCGATCGCCGCGATGGGGCCGTTCGTCATGAACACCGAGGCCGAGCTGCGTCAGGCGGTCCGCGACTACGAGGCGGGGCGGTTCGGACACCTCGAGTGAGGCGCGGGCGCGCCGCGCCGCGACGTGCGAAGGTGCGGCCGTGATCGACGACGACGTCGCGCGCGCAGGCCGGCGATCGCGCGGGGATGCAGGCGGTGCTGCTGCGGGTCGCGCCGATGGCGCACCGGTTCGCGCGGAGGATGTGCGCCCACGAGGCCGACGCGGAGGACGTGCTGCAGGACACGCTCGTCGCCGTCACGAAGCACCTCGGCGCGTTCGGGGGGCGCGCGGCCCTCTCGAGCTGGGTGTTCACGCTCGCGCGCTCGGCGTGCTCGCGACGACGCAGGGGCCCGCTGACGCGCGGGGCTGTGGGGCTCGAGGCGCTCGTCGACGCGTCGAGCGAGGCGCCACCTCCAGACGCGCAGGCGGAGCAGCGCGAGCTCGCGCGCGTCCTCGGCGACGCGCTCGCGGAGCTCCGCGACGATCACCGCGAGGTCATCCTGCTGCGAGACGTCGAGGGCCTGTCGGCGGCCGACGCGGCTGTGGCGCTCGAGGTCAGCGTCGACGCGCTGAAGAGCCGCCTGCACCGGGCGCGCGCCGCGCTGCGCGAGGCCGTCGAGCGTCGCCTCGGTGACGGCGCGCGCCTCGATCCTCGCTGCCCCGACGTCGCGAGGCTCTGGTCCGAGCTGCGAGAGGGCTCGCTGTCGCCAGGCGACTGCGCCGCGATGCAGGCGCACGTCGACGGATGCCCGACCTGTCGCCTCGCTTGCCACACGCTGCGCGGCGCGCTGCAGGGCTTGCCAGGCCGACGACGGAGACCTCTCCGCCGATGAGCTGCGCGCGCGCGTCGATCGCGCGCTCGGCGCGTGTCGGCCCGTCGTCTGAGCGCGCGGCGAGGTCTGCGCCGTGGGAACATGCGCCGAGATGAGCCGACGGTCGAACCCGCGTGAGCCCGCGGCGCTCGCGCGCGACGTGTGGGCGTGGATCCCCGCCTTCAAGGCCGTCGCCGAGGTGTCCCACCTGCCCACCGCGGCCGCGAAGCTGCATGTCTCCCCGTCGGCGCTGTCGCGCACGGTTCGCCGTGTCGAGGAGGCGCTCGGGTGCGAGCTGTTCGTGCGCGCGGGGCGGCGGATGCAGCTCAACGCCGCGGGGCACCGGCTGCTCGTCGCGTTGCAGCGCGCGTCGTCGGTGGTCGAGGAGGCGCTGCCATCCGTCCTCGGCCCCGACGACGCCGGCACGCTGTCGGTGAGCTCGCTCGGTGTGCTGACGGATCACTTGCTGTTGCCATGCCTGCTCGAGCTGACGCGAGAGCGCGCGGGCGTCGTGCCGATCATCGCCGTCGCGCAGTCGAGGGAGGCCAACCAGCGCCTCGTGTCCGGCGAGCTCGATCTCGCGCTGTACTACGACGCGACGTCGCATCCCGACGTGCGGTGCGCGCGGATCGGCAGCGTGCGGAGCCACGTATTCGTAGGCGCGGGGCACCGCCTCTTCGGACGACGCCGCGCGACGCGGGCCGAGGTGCTCGCGGAGCCGTTCAGCGTGGCTTCGGTCGGCGTGCGCGGGACGCCGATGGACGGCTGGCCGATCGAGGTCGAGCGCCGCGTCGGGCTCCAGATCATGAACCTGTCCACCAACGTCGCCGTCGGGCTGTCCGGGCGGTTCGTCGTCGTGCTGCCAGACGTGGTCGCCCGTCCGCTCGTCGCGCAGCGCGCGCTGTGGCTGCTCGACGCGGTGGCGGTGCCCGACGTCGACGTGTACTCGGCCGTCGCGCGGCGCAGACCGCTCGTCGACGAGCTCGTCACGAGGTTGCGCGCCCGGATCGCCGACGAGCACGGGCGCACGATCGTGAACCCAGACGCAACGAAGCGCTGACGAGGTTGAGATGGCGGGGAGCGCCCCCACCGGCGCACGCTGGCCGGCGGAGGAACGAGGAATGAACGCAACCAAGCTCTTTCATGTCCTGGTAGTCGGCGCCGCGGCGCTGACCACGGCGTCGACCGGCTGCGGCGAGGAAGCTCCCGATCCAGATCCGACGGGCGCGGGGGGTGGTGGCGCTCCTGCCTCGGCGGGGGCGCCCGCTGGCGCGGGCTCCGCGGGCCTGGGCGGCGCCGAGCCTGGCGGCGCCGCGGGGTCGCCCTCGGGCGCGGCGGGCGCGCCGGGCGCCGCTGGCGCGGCAGGCGCGGGCGGGGCGACGACAGGCACGGCAGGCACGGCAGGCTCGACGACCGGCGCGTGCGTGGACGAGTGCGCGACGCAGGCGGTGAGCGCGAACGGGCAGTGCATGGGGTTCCCCTGCTGCTGGGAGAGCCAGGCTTGCTGCGCGCCGTGCTGCGCCAAGTGACGCGCGAGGAGGCCGCCGCCCGCACGTGGCTCGCGCGAGCGCGGACGGAGCGCGAGGCCGCCGCGTTCTTCGCGCGGCTGTCGACGCGCCTCGACGCGCTCGACGCGCACGACGCGCTCGTCGAGCTCGCGGCCCGCGCGAGCGCGGACGAGGCGCGCCACGCGACGCTCTGCGTGGAGCTGGCGGCGAAGCTCGGCGTCGCGACGGAGGACCCGGCGCCCGTTGCGCCGCGCGAGCTCACGACCGGCGTCCCCGACTCGTGGCGCGCGCTCGCCGAGTGCGCGGCGCTGTCGTGCGTGACCGAGAGCCTGTCGACCGTCGCGCTCACCGCGATGCGCGAGCGCGCCGAGCGCGGCGACGTCCGCCGCGTCCTCCATGAGGTGCTGCGCGACGAGATCGATCACGCGCGGCTCGGGTGGGCGTACGTCTCGTCGGTCCAGGACGCCGACGCGAAGGCGTGGCTGGGTCGACAGCTCCCGGCGATCGTGGACGGCGCGGTGACCGACGAGCTGTTCTCGTCCGACGAGGAGGATCCACGGATGCGCGAGCTCGAGGGGCTCGGTTGCCTCGCGCGCGCGTCGAGGCGTGAGGTGTTCGTCGCCGCGCTGCGCGATGTCATCGCGCCCGGCTTCGACGCGTGCGGCGTGTCGACCGAGGCGCTGCGCGCAGGGTACGCTTGGCTGTGAACCGTGTGGGGCGGCCGCCCCGTGACAGCGCGCGAAATCTTGCCGACGCCGCGAACCCTCCGGGGCCTGGGTCGGCTCTCACGCCGAGGAGACCCTCATGTGCCAGCGAATCCAGTGCCCCACCTGCAACAAACCCTCCTTCACTGGCTGCGGTCGCCACGTCGAGGCCGTGCTCGGTGACGTGCCCCCCGCCGAGCGGTGTCGTTGCAAGGAGGCGGCCGAGGCCGGGGGCGAAACGAAGCGTGCGCGCTCGTTCTGGGACCTGTTTCGTTGAGGGGCGCGCGGGCCTAACTCTCCGGTCGCGACCGGGCGCCTCGCGTCGGCGCTCCAGTCGCTCCACGAGCCCGCGTAGAGCTCGCCTTCGATCCCGACGCGCGACAGCGCGAACAGCGTGTGGCACGCGGTGACGCCCGAGCCGCAGTAGACGATCACGCGGGCGCCAGGGACGGCGCCGACCGCGGCGAAGCGCGCGCGCAGCTCGTCGTCTGGCAAGAATCGGCCACCCGAATTGACAAGATTGTTCACGTACGGGGACGACCGCGCGCCGGGGACGTGCCCGGCTCGAGGATCGACCGGCTCGAGCTCGCCCGTGAAGCGCGCCCACGCTCGCGCGTCGAGCAGGACCGCGTCGCCGGGCTCGAGCGCGGCGACCTCGTCGGCCGTGACCACCTTGCGCCCTCGCCCCGGGCGCACGACGGCGGTCGCGACCGAGAGCTCGACCGGGTCAGCCTCGGTCGGGCCACCCGCCGCGAGGTACGCTTGCCACCCCCCGTCGAGCAGCGACACCCGCCCGATGTGGCCGTGGTGCTCGAGCAGCCACCACAGGCGCGCGGCCTTCGCGCCGCCGTCGTCGTCGTACGCGATGACGTGCGTGCCGTCGCCGATGCCTGCCCGCGCGCGCGCCGACGCGAACAGCTCGGGCAACGGCAGCGGGTGTCGGCCAGGGCCCGAGCCCTTGGGGCCCGCGAGCTCCGCGTCGAGATCGACGAACACGGCGCCCGGCACGTGTCCCTTCAGGTACTCGTCGCGCCCCCGCCGCCCGTCGATGTACCAGCGCGCGTCGACCACCCGGGTGTGAGGCGCGCGGTGGCGCTCGATCAGCCACTCTGCGGAGACGAGGTCGGCGGCCATCCGCGAGAAGGTTGCAGGCCGCGCGCGGGCTGGCAACGCCCATCAGCGCGAAACTTGGCCTCGCCCGCGCGAGGCATCTAACGACGAGCCACATGGCGCAAGCGAGACCCGAGGACGATCTGGCCGCAGTCTGTCGCCGGGCCGAGGCATACGCCGCGCGGCGTCGCGAGGTGTTGAGCACCGCGCACCTGCTCGTCGCCCTCGTCGCCGAGCCGACGATCGCGGCCGGGGTGCTGGTGTCGCACCGCGCGCACGTCGGCGCGCTCGAGGCGGCGCTGCCGGGCGCGCTGGGCGAGGGCAGCGACGCGGCGAGCGTGGCGCTGCGTGAGGCTCGTGATCTGTCGCTCCGCACGCGCTCGGAGCGCGCGACCTCGGCTCACTTGCTGGTGGTGCTGGTCGGCGAACGAAAGCTCAACGCGTACCAGCTGCTCGTGCGGATCGGCGTCGACATCGGGCGCCTGCGCACCGAGGCCATGCAGCTCGCCACCGGGCTCGCGCCGCGCCGCACGGTGTCGTCGCCGCCGTCGGGAGAGTTTCGTCCACGGCCGGCCGCGCCGTTCTCGCTCGCGGCCGGCGTCGAGACGGCGCGCGCGGTGCCGCTCGTGCCGCCGTCCGCCCGCCCGAGGCGCGAGGAGCCCCGCGCGGAGACCTCGACGCCGGCCGAGGCGACGCCCGTGCCCGTCGTGCCGAAGGTGCACGCGAAGACGCTGTCGAGCGCGCGGGTGAAGGCGCCGCCGCAGCGGGCGTCGTCGAGCGATCGGTTCACGCTCGACCCGAAAGCGTTTCCGACGCTGACCGCGCTCGGCAAGAACCTCACGCTCGCCGCGGCGCTCGAGCCCGAGTCGAGCGTCGTCGGGCGCGAGGCCGAGATCGATCGCGCGCTCGACGTGCTGGCCAAGCGCGCCGCCAACCACCCGGTGCTGGTCGGGGCGGCCGGCGTCGGCAAGAGCGCGGTGGTCGCCGGGCTCGCGTTCGCCGCGTCGCGCTCGCTGCCAGGGTCGGCCGACGACCGCGTGCTCGTCGAGCTCTCGTTGCCGGAGCTGCTCGCGGGGGGGCAGCCTC
>CAUJFL010000417.1 GCA_963169165.1 Myxococcota bacterium | reverse complement strand
CGACCACCGCCGCGGCGGCCGACGCGCTCGCGCGCCGATCCCGCGCCGAAGGCGACGAGCCGCTCACTCGAGGCGACGAGGTCACCCAGGCGCGGCTGCGCCGCGTCGCGCGCGCGGTCACGGCGCCCCTCGTCGACGGCGCCGGCGGCTACTGCCTCCGCGAGGGCTTCGTGCTCGCCGAGGGCGGGCCGCCGCCGCGGTTTCGAGGCTGGCGAGACGGTCGGCCCCCGCCGCACCCGGACGCGTCGACCGCGCCCCCGCCGCACGCCCGACCGCCGGGCCCGCCACCCGAGGTGCGCGAGGTGCTCCAGCGCGCCTGCGCCGCCGCGCAGCCAGGGAGAATCGAGCGCGACACGATCGCGCTGCCCGCTCACGCGCTGGTCGTCAGCGTGATCGGCATCGACGACGCGACGTCCTCGTGGGCGCTCGTGCGCGCGTCGCGGCGAGAGCTGGGCACCGGCTGGTCCTTGACGTTGCTCGCGATGGCGCTGGTCACCGCCGCGATGGTGATCGTCACGGTCGACGCGGTGTTCGCGCTGACGCGCGGCGCGGGCGAGCTCGAGGACACGGTCCGGCGTCTGGAGACGGATCTCACCGCGCAGGTCGCGCGCCCTCGCGCGAAGGAGCTCGCGCGGATCGCCGCGGGCCTCGGCGACATGGCCGCCCACCTCGCCGACGCGCGCGAGCGGGAGCGCGCGCTGGAGCGCCGCGTGGCGGACGGCGCGCGCCTCTCTGCGCTGGGGCGGCTCGTCGCGGGCGTCGCGCACGAGGTCCGCAACCCGCTGACGGGCCTCAAGCTGAAGCTCGACGGGATGGCGCGCCGCCCGCTCGACGAGCGCTCGACCAGCGACGTCGCGACCTGCCTGCGCGAGGCGGCGCGCATCGACGCGGTGATCTCGTCGGTGCTGGGCGTGGCTCGCCGCGGTGACGCGACCGCTGAGCAGGTCGACCTCGCCGAGCTCGTCGACGAGCGGATCGACGCGGCGCGAGAGCTCGGCCGATCGCGCGACGTCACCCTGAGACGCGACGGCCACGCGCGCGTCGTGTGCGAGCGCGAGCTCGTGGCGCGCGCGCTCGACAACCTGCTGCGCAACGCGATCGAGGCGAGCCCCGCCGGCGGCCGGATCGACGTGGAGGTGAGGTCGGTCGACGACGCCACGGAGCTCTCGGTGCTCGACGAAGGGCCCGGCGTCGTTCCGAGCCGCGCAGGTGAGCTATTCGAGCCATTTTTCTCGACAAAATCAGGCGGAACGGGCCTCGGCCTGTGGATGTCGCGGGCGCTCGTCGAGGCGCGCGGCGGCGCGCTCGAGTACGCTCGCGACGGCGCGCGCACGCGCTTCACCCTCCGCGTGCCACAAACACCAGGTGCCCGTGCCGATCGCCCCGAAGATGCCGACGCTGCTCATCGTCGATGACGAGCCCACCATCCGTGAGGCGCTGTCCTCGGCGCTCGAGGAGGAGGGCTACGTGGTGCGCGCGGCGGAGGGCGTCTCCGAGGCGCGCCGCCTCGTCGACGGCGCCGACGCCGTGCTGCTCGACATCCGCCTGAGGGACGGTGATGGGCTCGAGCTGCTCGGCGAGCTGCGCGCGTCCAACCCGACGCTGCCCGTGATCATGGCGACGTCGTACGGCGACAGCGATCGCACGATCCGCGCGATGAAGCTCGGCGCCTTCGAGTACGTGACGAAGCCGTTCGAGCTCGACGCCCTGTTCGCCACGATCGCGCGCGCCGTGAAGCCGCCTGCCGCCGCAGCCGCTCCGACGCGCGGCGACGCCCACGCGACGCTGATCGGCGCGTCACCGAGGATGCGCGAGGTGTGGAAGGCCATAGGCCGCGCCGCGGGCAGCGACGCGCCGGTGCTGATCACGGGCGAGAGCGGCACCGGAAAGGAGCTGGTCGCGCGCGCCATCCATGACCACAGCGCGCGCGCGGCCGCGCCGTTCGTCCCGCTGAACCTCGCCGCCGTGCCCGCGACGCTCGTCGAGAGCGAGCTGTTCGGCCACGAGAAGGGCGCCTTCACGGGCGCGGCGGCGCGACGCGAGGGCCGCTTCGAGCTCGCGGGCGACGGCACGTTGTTCCTCGACGAGATCGGCGATCTCGAGCTCTCGCTGCAGACCAAGCTGCTGCGCGTGCTCGAGGACGGCGGCTTCGAGCGCGTCGGGGGCGCGACGCGGCTCGTGTCCCGCGCGCGCGTGCTCGCGGCGACCTCGCGGCCCGTGCAGCCCCGCAGCGAGGGCGCGACGCTGCGTGAGGATCTCTTCTATCGCCTCAGCGTCGTGCGGATCGAGGTGCCGCCGCTGCGCGAACGGCGCGACGACATCCCGCTCCTGGTCGACGCGTTCCTCCAGCAGAAGTCGGGGAAGCGGCGCGCCGTCTCGCGCGACGCCCTGTCCAGCCTCTGCGCGTACGACTGGCCGGGCAACGTGCGAGAGCTGCGGCACGTGCTCGAGCGCGCGTGCGTGATGTCGGGCTCCGAGGTGCTCGACGCGAGCGAGCTCGATCTCCCCGCCGCGCCCGCGCCGACCGACGCCGCGCCCCTGGCGGGAGATCTCGATCTCAAGGCGGCGCGCGACAGGCTCGAGCGCTCGATGATCGAGGAGGCGCTGCGGCGCGCGTCGGGCAATCGCGCAGAGGCGGCGCGGCTGCTCGGGATCCGGCGCGCGCTCCTGTACACGCGGCTCCGGCATTTCGGCCTCATCTCATCCGACGAACGCGACGACGAGTGAAGCTTCCTGTGTCCCCGCTCTCACGTGGCGGCGAGGAACGGGTTCATCCCGCCGTGGCGAGCGGGCTCGTAGGAGGTGGCGTTCGTCCACGCGCGCCAGAGGACGCGCACCCAGGCGCGGGCGAGGATGCGGACGGCGTGGGGGTGATCGCGGCCGCGTGCGCGGGCGCGAGCGTAGACATCGCTAGCCCAGCGCGATGAGCGAACGGAGCTGGAGGCCCACGCCTCCAGCTCGAGGAGGACGCTGACCAAGCGAAGCTGGAGGACCGTCGCGAGAGGCCAACCCGCGGAGGCGCTGGCGTCCGGCTCTTGCCCGTGAATAGTTCGGGCGAATGGGCAGGATACCGCCGCCGAGCCTCCGCAACGACTCGACGATCGAAGACGCGTACGACGCGATCGTCCCCATCCGGACCCGCGGCGCCTTCCGGCTGGCGGCGGCCCGACACCGCGCGACGGGCGAGCCCGGGGTGCTCGTCCTGCCGGGGGTCACGGCCACCCGCGGCCCCATAGTCAAGGCATTTGACGAAATCGCCCGCGTGCATGCCCTCCTCGATCACCCGGGCGTGCCGAAGGTGGCGCGACGAGGCTCGGACGGCGACACCCCGTTCCTCGAGCTCGCGTGCGACGCCGCGGCGGACGGCATCGACCTGCTCCGCCGGCTCGGCGAGTCGGGCCGCCTCGTCCCGTACGTCGCGGCCGACGGCTTCATCGTGTCACTTCGAGAGACGCTCCAGGCGGCGCACCGCACCCACGATCCCACGCGTGGCGGCCCGATCTGTCTGGGGCGGATCTCGCTCGGCAACATCCTCGTGAACCGACGGGGGGAGCGCTTCCTCGTGGGCTTCGGGCACAACTTCCCGATCGAGCGCGACACGGGTGGCCTCGACGGGTCCACCGCGTGCTTCGAGGCCCCCGAGCTGGCGTTCGGCGGCGCGCCGAGCCCCATGGGGGACTACGTGGCGCTGCTACTGCTCTCGCGATCGCTCGTCCCCCACATTGGCTTCCCGCCTCGCATCAAGGCCCTGCTCGGGGACGACGGGCACCTCGCCCAGTCGTCCCTCGTCCGGGCGCTGCGGTGGGCCGATCAGCGCGTGCTGCTCGCGCACCCGCGCACGCGCCCGACCTTGGAAGAGGCGATCGCCGCGGCCGATCGGCTCCGCCGCCTGCTGGGCGCCTACCCCGATCGCGCAGGCTTCGGGGCGCTCGCGGCGGAGCTGTTGGCGACCGGGAAGGGCGACGCTCCCCTGTCGAGTGCCGCGCCGACGACGGTGACGTTGGGCCCACAGGCCGCGTGGGTGGTGAGCCCTTCGGGCGAGCGCAGCAAGCTCACCGGCCCGCTGCGCCGCCTCTTCCTCGCGCTCTCCGAGCACCGCCTCGCGCACCCGGGCGCCGCGCTCACGATCTGGCAGCTCCTCGAGGCGGGCTGACCCGGCGAGCGACCGCGCGCCGACGCTGGCGCGAACCGCGTCTACGTCACCCTCGCGCGGCTTCGTCGCCTGGGCCTGCGCGAGACCATCGAGCGCTTCGACGACGGCTACCGCATCGATCCGCGCGTGGCCGTACAGCGCGCCGAACCCTTACAAGATCTTACAACTCGGGGCGGGGGCCTTCTCGGCTTGCGTGGGCGACGGCTATGCGTCCGTCCCATTTCCATGACACGCCAAACGTCTCGTCTGCTCTCCGGGCTCGTCGCCTCGACCTTCGTCTGTGCCTGCGCCTCGCAGGCCTCGCTCGTGCGCCCGAAGGAGAGCAGCGCAGGCGACGCCACCGGGGAAAGAGCCTGTGATCCGAAGCGCGTCGGGGGCGACAACGAGCCCTTCGCCGTCGACTGGTCCGACCAGAACCGCGCGTCGCTCGAGTCGGCGATGCAGCGCGGCGTGGCCGTCGTGAAGTACTCCTGCGAGGGCGTCGAGGTGCTGAAGGGCTGCTCGGTCGTGGGCGACTACGCGTACCGCGGCATCTCGAAGAAGACCAAGGTCGTGCAGATGAAGGACCTGAGCTCGGTCTCCGCGAACCTCGGCTCCGTCTCGCTCCCGGTCGCCGTGCAAGCCGAGCTGAAGCAGGGCAAGGGGCTCGACCTCGCGTACGTGATGGTCGGCAACGAGTCGACGACGGTGCAGACGGTCTCACGCGACATGCTCCGGGGCCGCTGTGACGGCGCGACCCACTTCGTCTACGAGGCCTCGCTCGGCGCGTTCGCCCTCGACACCAACGTGAGCGGCGAGGCGCGCGGCGCCGCGCAGGTCTTCGGGCAGGGCGGCGTCGCGACGGGCGCCGAGAGCTCGAAATCGACGCGCACCACCGACGGCGACGTGCAGGCCTGCGACAAGGCGACGGACGAAGGGCGCGCCAAGACCGACGGCTGCAAGGCGCTGGTGCGCGTGACCCTGTTCGCGATCGTCGGCGAGAAGGCCGCCGCGGCCGGCCCCGGGATCGCCGCCCCCGACGCGCGGAGCTGCCCCGCCGGATTCACCTACGTCGACGGCGCGTGCGAGCGATCCGCCAAGGCGTCGCTCTGCGCGCCCAACGACGTCGCCGGGTGCCGGGCGCAGTGCTTGGCCGGCAGCCCCGAGAGCTGCGGCCGCTTCTCCTCCGCGCTGCTCGAGACGTCGTTCACGCCCGGCTTCGTCGTGAAACAGGCCGAGCGCGACAAGATGAAGGCGACGCTCACCGGCACGGACGACCAGCTCCGGGCTGCCTGCGACAAGGGGGAGGGCGCGGCCTGCACCATGTCCGCCTTCGCGGCGATGGCGAAGCACCCCGAGGCCGACTTCCTCCCGGAGGGCGTCGACGTCCCCGCGTTCGTCCCCGCGGTCGTGAAGGGCTGCAAGGCGGGCGACAGCGTCGGTTGTTACATGACCCTGCTGGTGTACGGCGACGGCCTGCTCGAGCGCGAGAAGGTCAACCCGGTGCCGCGTGACAACGTCAAGATGCTCGACATCGTCGGGATCGGCTGCGACCGCGGCAACGCCACCGCCTGCCTCATGCTCGTGCCGCAGCTCCTCACGGATGAGCGCGCGCTGCCCACCCCGGAGGCGCGCGGCGCCGCGGCCCTCAAGTACGCCAAGCGCGCGTGCACCGGCGGGCTGAAGGAGGGGTGCGGCGCCGCGGGTGCCCTCCAGCTCCCGACCGCGCAGTGCAAGGCCACGTTCGAAGAGATGAGGGTCGAGCTGCGCGAGGGGAACGAGATCTACCGCGCGCTCGGCACGGCGGGCGACGACTGCGCCGTGGCGGCCTCGGTCGTCGATCCCGTCGGCGCCAAAGAGATGTTCGCGCTCGGCTGCCAGCGAGGGCACGGCGTCTCGTGCGCCAAGAAATGAGCGTACGCGACCGGGACACCTGCGCGCGGACCGTACACCTCGCGCGCGCGTTACGCTGGGGCCGCTCGGAGCCCGGCGCGGCACGCGCCTTGCGATCCTGCTCACGCATGATCCACCCGCTCACGTCCGCCGCCGCGCTGCTCGCGCTCGCCGCCGTTGGTTGCTCGAAGCAGGTCCCCCCGCCGGTCGACGGTCCGCCGCCCACCGCCGCCGAGCCTGCCCCGACTCCCGACGCGCCCGGCGCGCAGGAGGCCCCCGATGGACCTCCTCACCGAGGACGAGGCGGCCGACGCGGCCGACGCGGGCCGCCGCCCGAAGCGACCGCGGCGTGTGAGGCGAAGGCGCCCGGCGACGCCTGCTCGTTCACGTTGCGTGACCGGTCCATCACCGGCACCTGCGAGAAGCCCCCGCGCGACGACGCGAAGCTCGCGTGCCGACCGCCTCGCGGCGCGGGTCGTCCCGGCGGCCCGCCGCCCGACGGCTCGGGTGAACCTCCCCCACCCCCGTCGCGCTGACTCGACACGCCGCGTGTCGGCGCGCGCGCGCTGAAGTAGGGTCGTCGCCGCCCGCAGCTGGCGAACGATCCTGGCCGCGAGCGGCGGTGGCTCACCGCGTGGCTGATCTTCGTCGGCGCGCTCCTGCCGCGTCTCTACGTCGCGATCGCGTGGGCGAAGGAGCCGGTGTGGGACGGACACTATTACGACTTCGGCGCGCGTCGGCTCGCCGCGGGGCTCGGCTACTCCGACGACGTGATGGTCGGCGGCGAGGCGCGGTGGCACCCGTGGTGTCACTACCCCGTCGGTTACAGCGGCTTCCTCGCGCTCGTGTACGTCGTGTTCGGCGCCGGACCCAAGGTCGCGGTCATCGCGAACGCGGTCGTGGGCGCGACGCTCCCGGCGCTGACGTTCCTGCTCGGCGAACGCGCGCTCGGGTACGCGCGCGGGCTCGTCGCGGGCCTGCTGATCGCCGCGTCGCCCGAGCTCATCGCGTACAGCGCGCTGCTGATGACCGAGCCGCTGTCGTCGCTCGCGCCGATCGCGTCCGCGCTGGCGATCGTCGCCTTGCCGCGCCGTCCCCTCCTGGCGGCCGTCGTGGCGGGCGCGCTCGCCGGGCTCGGCGTGCTCGTGCGACCTCAGGCGATCCTGTGCGTGCCGCTGCTCGGGCTGCTGACGGTCGAGCTCACGAACCTGCGGGTGACCTGGCGACGCGCGGTCGGCACCGCGGCGATCGCGACCGCCGCGGCGCTGCTCGTGGTCGCGCCGTGGACGGCGCGCAACTGTCGGGTGATGGACGGCTGCGCCTTCGTCAGCACCAACGCCGGCTGGAACCTCGCGATCGGTGCGTCGCCGCGCGCGACGGGGCGCTTCGACACGCTGCGCGCGAGCGACGGGTGCCCGGTGGTGACGGGGCAAGTGCAACAGGATCGCTGCTGGGCCGGCGTGGGGATGCGGCAGATCCGCGCGAACCCCTCTCGCTGGCTCGCGCTCGTCCCGAAGAAGCTCTCCCACACGTTCGACCACGCGTCGTTCGCGATGGGGTACCTCGGCGTGAGCGATCCCGCGCGCTTCGACGAGCCGACGAAGGACCAGGGACGTAGGTGGCTCGGCCGCGCGCACGCGCTGTCTCTCGTGCTCGCGACCCTCGGCGCCGTCGCGTGGTCCCGGCGACATCCGCGCGCGACGCGGGCGTCGCTCGGCCTCGCGCTCGCGGCGTGCGCGTGGGTGTTGACCCGCGACGAGCCGCGTCCGCTCTGGTGGCTCGCCGTGCTCGCGCCGACCTTGCCGTGGCTCGCGTGGCCGTCGACGCGCCCGGCGCTCGCGAGGTACGTCGGCGCGTGCGTGCTCGCGGTGTGCGCGACACACGCGGTGTTCTTCGGCGAGGACCGGTACCATGTGTTCGTGACGCCGCTGTTCGCGCTGCTCGCGGCGTGCGCCGGGGTGACCGCGCGGCGCTCGCCAGCCCGCCCGTGACCTCCGGGCGTCGACGAGCGTCGACGACACCACGAGACGCCACGCCGAGCGCACGTGGTACAGTGCTGGGCTGGTCCCGAGATGTCGACGAGGAGGAGGATGATGATGACTATGCGCTCTGTGGGAGTTGGAGCCGGTCTGCTCGTGGCGATCGCCTCGACGGTCGCCTGCGGCGGCAGCGACGATTCAACGACCGCCCCGGCCACCTCGGCGGGGGGTGTCGCCGGTTCGACGAGCGGCGGCGCGGCCGGCTCGCCGGGCGCAGGCAAGGGCGGCACGACCTCCGGCGGCAACGGCGGCGCGAGCTCGAGCGGCGCGGCCGGCGCGGCGGCTGGCGGCAAGGGCGGCGCGGCTGGCGGCAACGGCGGTGCGACGTCCAGCGGTGCGGGCGGCGCGACAGCAGGTAACGGCGGCGCGACAGGTAACACCGGAGGCGGCAAGGGCGGCGCGGCCGGCGCGAGCGGCGGCGCGGGGACCGGAGCCTCGGCGGGCAAGGCGGGCGCGAGCGGGAGCGCGGGGGCGTCCGGGTCGACAGGCGGCGCGGCGGGTGCAGGGGGCGCCGGCCAGTGCCAAGTCGCCGCGGACTGCGCGTCGAAGCTCCCGACCACCAACCCCGTCGGCTGCGCCGAGGCACACTGTGAGGCCGGCGCTTGCCGGTTCCGCGCCCGTGACGCCGACGGCGACGGTCACCGGAGCGCCAAGTGCCTCTCGACCACCGTGGGATCGACCGTCGCGGTGGGCGGCGACTGCGACGACACCGATCCCGCGGTGAGCCCTGACGGCTGGGACGGTCCGAAGGGTGATGGCCACCCCGACCAATGCGACGGCGCCGATCAGGACTGCAGCGGCACCAACGACGACCAGAAGCTCCTAAACGGCGCGACCTGCACCTGCTCTCCGGGCGACGTCGCCAGTTGCAACGAGCTCGCCAACGGTCAACCCGTCGCGTTCCCCGGGGGGAAGCCTGTCGGCGCGTGCAAGGCAGGCGCGAAGACCTGCGGCAGCGACGGCAAGTGGGGTCCGTGCGGCGGCACGGTGGGACCGATCACCGAATCCTGCAACAGCCTCGACGATGATTGTGACGGCACGACCGACGAGGGGCCGCCTGCTGACGCGCCCTACTGGTCCTACGACGGCGACGACGATCTGTTCGCCGCCAAGGGCTACAAGAAGGTCCAGTCTTGCACGCCCCCCGGTAAGGCGCCCGAAGAGTGCCCAAGCTGCGATCCATCCAGGTGGAAGCTGGGAAATCTGCCGTCCTCCGACTGCGACGACACCAAGCTCGAGGTGAACCCGACCTCGACAGAGACGTGCAACGGCGTCGACGACGACTGCGATGGCAAGCTGGACGACGACGATTCCAGCGTAACGGGACAGGTCGTCCGCTACTACGACGGCGACGACGACAACCACGGCGACAAGGCGGTGGCCAGCATCAGGAGCTGTGAGGCGCCCGTAGTTCCTCCCAGCTGTCCCGCCTGCGACCCTGCCAAATGGAAGCCGAGCCTTCCCAACGACGACTGCGACGACACCGTCAGCAGCGTGTTCCCGGGCGCGACCGAGATCTGCGACGGATACGATAACAACTGCAACGGCACCGTCGACGAGAACGCGACCGACGTCGCCAAGTGGTTCTACGACGCGGACGGCGACAACCACGGCGACGCCGCGGTCGGCCAGGCATCACAGTGCACGAACCCCGGCCTCATCATCGCGAACTGCGGCCCCGGCGCGGTGACCACCTGCCCCGGCCGCTGGAAGACCGGGCTGCTCGCCGATGACTGCGACGACGGCGACGCGCTCCGGTATCCGGGCAAGGCGGAGGTGTGCGACGGCAGGGACAACGACTGCAATTCGCAGGTCGACGACAACGCCGCGAACACCCCGCAGTGGTCCTACGACGAAGACGGCGACAGCTTCGCGCCGCAGGGTTCCGCGGCCCTCACGCAGTGCGACAACCCCGGCAACACGGTGTCCAACTGTCCCGGCGTCACGGTCGTCTGCCCCGAGCGCTGGAAGCCGTCGGTGCTCCCACCCACCGACTGCGACGACAAGGACGGGACGACCTTCCCCGCCGCCTGGGATGGCCCCGCGTCGAGCCCGCGCGCGTACGGCGTGAAGCCGCCGGGCTGGAGCGGCTACTATTTCTTCAACACGACGACCGCCATCCCGGCGTCCAACGGCGGTGCCACCCAGACCATCACCGGCGAGAACGTCGTCGACCTAGCGTTCGGCACCGGCGGCATCTCGACGGGCGTCGGGCGGGACACCTTCGCGTTCCGATACGAGGGGACGCTCATCGTCGAGACGGCGGGCAGCTACACCTTCACGGCGGTGCTCACGGACGCCGCGGCGCGCGTCAAGGTCGACGGCGCGGCCGTGGTGGATCAGTTCGCAGCGCAGGTCACCGGCGAGTTCGCGAGCGGTGCGACCGCGTTGACGGCCGGAGAACACACCATCGTCATCGAAGGCTACGACGTCACGGGCGCGTTCGGCGCTCGGCTCGACTGGCAGGGGGCCGGGTTCGCTCGCCAGCCCGTGACGCGCGTCTGGGACCCCGGCATCGGCGCGCAGGCTAACCGCTGCGGCGGCGATCAGAACTGCAACGCCACCCCCGACGACAGCCTCGTCGTCGACGGCGACATCACGCTGTCGTGCGCCAGCGTCTGCGAGCCCGGCGCCGTCCGCGCGTGCGGCTCGGCGGTCGGCGAGTGCAAGCAAGGCGTCCAGATCTGCACCACGTCCGGCGTCTGGAGCGCGGCGTGCGACGGCGAGGTGACCGGCACCAGCGAGAGCTGCGACGGGAAGGACAACGACTGCGACGGACAGGCCGACAACGGGATCACTTGCACCTGCCTCGACGACGCGGTGCAGCAGTGCGGGGTCTGCCTCGACGGCACTCAGACCTGCAGCGGAGGACAATGGGGCGCGTGCTCGTCGCCGGATTCGCGGATCGAGCACTGCAAAGACTACGACGGAGACGGATACTGCCTGCTCACGGGCTGCACGTCGTACTGCGTCAACGCCGGCGCCCCTCCTGCCCAGGTCCCGCCGTCCGGCCAGGGCTGGAAGCCCAAGTCGCTCTGCACCTCGACCACGACCGCCGACTGCAACGACACGGCGGCGGCGGCACGGCCGGGTGGCCCCAACGAGGAGGCGGTGAAGGCCACCGCGGGTTACTGTGACAACCTCGACAATGACTGCGACGGCACGGTCGACGGCGGGAGCGCATGTATCGACGACGCCTGCGTCGCGGCGGGGACGCCGCCGGTCAAGCTGTGGCCGCTCGACAAGTTCGCCGGCGACAACGACTTCGGCATGGACGGGCCCCGCGTCACGCAGTCTGTCAATTTTGTCAATCTCTTCGGTGTGCTGGTGATGGGCGGCACGAGCCTGACGATGAGGGAGACGAAGGCCGACTGGACCGAGGGGCGCTTCACCACCAACTCCACGTGGTCATGGAAACCGAAATCGGGGCTGAAGGTGGCGCAGACGGGCTGGTCGGTGCCGTCTGGATGCAGCGGCCCCTAGAACAACTTCAACTGTTCGAAGGCCTACACGGACCTCAATCTGGGCGCTGACACCGGCACGATTTTCAGCGGCATCAGCTACGCCTGCACGGGCCAGACCCCGCTCGGCGATCTCTGCTCCCAGGATCCCGCGCTCCTCGACTGCGCTGGGTGCTGGTGGACGCTGTCGTGCATGACCGGAGTGCGCGTGCTGCCGCCGTGAGCTGAAACGACGCACAGCGAAACCCGACCGGCGAGCGCGCGCCGACCGCCGCGCGGCGGCCCGCCACGCCCAGCGCTCGCGCGGCGTCTCCGGCCTTCCCGAAGCTCGAAGTCGGCACACGGGCCCCGCGGCGGGCGAACCACGCGTCGAAGCGCCCGGGCCAGGGCGAGGGCACGCCGCGCCGCTCGAGGCGCCGCGTCGGGGATCGATCGGGCGGCGAGAGGATCTCCGCGAACGGCGACGCTCGCCGACTCGGCGCCCGCCGAGCGCCAGCGGCGCCTGACAAACAGTCGGGGCGAGAGGATTTGAACCTCCGACTCCCTGGTCCCGAACCAGGTGCGCTACCAGGCTGCGCTACGCCCCGAATCGCCGCGAACCTGTTGACTGCCGTCCGAAGCGGGCGCGGAATCTCGCGCGAGTCTCCGCGATCGTCAAGCAAAAAGGGCCGACCCGCGAGGGTCGGCCCTTCGATTCTTCACGGCGTCGGCGGCCCCTCAGCTCTTCGCGGCTGCGATCGCCGAGGTCAGCTCTGGGACCACTCCGAACAGGTCGGCCACGAGGCCGTAGTCGGCGACCTGGAAGATCGGCGCGTCGCCGTCCTTGTTGACCGCGACGATGACCTTCGAGCCTTTCATGCCCGCGAGGTGCTGGATCGCGCCGGAGATGCCGATGGCGAAATACAGCGCGGGGGCGACGATCTTGCCGGTCTGTCCGACCTGGTAGTCGCTGGGGGCGTAGCCCGCGTCGCACGCGGCGCGGCTCGCGCCGACGCCCGCGCCGAGCGCGTCGGCGAGCGGCTCGAGCACCTCGTTGAAGCGCTCCTTCAGCGCGCGTCCGCCGGCGACGATGACCTTCGCCTCGCCGAGCGCAGGGCGCGCGCTCTTCACCTGATCGAATTTGATAAATTCAACACGGTCGGCGCCAGGGCCCGCGGCGGCGACGGCGACGTCTTTGATCTCGGACGCGCCGCCCGAGGGCTCGGCCGCGGTGAACTCGCTCTGGCGCACCGACACGATCTGGATCGCGGTCGACACGGTGCAGTGGCCGTAGGCGTTGCCGGCGAACATCGGGCGCTTGTAGACGAGCTTGCCGCCGTCGACGGCGACGCCCGAGATGTCGTTCGCGTAGCCCGCGTCGAGCGCCGCGGCGACGCGCGGCATCAGATCCTTGCCGAACGACGACGCGGTCGAGACGACGACGCCGTAGCCGCCGGCGCGCGCGACCTCGACGACGGTGGGCGCGAAGCGCTCGGCGACGTAATTCGCGAGGCTCGCGTCGTCGGCGACGAGCACGGACTTTGCGCCGAAGCCGGTGACGTCGGCAGCGGCGGCCTTCGCGCCGGCGCCGATCACGAGGATGGAGAACGGCTGGCCGGCCTGCTTCGCGAACGTGATCGCGCTGTGGGTGGTCTTCTTGAGCTTGCCGTCGGCGAGCTCGGCGACGATGAGGGTGTCGGACATGGCTTCTCTCGTGCTCCTCAGATGACCTTGGCTTCGTTCTTCAGGCGCGTGACCAGCTCGGCCACGTCCTTCACCTTGATGCCCGCCTTGCGCGAGGGCGGCGCCTCGAACCTCGAGTACTGGACCTTCAGCGCGGTGTCCGACACGAGCTCGGCGAGCTTCAGCTCGGCGAGGGGCTTCTTCTTCGCGGCCATGATCGCGGGGAGCGCGGCGAAGCGGACGCCGTCGTTGTACTTGAAGTCGCGCTTCGTCTGCTTCGAGTAGACGCTGGTCGGCGCGACGATGCGCAGATCGACCGTGACGAGCGCTGGGAGCTTCACGCGCAGCGTGATCACGCCGCCGTCGACCTCGCGTCCGACGAGCAGCGCGCCGTCCTCCTCCTCGATGGTCGCGGCGAACGTCGCCTGAGGCCAGCCGAGGTGCTGCGCGAGCATCTGCCCGATCTGGTTCGAGTCGCCGTCGACGGCCTGCTTGCCCATCACGACCGCGTCGGGCTTCTCCTTGTCGACGATCGCGCGGAGCGCCTTCGCGACGATCGAGCCGTCGAGCTCGTCGTCCTTCGCGTCGACGCGGATCGCGCGGTCGGCGCCGGTCGCGAGCGCGGCGCGCAGCGTCGTCTCGCACTCCTTCGGGCCGAACGTCACGACGATCACCTCGCCGCCGCGCGTCTTCGGCGTCGCGCCGTTCTCGGTGAGGCGCAGCGCGGCCTCGAGCGCGTACTCGTCGAACGGGTTGGGCTTCCACTCGAGCCCGGTGGTGTCGATCGTGGCACCACCCGCGGGGATCTTGATCTTGTTCGCGTTGTCCGGGTCGGCGACGCGCTTCAGCGGGACGAGGATCTTCACGTGGCTACCTCCTGCCCATGATCGGGCGACTGCGCCGGTAGTGTCGACGGCCCAGCGCGTCAACGGTGCGGGTCACCGCGCGGGAGGATCGGTGTAGAACGCCTTAACGTCCGGGCGCAGCCACACGATCAAGAGCGGGATCCCCGGCAACCAGCAGCACGCGCTCGTCAGATCGAGCGCGACGGCGACGGTCGCGACCGTGTGCACCCACGGCCGCCGCCCGCCGACGAGGACGGCGAGGTGCAGCGCCGCCATCACGCCGCACGCCGTCCCCACGATCGCGCCGAACACGAGCCCCCCCCAGATGTCGCCGCCGACCTTCGTCAGCGCCTCCTTCAAGAGCACGCCGACGAGCGCGAGGCCGCCCAGCAGGTAGAGCCCGCCCACCACGCCGCCGTACGCTCGCATGTACGTGACCGCCGCGGGCGCGGACATCTGGTGCTGCTCCTCGGGATCGTAGCCCGGCGGCAGCCCGGCGCTCAGGATGCGCTCGGGCTCGCCGGGCCGTGACGGCTGGGTCATCGGGGCCGCGCGGGGCTCAGAGGGCGTCGATCCGGTACACGGTGCCGCCGTACGCGACCACGTACACCTCTCCGCTCGCGTCCTGTCCGAAGCCCGAGATCGGCATGCCGTCGGACTTGAACTCGGCGGTGTGCTCGATCGGGTCGGTGGCGACGCCGCCCGCGTACGCGAAGCTCCAGACGCGCCCCGAGCAGTAGTCTCCATAGAAATAGCGACCGCGCAGGCCCGGGATCGCGGCGCCCCGGTAGACGTAGCCGCCGGACACCGAGCAGTTGCCCTGGTCGTGGTCGTAGGTGGTCACCGGGAGCGTGAGGCC
This sequence comes from Myxococcota bacterium, assembly GCA_963169165.1. GTDB lineage: Bacteria > Myxococcota_A > Polyangia > Polyangiales > Polyangiaceae > JADLFU01. The sequence continues at coordinate 26,509 of CAUJFL010000417.1, read as the reverse complement.
AGTCTGGTCACAGTTGGAAGACGGGTTGTAACAGGAGGTGCCCTCCATGATGCGCCAGCCATAGTTGAGCCCGCCCGGCGACGCGGACGCCTCGACGTCGATCTCCTCGTGCTCGCCCTGCCCGACGTCGGCGATGTAGCGATCGCCGGTGCACATGTCGAACGACACGCGGTACGGGTTCCGCAGGCCGTAGGCCCAGATCTCGGGGTTGGCGCCCGCGAGCTTGGGGTTCGACGCGGGCACCGACAGCGTCCCCACGGTGGACACGTCGACGCGCAGCAGCTTGCCGAGCATCGTGGCGAGGTTCTGGCCGTTGCCGATGGGGCCGTGGTTGTCGTCGTCGCCGCCGCCGCCGCCGTCACCGAGCGCGATGTAGAGGAAGCCGTCGACCGGCGAGAACTCGATGCTGCCGCCGTTGTGGTTGGCCTGGGGCTGCTTGACAGTCATCAGCGTCTTCAGCGACGAGACGTCGCCGACGTCGGGCGTGGCGGTCAGCTCGGCGATCACCGTGTCACCGTCCTGCGTGCCGGGGTTCGCGCTCGCCTTCGACGAGTAGTGCACGAAGACCCGGCCGTTCTGTGCGAACTGCGGGTGGAACGCGAGCCCCAGCAGACCTCGCTCCCCGCCGCTCGTGAGCTTGGGGCCGAGGTCGGCGAACACGCCGGTGAGCTTGCCGTTCTGTGCGATGCGCACCGTGCCGCCCTGCTGCACGATGTAGAGGCGGCTGGTGTCGCCGGGCGCGTGCGTGACGAGCACCGGCTTGCCAAGTCCCTGGGTGATGAGCGGCGTCAGCTTGAGCTTCGGGGTGGGGCCGGTCGCGGGTGAGCAGGTCGGGGTGTCGCCCGGCGAAGCGCCGCCCGACGCGCCGCCGCTGCCGCCGGGGGCTCCCGCGCTGCCGCCCGATGCGCCGCCGCTGCCGCCGGGGGCTCCCGCGCCGCCGCCCGATGCGCCGCCGCTGCCTCCCGGGGCTCCCGCGCTGCCTCCTGGGGCTCCCGCGCTGCCTCCGGGCGCGCCCGCGCTGCCGCCCTTGCCCGCGTCGGCGCCGCCCGACCCCGCCTGGGCCTTGCCCGCGGAGCCGGCCATCGCGCCGCCCGCGCCGGCCTGGGCCTTGCCGGCCGAGCCTCCTCCCGCGCCGGCCTGGGCCTTGCCGGCCGAGCCTCCTCCCGCGCCGGCCGCGCCGGGCGAGGCGCCCGGCTGAACGTCGTCATCCGAGCCCCCGCACGCAGCGAGGGAGGCGAGGCAAATGAACGAGGTGAACAAGAAAGTCTTCATTCTGGGTCTGGCTCCGCACAGTGAGAGTTGATGCAAGTGAATCCTTTTCCACAACAGTCTGCTGCGGTCTTGCAGGCGCCGCCGGACGGCGAACAGCTCTGCCCAGGCGGCTGACCGCAGGTCATCCCGCCGCCGCTGGAGAGGCACGAGCCGCCGCAGCACTCGGAGCCGACGCTGCAGGTCTGGCCGTCGGCCTTGCAGGGATCGAGCGCCCAGTAGGCGCGCATGTTGAGCGTCTTCGCGTCTTGTCCGCTGAGCCAGAACGCCGGATGACTTGGATCCTTGCCGGGCTGCGGGTGCTGGTCGAACGCGGCGACCCAGAGCTGCTTCACTTGCCCCGTGCTCCCGGTGAGGTTGGGATCGTTTCCGTAGGTGCGGCGAGAGGTGAAGACTATCCAGAAATAGCCGCCGCTCGCCACGGGGAGGAACGTCGGCTCGTAGCTGGTGTGACGGTCGCGATCGCCCGCGGCGAACGGGTAGGTCTTGCCGTTGGTCGCGTCGAGCGGCACCTCGGCGCCGGGCGCGACGAGGCTGGCGGCGACGAGATCGGCGGGACCGTCGCGGGTGTCGAGCGGGCCGCGGTGGTACACGGCCCAGCTGGCGTCGGGTGACACCACGGGGAAGGCGATCGGCGAGCCGCCGCCCGGCACCAGCGTCACCTTCTTGGAGCCGACCGGCTTGCCAGTCGCCTCCGAGTAGCCCAGCGACACCAGGGCCTTGGTCGCGTGGTCGACGTACACGAGCTTCGTGCCGTCGGGCGCGAACGCTGGCATGTCGAACAGCTCCTTGTCGAAGCCGCTGCCGGTCATCTTGGCGCCGGTCGCGACGTCATAGAAGCCGCCGTCGAGCCCCGGTCCGCCGGGCAGCGGCGCGTTGTTGAGCGCGGCGAACTTGCCGTCGGGGGTGAGCGCCAGCATGCCCCACGCGCGGCCACGGTTGGACGCCTTGACCTTGCCGGTCACGAGATCGAACACGGAGGCCTTCGAGTCTCCGGCCTCGCTGCCCCCTCCGAGCGTCAGCACGTTGCCGTTGGCAGAGACGGCGTGGCACGTCGTGCAGCCGTCAGTGACGCCCGCAGCCTTCAAGAAGTTGTCGGGCGCAGACGCGCCGGGCTTGATGCGGACGACGGCGCCGAGGCTGTTGGCCCAGTAGTAGACAGTGCCCCTCAGGCTGCCGGAGGCGATGCGCCAGGTCTGCTTCGCGACGAGCTTGGCCTGCCCGCCTTCGAGCCGCGCGAGCCTGACCTCGACCGGCCCGCCGTTGCCCGACTCGACGAGCTTGGTCCACGCGGCCGGATCGGGATCGTGCGCGGCGCCCGTGGGGACGAACGTCGTCGTCACCTCGGCGAGACCAGCCTTCATGGTCAGCATCATCGGCGCCGCGGGCGCGGGCTTCCACATGAGCCGGGGCGGCGCGAGCCCCCGGGGGAACACGGTGCCGTCGTACGGATACATCAGCGAGATCTTGGGGTCCTGATCGGTCGCGGCCGCGAGCTTTGACTTGTCACCTGCCGAGACCTTGCCCGGGTCGAGGGACACCGAGAGCTTGACCGTGACGGCCGAGGTGGCGGACCAGTTGCCGAGCGTCGCCTTCACTGTCACGACGCCGCCCTTCGCGCCGGTCGCGGTGACGTTGCCGCCCTTGTCGACCGACGCGACGTCGCCGAGATCGACCTGCCAGGTCGGAGAGACGGGCGCGCCGGTCGAGCCGTCTTCACGCTTCTCCTTCGCGACCAGCGAGAGCGGCGCGGCGACGCCGTCGACCACCGAGATGGTGGCGGTGGCGGGCTCGATCACGAGGCCCACCGTCGCCGGCACCTGCTGGAAGCCGCCGCCCTTGCCCCCCGCCGTCGCGCCGCCCTTCCCGGCCGACGCGGCGCCGCTCGCGCCCGCTTTTCCCCCGCCACCTGGCGCGCCGGAGCTGGGGAGCGGATCGCCGTCGTTGCTCGCCTCACCGCCCCCTCCTCCGCCGCCGCACGCGGCCAGCGCGGCGAGTGAGCAGGCGACGCCGAGGAAGACAGGGCCGAGCGCGCGAGGCTTCATGCGCCCGAACATACCAGCAACGCCGCGCCCGGCGTCAGCGACGCAGCTTTTCGGCCATCTGCACGCCGAGCGCGTCGGCCCGGGTGGTCGCGGCCTCGACCGCGTCCATCAGCGTCCTGCGCAGGCCGCCGGCCTCGAGGGTGTGTAGCCCCGCGATCGCGGTGCCGCCGGGGCTGGTCACCATGTCCTTCAGCGCGCCGGGGTGCATGCCTGTGTCGAGCAGGAGCTTGGCCGAGCCGAACACCGTCTGCGCCGCGAGCAAGAGCGCCGTCTCGCGGTGCAGGCCGACCTTCACGCCGCCATCGGCGAGCGCCTCGATGATGAGCATCACATAGGCGGGCCCGCTGCCGCTCAGCCCCGTCACGGCGTCGAGCAGCGACTCGTCGAGCGTGACGACCCGCCCCGTCGCCTCGAACAGCGCGCGAGCGACCTTCACGTCGTCGTCGGTCGCGTGAGCGCCCTTGGCGATGGCCGTCGCGCCCGCGCCCGCGATCGACGCGGTGTTCGGCATCGTGCGCACGACGCGCGTGGACTCGGGCAAGCGCCCCTCGAGCGACGCGGTCGACACGCCCGCGACGACCGACACGAGCACGGCGTCCTTGCGGAGATGGCTCGCGAGCACGGGCAGCACGCGATCGACGACCTGCGGCTTGACGGCGAGCACGACGACGTCGCACGCGGCCAGCAGCGCCTCGTTGTCGCGGGTCGTGTGGATGCCGTGGGTCTTCGCCAGCTCGGCGAGACGCTCGTCGCGCACGTCGCTCGCCCACACGCGATCGCTCGGGAGGGCGCCCGCGCGCAGCGAGCCCGCGATGAGCGCGCCGGCCATGTTGCCCGCGCCGAGGAACCCGATCGTGCGATCGTTCATGGGCGCCGCCGTACCACGGCCGCGCGCCGCGCTCACACGATCGCCGCGCGCGTCGCCTTGGCCCGGTCGGTGTCGGCCTTCAGCGTCTCGAGGATCACGACGGCGGACTCCTCGATGGCGCGACCGGTGACGTCGACGACGGGCCAGCGGTGCCGGGAGAACAGCTCGGTCGCGTGGGCGAGCTCGTCGCGGACGTGCTCGCGCAGGCCGTAGCTCGAGTCGGCGGGGATGCCGAGCTGCCGCAGCCGCGCCTGTCGGATCTCGCAGAGGTGCTCGACGCCGATCGTGAGCGCGACGATGCGGTCCTGCGACGCCTCGAGCAGCTCGTCGGGCAGGCTGACGCCAGGCACGATCGGCAGGTTGGCGACCTTCAGGCCGCGCTGCGCGAGCAGCATCGACAGCGGCGTCTTCGACGTGCGCGAGACGCCGACGAGCACGAGATCGGCCTTGCGAAAGTTCCGCGGCTCCTTGCCGTCGTCGCTCTTCACGGCGAACTCCATCGCCTCGATGCGGCGGTAGTACTCCTCGCTGAGCGGCAGCATCCCGCTCGGGGTGTTGAGCGGCTGGCGCTCGAGCACGTGCGAAAGCTTGCCGATCAGCGAGCCGATCACGTCGACGGCGTCGATGCGCAGCTCCTGGCTGCGGTTGTGGATCAGCTCGCGCAGCTCGGGGCTGACGACGGTGAAGACGACGAGCGAGCCCTCCCGCGCCGCGCGCTCGAGGATCGGCGCCACCGACTCGCCCGACCGGACGCGCGTGTGCAGCCGGATCGCGATCCCCGGCTGGGGAAATTGCAGGAGGGCCGCGCGGACGACCTTCTCGGCGGTCTCGCCGGTCGAGTCGCTGATGACGTCGATGAACCTGGAGATCATGCGAGCACACCGAACCCTAGCAGGGCGGCGCGCGCCTCGTCAGCGTCGCCTGCCGCGCGGACCCTCGCCGCGTCGAGCGGGCGGCCGTCCGCCTGCGCGAACCAGATCGCGCGCGCGCCCGCGTGGAGCGCGCCCTCGACGTCCGCCGCCCACGAGTCGCCGATGTGCACGAGCTCGTCCGTCGAGGTCGAGAGCCGCGCCGCCGCCCAGTCGAAGATCGCGCGGCCGGGCTTCTCGAGTCCGAGGGCGCCGGAGTCGGCCACGCATCGAAACGCGTCGGTCCAGCCGAGCTCGGCGATGAGCGCCTCGAGCGCGCCCTCGGAGTTCGACACGACTCCGACCGGGACGCCGCGCGCGCCGAGATCTCGCGCGAGCTCGAGCATCCCTCGCACCGGCCGACGCCAGAGGTTGCGCGGGCGCTGATCGGCGAACAGGAAGTCGAGCGTCTCGGGCGTCGCGGCGTCGGGCGAGCCCCCCTCGACGAGCACGGTCGTCATGAAGGTCTTCCACGCGCCCGCGCCGTGGCCCCCGCGCGCGAGCGCGGCGCCATACGCCAGCCACCCGCTGCCCGTCGCGCGATCGAGGCGCTCGGCGGACGCGGAGAACCCGCGCAGGGCGAGCTTCTGCGCGAGGAAGACTGGGTCGAGCTCGGCGAGGACCTGGCCGAAATCGAACGTCACGGCGAGCGTCATCCGCCGAAGAAATCCTTCAGCTTGTCGAGGAAGCCGCGGTCGGCCTGGTGGTCGGGCTCGACCTTCGCGGGGACGTGCTGGCCGAGCTCCTTGGCGAGCTCGGCGACGAGCTCCTCGGCGCGCGGTGACAGGTGCTTGGGGACGAAGACCTGCACCTCGACGAGCTGATCGCCGCGCCCGCCGACGACGCGACGGGGCATCCCCTTGCCGCGGACGCGCAGGATCGTGCCGGGCTGCGTGCCGCGCGGCACCCGGACGCGCCCCTTGCCGTCGAGCGTCGGCACGGTGACCTCGGCGCCGAGGCAGGCGTCGGTGAACGACACCGCGACGTGGCCGACGACGTCGTCGCCGACGCGCTTGAAGTGCTCGTGCGGCGCCACCTTGATGACGATCTCGAGATCGCCCGGGCCGCGGTCGGCGCGCGAGGCGCTGCCGCCGCGCTCGACGAGCCGCGTGGCGCCGTGCTCGACCCCGGGCGGCACGGTGACGACGATCGTGCGCTTCTTGGTGATGATGCCGGTGCCCCGGCAGGGCGAGCACGGCGTGACGACGACGCGCCCTCGCCCGGCGCAGCGTGGACAGGGCCGCTCCATCGCGATCGGCAGGAGGGGCTGCTGCACGCGGATCTTGCCGCGCCCGCTGCACGCGGCGCAGGTCTTGAGCTCGGAGCCGGGCTTCGCGCCGCTGCCCGCGCACGTGCCGCACGCCTCGGAGCGCTCGTAGGTCAGGTCCTTCTCGACGCCCAGGCAGGCCTCCTCGAGCGTCACGACGAGCTCGCGCTGCAGGTCCCCGCGGTCGCCGGTCTTCAGGCCGAGCTTCTCGAGGAGATCGCCGAAGAGCCCGTCGTTGGGCAGCGCGTCGGTGAAGTTCTGAAAATCGAACGGGACGCCGCCGCCCGGGAACCCGCCGGGGAAGCCGCCCGCGCCGGCCGCGCCGAACCTGTCGAACGCGGCGCGCTTCTGCGGATCGGAGAGGAGCTGGTACGCGGCGTTGATCTCCTTGAAGCGCTCCTGCGCGCCGGGATCATCGGGGTTGCGATCGGGATGGTGCCTGGCGGCGAGCTTGCGGAAGGCCGCCTTCAGCTCGTCGTCGGTCGCGCCCCTCGCGACGCCCAGCACCTCGTACGGGTCACGCACCGCGCCGCCTTTAGCACGCTTCGCAGAGGATTGGGCGTGACGGCCCGCGGGCTGGTACATGGTGCCCACGATGAGCGACGACCGGCGTGACAACCCGCGCGACCCGATCGAGCTGAAGGTCGAGTACAAGCGCCTGAACACGTTCTTCGCCGACTACACGCGCAACATCAGCCGCGGCGGGACGTTCATCCGCACCGACAAGCCGCTCGAGCTCGGCACCGAGTTCATGTTCGCGCTCGTCGTGCCGCAGCTCGGCGCGCCGGTGAAGCTCGTCGGGCGCGTGCAGTGGATCACGGCCGTCGCCGACGCGACCGCGGAGAAGCCCGCGGGGATGGGCATCCGCTTCGTCTACAAGGACGACGCCGAGCGCGCCGCGGTCGAGGGCGAGGTCGAGAAGCTGATGCACGCAGAGCTCGGCGAGCACCTGTCGGGCAAGCTGCTCGGCAGGCGCTGACGGGTCAGGCTGGTCCCTCGCGCTTGTCGCGCCCGACGAGGAAGCACTCGAAGCTCTGCTTGCGAACGGCCTCGGGGCGCTCGATGTCCACCTTGGCGTAGAGCGTGCGGAGGCGCGCCCGCGCGGCCTCGAGGTCGGGGCCCATGAAGAGCTTGCCGACGAACGACGACCTCGCCTTGCCGAGGCGCTCGGCGACGTCGACCGCGAAATCGAACAGGCGAAAGCTGCGCGCTTGATCGGCCGACGGCGTGCCCGAGGTCGCGGGCGCCATGTCGGAGAGCACGACGTCGAACGGACCGGCCGCGGCGAGCACGTCGAGAGAGAGCGCGAGCGCGTCGCCCTGGACGAACGTGCAATTGGGCGGCAGCGCCTGCGCGAGCGGGGACAGATCGACGGCGAACAGCGCGCCCCTGGGCCCGATCTTGGTCGACGCGTACAGCGACCAGGAGCCGGGCGCGGCGCCGAGATCGAGCACGCGCTGGCCCGGGCGCAGCAGGCGCATCTTCCTGTCGATCTCCTCGAGCTTGAAGACGCTGCGCGCGGGGTAGCCGCCGCGGCGCGCGCTCTTCGTGAAGTGATCGGCGCGCTTGTAGCCGCTCACGCCGTCCTCGACGGGAGCTTCTGGCGAAGCACGAGGTGGAACGACATCAGGCCGCCGATCATCGCGCCGAGGATGATCCCCCACAGCGCGACCACCTGCACCTGGTTGGCGAGGCAGAGCAGCATCCAGCAGAAGACGTAGGTGTCGCGCCGACCGAGCGCGCGGATCAACGTGCCGATCGAGCCCTTCTCGTAGACCTCGTCGACCGTCTCCTTCTTGCTGTCGAACCAGATGCGGAACGCGTAGAGATCGCCGGTGCCGGTGCGACGATAGACCTCGTGGTACACGAAGATCTGCGCGACGCCGCGCACGGCCGCGAACGCGAGCGTCGGCGCCAGCCACACGCCGCCCGCCGCGACGCCCGCGCAGCAGATGAACGTGAGGTCCAGCACGTCGTCCGACACGTTGTCGAGCCACTGCCCGAGCTTGGAGCCCTGGAAGCGCAGCCGCGCGAGCTCGCCGTCGCACGAGTCGAGGACCGACTGAGCCTGGATGAGCACCCCGCCGAGCGCGATCCAGAGGTGCGAGCGCCCGAGCAGGAGCGCGGAGCCGGCGAGGCCCGTGAGGAAGGACACCGCGGTGATCTGGTTGGGGGTCACGCGCGTCGACGACAGCAGGCGCGTGATCGGCATCGAGAAGCGCCAGTTGATGAGGCCGTCGATCAGCCCTTGATGCGACTTGGAGAGGCCGAGGCAGAGCTCCCACTCGGCCTGCTTGCAGCTCGCGCGGTCGACGACGCGGATCCCGGCGACCTCGTCACCACGCACGACGACCGAGCCGTCGGGCGGCGGCGCGTCGCGCGGCGCCCACGCCACGGCGAGCGGGAGATCGGCGCGCAGCGGGAGCTCGGGGGCGGCGACGGTCACCCCCGCGTGGCCTTGCTTGGCGAGCGCGCGCAGGTTGCGCTCGAGCACCGTGACGCCGCCGCACACCATGCCATAGGCGTCACCGGCTCCGACGACGACGAACGCGGGCGGCGATGCTGGTCCGGTCGAGCTCACGACAGCACGCGCCTTATCACGCGGCGCGCGCGCGGGGCGAGCCGAAGCGCGCGGCGCCGTCGCTGCATAGCTCCTTACGCGCCGGCGCGTGTTTGACTTCGGGCACGCCACGCGCATAGGTCCGCGGTCCTCCCCCCCATGAACGCCCAAGCGGTCCTGCTCGCGGCGGGTGAAGGCACCCGCCTCCGCCCCCACACCAACGACATTCCCAAGTGCCTCGTCGAGGTCGGCGCGCTGCCGCTGCTCGAGCGCGCGCTCACGTCGATCGAGCAGGCGGGCGTCGACGAGGCGATCCTCGTGACCGGCTACCGCGCGGACCGCATCGACGAGTACCTCGCGCGCCGCGCGGCCAAGCTGCCCGTCCGCACGGTGTTCAACCCCGACTACGCGACCACCAACAACGCCGTCTCGCTGCTGCGCGCGCGCGACGCGGTGACCGGGACGTTCGTGCTGCTCGATGGCGATCTGCTGTTCGAGCCCGAGGTCCTGCGCCGCGCGCTCGCGGCCGAGGGTGACGCGGTGCTCGCCGTCGAGAAGCGCAAGACGCTCGGCGACGAGGAGATGAAGGTGCTCCTGCACGAGGACGGCACCATCGCCGCCGTCAACAAGCAGGTCGATCCGAGGGCGGCGGTCGGCGAGGCCATCGGCATCGCGCGGTTCGGCGCCGACATGGGGCGCCGCTTGTTTGCCCAGCTGGGCGCGCAGGTGGCAGAGGGCCGGACCAACCTGTTCTACGAGAAGGCGTTCGAGGAGCTGATGGCCGCGGGCCAGCCGTTTCGCGTCGCCGACGTCAGCGGCCTCGCGTGCATGGAGATCGACACGCCCGAGGATCTCGAGGGCGCGCGGGAGATGGCAGAGAGGATGAGCGCACGATGACCACGAAATCGGAGAGCAAGCTGAGCCTGGTGACCTGCGCCGACAAGGACGCGCGGCTCGCGCTCGACGGCGGTGAGCCCGTGCGGACCGAGCCGCTCCCGGGCCCGTACCCGGGCGCGCTGCTGATGGGCGAAGAAGAGGAGCGCGAGGTGCTCGAGGTGCTGCGCTCGAAGGGGCTGTTTCGCTACTACGGCCCCGAGGTGCTCGGCAAATGCAAGGAGCTCGAGCGTCGACTCGCCGCGCGCGTCGGCACGAAGCACGCGCTCGTCGTCAACTCCGGCACGTCAGCGCTGAAATGCGCGCTGTTCGCGCTCGGGGTCGGCCCCGGCGACGAGGTGCTCGTGCCCGCGTACAGCTACGTCGCGACGGCCGACGTGGTGCTGTCGCTCGGCGCGCGCCCGGTGTTCGTGGAGATCGACCAGACGATGACCCTGTGCCCAAGGGATCTCGCGAAGAAGCTCCACGCGGGGGTCAAGGCGGTCTGCGTCGTGCATCTCTTCGGCGTGCCGGCCGACATGGACGCCATCCTCGCCGTCACCCGCCCGCTCGGCGTGCCGGTGCTCGAAGACTGCGCGCAGTCGCTCGGCGCGCAGTACCGCGGGCGGACGGTGGGGCAGATAGGCGACGTCGGCATCTACTCGTTTCAACTTAACAAGATCATCACGGCCGGCGAGGGCGGCGCCGTGGTGACCTCGACGCCCAAGGTGCACGAGCGCGCGGTGCGGCTGCACGATCACGGCAACGACCGCGAGGGCGACGCGCCGACCGCCGACATGATCGGCGAGGGGTTCCGCCTGGGCGAGCTGTCTGCGGCGGTGCTGCTGGCGCAGCTGGGTAGGCTCGACGAGATCCTCGGGCGGCTGCGCGGGGCGAAGCGGCAGATCGTCGGCGAGCTGGCGGGCGTCCCGGGGCTCGAGCTGTCCAAGGCGCCCGATCCCGAGGGCGACGCGGGCGTCGCGGTGACGTTCGCCGTCGAGTCGGCCGAGCGCGCCGCGCGGATGATCAAGGCGCTCAACGCCGAGGGGATCCGCGTGCTGTCGCAGTACGGAGGCAAGCCGATCTACCAGCAGCCCGCGATCCGCGCGGCGCGCCTCGAGCCCGAGCCGCTGTGCCCGCGCACGCAAGATCTCGTCGCGCGGACGGTGTTCCTCGGGCTCTCGTCGACGTACACGAAGCGCGACGTCGCGGACGTCGTCTGCGGGATCAAGAAGGTCGCGCGGGCCGTCTGACCGTGGGTCTCGGGGGCTCGACGCCCACAGCGTGAAGCCCGAAGCGTAGCCTCGAGGAGCTTGGGCTGAAGGAGCGCGCAGGGTCGGCCCAGCCCCGTCGAGCGCGCCTTCACCCGGAGCGGGCGAGGGACGCGAGGGCTTCGCCCTGCGCGACGAGGGCCCTGAAACCCGCCCTGAACCGGGCGTCGAGGGCCCTCACCACCGTTGCGTGTCCCGGTGAGATCGGGGACGCTGCGCGCCATGTCGAGGCTCTCTCCGCTCATCGCGCTCGTCGTCGCCTCCACGGCCGTCGTGGCCTGCGGCTCCTCCTCCGAGCCCGCCGCTCCCCCGCCCGCGGGCGCGGCCGGCGCGACCGGCGCGGCCGGCGCGGGGAGCGAGGCCGGGGCCGCCGGCTCGACGAGCACGGCGCCCCCCGAGTGGGATCGCCAGGTGACCGCGCCCGCCGACGCCGACGCCGCGCAGCAGCGCGACGCGTGCGGCTACAAGAAGGGCGCGCTGCCGAAGGAGACGCTTGGGACGTCGATCCCCACGGGCGCCGACATCCCGATCGACACGGTCGTCATCGCCATGATGGAGAACCGCTCGTTCGACCATTACTTTCAGAAGGCGCCCGCGGCGGGCATCCCGGTCGAGGTCGCCCCCGACGATTTCTCCAACCCCGATCCCACCGGCAAGCCTGTCACGATCTTTCGTGACAAGACCTACTGCATCGCCGACCCCGCGCACGGCTGGACGCCGGTCCACGCGCAGTACAACGGCGGCAAGATGGACGGCTTCGTCAAGACCAACGCGGGAGACTCGGAGCACCTCGCGTGCGGGCCGCTGACGGGGCTGAAGGGCGACCGCGCGATGAGCTACTACGAGGAGGCCGACGTCCCGCTCACCTATTTTCTCGCGCGCAACTTCGCGGTCGCCGATCACTATCACTGCAGCCTGCTGGGCCCGACCTGGCCCAACCGGATGTACCTCTACGCCGCGTCTTCATTTGGCAACACCGGCAATGACTTTCCGAAGGACTACGGTGACACCATCTTCGACCACCTGACGACGCGCGGCGTCTCGTGGAAGGTGTACCAGAGCACGACGCCGGGGTTCGCCGTCTTCCTCGAGACGTTCTTGAAGTACCGCGCGACCAACGTGGTGCCCATCGATCAATACTACGCGGACGCGGCGGCCGGCACGCTGCCGCAGGTCGCGTTCGTCGATCCCGGCATCGGCCGCGAGGGCTACCAGCAGAACGACGAGCACCCTCCCGCGATCATGGAGGTCGGCCAGAACTGGATCGGCAAGATCGTCGACGCGCTCACCAAGAGCCCCCAGTGGAAGCGCTCTGCGATGTTCATCACGTACGACGAGCACGGGGGCTTCTACGACCACGTCGTGCCGCCGAAGGCGTGCCCGCCCGACGACCGCGTCGACCCGAAGGCGAGCCCAGCCGTCGGCTTCGATCAGCTGGGGATCCGCGTGCCGCTCATGGTGGTCTCCCCCTACGTGAAGAAGGGCTTCGTCTCGCACGAGGTCTACGACCACACATCCATCACGCGCTTCCTCGAGGCGAGGTTCACGCTGCCGGCGCTGAGCGGCCGCGACGCCAACGCCCGCATCCCGATGGATATGTTCGATTTCGCATCACCACCCAACGCGACGCCCCCGGCCATCCCGATCCCGCCCGTGGACCAAGCGAAGCTCGACGCGTGCAAGGCGCTCTGCGACTAGCCCTCGCGGCGGCGGCGCTGTCGCTCGCGTCCTGCAAGCGGGATCGGCCCTCGCCCCGGCCCTCAGCCGCGGCGGCTTCGGCCTCGGCGGCGCGTCCTTCGGTCACGCGCGACGGCGCGCCGCTCGTCGCGCTGGGGATCGCGGCCGCCGGCGACGCGCGGGCGCAGGCGTCGAGGCTCGAGGCAGAGCTCGAGGCGTGCGGCCCGACGCCCGGTTACGCGGCGCTGCGGCGTGAGGTCGCGACCGCCGCGCCGTTCGTCCGCGTCTGGGCGCCCGCGGCGTCAGATGTGTTGCTCGGCCCGGAGCGGCCTGGCGAGGGCGCCGGCGCGCTCGCCGCGCTCGACGCCGCGCTCGCAGCGAAGGATTGCGCGGGGGCCAAGCAGGCGCTCTCGCAGGCGAAGAGGGCGCTGACCTTGGCGCCGGTCGAGCTCGAGTCGGCGAAGGCGACCTTGCAGCGGGGCGCAGAGGCGCTGTCGGATGCGGCGTACGAGCTGGGGCTGCAGCTGATGGAGGCGACGGCGTCGCCCGCCGAGACGACCGCTGACAACCTCGCCGACGCAGAGGGGACGGCGCGCGCGCTCGAGCGGGGCGCGGCCGCGCTCGGGGATCCCAAGGGTGTGGTCGACGCGCTCGCGCCGGTGCGCCACGCGCTCGCCGCCGCCGGATCCCAGCCGCTCGGCGCGCGCGTCGAGCTCGTCCGCGCGACGGGGCGTGCGGGGCTGGCAATGCGCGAGCTCGCGAGGGCGCGCGGGTGGCAGGTGCGCCCCCCCGTCGCGGCGCTCGTCGAGGGCGACCTCGCGGTCTCCGCGCTCACCTTGCCGCGCCCGCGCGCGCGAGTTCGCCCCGAGGTCGCGGCGCTCGGCGCGCGCCTGTTCGTCGACGCGAAGCTGTCACGCGGCAGCAAGCGCGCGTGCGCGGGGTGCCACCTGCCAGCTCGGGCCTTCGCCGACGGCCTGCGCGTCCCCCCCTCGCTCGACGCCACCCCGATCACACGCAACACACCGAGCCTCACATTTTCCTATCTGTCAGCGGCGCAGCGATGGGATGGCCGCGTCGTCGCGCCCGAGGATCAGGCGCTGTCGGTGCTTCACACCGCGAGCGAGATGGGCGTCACGTCCGACGAGCTCGACAAGATCGCTCACGACGAGCCCGCGACGCGCGACGCGATGACGTCCCTGTTCCGCGACGGCGTCACGGCGGCCAACGTCGCGGCCGCGATCGCGGCGTACGTCGAGACGCTGGGGCGCGCCGACGCGAGGCTCGATCGCGCGGCGCGGGGCGAGCTCGAGCTCTCCCGCGACGAGGCGCGCGGGTTCGACGTCTTCGTCGGCAAGGGGCGCTGCGCCAGGTGCCACGTGCCTCCGTCGTTCGGCGGCTCGCGCCCTCGCGACTTCCAGGTGCCGGTGTACGCGGTGCTCGGCGTGCCCGCGCGGGAGGGGTCGCGCGCGGCAGACAAGGACAGGGGGCGCGGCGCCGTGACGGGGCGCCCCCACGACGACGGCGCCTTCAAGACCCCCACCGAGCGCGAGCGCACGGCGACGGCGCCCTACTTTCACAACGGCTCCTTCGCGACCCTCGAGGCCGTCGTCGACTTCTATGACAAGGGCGGCGGGCTCGGCGCGGGCGTCGCCGGTGTGACGCGCGAGCGCCAGGATCCAGACGTCCGCCCGCTCCACCTCACGGCCGAAGAGAAGCGGACGCTGCTCGTGTTTCTGCGTGAGACGCTGAGGTGAGCGAGGCGAGCGGGCCGGGAGCTTCTCGATGCCCTGGACGACGAAGTAGCAACCTCCCGACTCGAGCGTGACGTGCCCGACGCTGCCGGGACGTTCAGCTGGACTCCGGGGTGCATGTTCCCGAGGTAGTCATCAGTGTCCGGATCGGTCTGCGACGAGTTGCAAGTGAACGACAGCGTCTTGGACGGGCCGAGCTTCGCGGCGTAGCTCATGGTGCCAGCGCCCGCGGTCCCTGTGCCGCCAGCGCCCGTGCCGCCAGTGTCCATGCCGCCAGTGCCCGTGCCCGTGCCGCCGCCTGACGGCGCGCCGGCGCCGCCGCTCTCCGAGCTTCCGCAAGCGACGAACGAAGCACCCACGACGGAGACCAGCGTTGCGTGGAGTGGGTCACCTCGGAATCCCTCGGACGTCCTCGACAGTCCCACAGGGCCCGACGCGCCCACGGGTGCAGCGCGAGACCTCCCGGAAACCTCCGCGAAACGCCGCGGACACACGCGACGTCGTCGACGCGCGCTCCGGGCGCGCGTGGTAGCGTCCGGCCCATGAGCGCTCTCGGCTCCAGGCGTTACCAGGCCCCGTTCTCCCCCCACGGCTCGAGCCCGATCGATCCCGAGACTTGTGACCGCATCCTGTCGGTCGCGCTCGAGACGGGCGGCACCTACGCCGATCTCTTCTTCGAGTACCGCGCGGGCGGCGGCTTCGGGTTCGAGGAGGGCATCCTGAAGAGCGTGTCGCGAGGCGTCTCGATGGGGCTCGGCGTGCGGGTGCAACGCGGCGACGCGACCGGCTACGCGTACTGCGAGGAGCTCGAGTGGGAGACGATGCTGCGGTGCGCGCGGACCGCGGCGCAGATCGCGAGCGGCGGGCGCGCGGTCACCCCGGTGGCGGTCACGCGTCGAAGGGTGCCGCACCGCTACGATCTGCCCGACGTGTCGCTCGATCAGCCCGGCGCCGACAAGCGCGCGCTGCTCGAGGCCGCGAGCCGCGCGGGGCACGCGGTCGATCCGCGCATCATCAAGGTCGAGGCGACGTTCGCCGAGGAGGTGCGCGAGGTGCTGATGGCGACCAGCGACGGCAGGTTCGTCTACGACGTGCAGCCGATGATGCGCGTCGGCGTGCGCGCGCTCGCCGAGTCGGGCGACAAGCGACAGGAGGGCTCGTCGGGCGGCGGCGGCCGCGTGTCGATGGCCTACCTCGACGCGCACAGCGCCGAGGACCACGCGCGGGAGGCCGCGCGCCTCGCGCTCGCGATGCTCGACGCGCGCGAGGCGCCCGCCGGCGAGATGGAGGTCGTGCTCGGCCCCGGCGACAGCGGCATCCTGCTGCATGAGGCGGTCGGGCACGGGCTCGAGGCCGACTTCAACCGCAAGGGCACGAGCAACTACTCGGGCAAGCTGGGCGAGCGCGTCGCCAGCGAGCTGTGCACGGTGGTCGACGACGCGACGCTGCTGCAAGGGCGCGGCTCGATCAACGTCGACGACGAGGGGCTCGAGCCCAGCAGCAGCGTGCTCATCGAGCGCGGCGTCCTGCGCGGATACCTGCACGATCGGCTGTCGGCGAGGCACTATGGCGTCACGCCGAGCGGCAACGGGCGCCGACAGAGCTTCTCCTGTCACCCGATGCCTCGGATGACCAACACGCTGTTGCTCGCGGGTGACAGTGATCCCGACGAGATCGTGAGGAGCGTGAAGCGCGGCGTCTTCGCCAAGCGGTTCGGCGGGGGGCAGGTCGACATCGCCAACGGCGACTTCGTCTTCTCGCTGACCGAGAGCTACCTCATCGAGGACGGCAGGCTGACGGCGCCGCTGAAGGGCGTGAACCTGATCGGCAACGGACCTGACGCGATGCGCGAGGTGACGATGCTCGGCCACGACATGCAAGTGTCCGATGGCATCTGGACCTGCGGCAAGGACGGGCAGAGCGTGCCTGTGGGCGTCGGCTGCCCCACGATCAAGATCGCCAAGATCACCGTCGGGGGCACGCAGCTCGGGTGATGAAGCCCGAGGCGCGCCGGCCGTCCGGCAAGAGGTTCATCGCTGTCATCGGCCACGAGTCGATGCTCGAGCGCGACGAGGGCGCGGCGAGCACGCTGCGCGGGCTGGGCGCCGACGTGCGCGCGCTCGATCTGTGGGAGGATCCAGGCGACCTGTTCTACGACGACGAGGACTCGGGCGAGCGCGCGCGCGCGGTCGTCGTCGAGGCGCTCGACAGGCCCGATCTCGCGCCGCCGGTGCTGCGACAGCTGCGAAAGGAGCCCCGGTTGGCAGGCGTCGGCGCGCTGCTGGCAATTCACGAACCTCACGTCGCGCGCGTCGATCCCGCTTCGGGTTTCGACGACTTCGTGCTCGTTCCGTACGTGCCGAGCGAGCTCTACGCGCGCATCCGGCAGCTCGAGTGGAGGCGCTCCGAGTTCGCCAACGAGGAGCGCCTCAAGGTCGGAGAGCTCGTGATCGATCGCTCGGCGCGCGAGGTGCGCGCGCACGGCAAGGCGGTCACGTTGACAGCGAAGGAGTACGCGCTGCTGGTCTTTCTCTGCGAGAACCGCGGCCGCGTGAAGACCCGCGATCAGCTGCTCGCCCGCGTGTGGGGCGCCTCATACGAGGGCGGCCCGCGAACCGTGGACATTCATGTGCGGAGGCTGCGCGCCAAGCTCGGCGCGACGTTCGCGCTCGAGACGCTGCGGGGCGCGGGCTACAAGCTCCCAGCGGTGGACGAGATCGAGGGCGAGGGGTGACACAGAGAGCGCCTGTCGCGGTGTCGTGCGGCTGTCCGAGCGGCGTGGGCGTCGAGGTCGCGGTCCACGCGGCTGCCCGGGCGCGGTGTCGCGTGATCCTGGTCGGCGACGCGCGACAGATCGCCGAGGCGGCTGCGCAGGGCGGGCTCACCCTGCCGGCGCGCGTGACGATCGATCAGCCCGGGCGCGCGCTCCCACCGCGTGATCGGCGTCCTGGTGCGCCCACCGAGGCGGGAGGTCGCGCGCAGCTCGCGTACGTCGACCGCGCGCTCGACCTGGTCACGTCGGGCGCCGCGCGCGCGCTCGCGACCGGACCCGTCAACAAGGAGGTGATCGCGACGTCGGGCGCGCCGGGAGCGGCCGCGTTCCGAGGGCACACCGAGCACTTGCAAGCGCGGCTCGGGGCGCGAGAGGTCGTGATGGCCTTCGTCTCGAGGCGCCTCGCGACGTCGCTCGTGACGACGCACCTGCCGCTCACCAAGGTTCCCCGAGCGATCACGCCAGCGCGCGTCGCGTCGTCGGCGTTCTGGCTCGCGCACCTGTTGCGGAGGCTGCGCCCCGAGGGGAGGCTGCGCGTCGCGGTCGCGGGGCTCAACCCACACGCCGGAGAGGGGGGGCTGCTCGGCGACGACGAGCCGCGCGTCATCGCGCCCGGGATCGCGCTGGCCTCACGACGAGCGGCGGAGGCGGGGCTCGGTGGGGTGAGCTTCGAGGGGCCGCTCGGGGCCGAGACGGCGTTCCGGCTGGCCGCGCGCGGCGAGCTCGCCGGGGTCGTCGCGATGTACCACGATCAGGCGACCATCCCGATGAAGGTCCTGTCGTTCGGCGACGCGGTCAACATCAGCCTCGGCCTGCCGATCGTGCGGACCAGCGTCGATCACGGCACGGGCTACGACAAGGCGGGCACGGGAGAGGCCGATCCTCGCGGAATGGTGGCGGCGCTCCGGCTCGCAGACGCGCTCACTCGGTAATGCCCGGCTCTCCCGCGGGTCGCAGACGACGCGCGTTGGCTGTTCCCCTGACGCGAAATCGCGTGCCGCCGAGCGCGGCGCGCGGGCCGACGCGGTCCGAAGGACCACACGTCAGGTCGAGCGATTTCCAGGCTCGGGACGTCGTCGGTGATGCATAGTGCCCGACGCACATGCCCGAACGCGAGAAGCCCATCCGGGGTCTGCCGGCCATCCACGACGCGCGCGAGCTGCGCGAGGCGCGCAAGGGGATCCCGACCGCGAGCGGCGCGTTCTGGGTGTGGAGCCTGATCGGCGTGGCCGTCATCAGCATCTTCTACTGGCGACACACCGTCGGACAGAACGATCGCACGCGCGCGCGCATCCTCGCGAAGCAGCGCCCGCTCGCAGAGGAGGCCGGCCCGAGGTTCGCCGAGCTGCGCGACAAGGTCGAGCGCTTCGCGCAGCTGCTCGCGAAGCCTGGCCCGCTCGAGGAGTACGTCGACCCGGCCGCGTCGATAGGCGAGCGGGGTGATCCCGTCATCTTCAAGCGCCCTGGCCTGTACCTGCGGGTCGCCCAGCCCAACGCCTTGACGAACGAGAAGCTGCGCGCTGCCGCCCGCGAGTCGGCGCGCGACGCCTTCACCGCGTGCCTCTTGCACACTCCACACGTGACCGCGCGGGACGGCGCCGCCTGCCACAAGAGCAAGGAGTGTCAGAAAGGTCAGGTTTGCAACGAGATCGGCGTCTGCGCGACCCCCACGTCTCCGTACAACCTGCGCCTCGCATACAAGGGGATGTTCCCGCTCGACGACAGCTGGGTGCGCGACGTGCAGACCGCCAACGAAGAGCTGCGCCTGCGCCTGCGCGAGACGGAGATCGACTCGCTGATCGCCAACGACTGGCCGGTGGCGATGACCGCGCTCCGCGACGCAGAGTACTTGTTGATGCTGGTCGACGAGGTGCCACAGGGGTTCAAGCCGAAGGAGGGCGACTCGCTCGAGGAGGCCCTGTCGACCGAGGTGCACCCGGTGCGCGTCGGGTTGATGGAACTCAAGACGTCCCGCACGCTGTTCAAGCTCCGCCGCGAGATCGACGTCCATATCCCGGTCGTCCCGGGCGCCGACATCGACGCGCAGCGCCGTCAGATCCTCAACTGTGCGCTCGCGAGCGACGTCCGAGATTCGCTGACGGTCGCCAAGTGAGGCTCGCGGCGCGACGGGAGGCCGCCTCGAGCCAACTGCGCGTCGATGCCGCTCGCCGGCGGAGGTCGGCGAGCTTCGCGCGAGCGAGTCCATCACGAGACGGCCTCCGCCGCGCTGAGCGGCGGCTCACGGGCCGACGTGCTTGGCCTGCTTGTGATCGAGGAGATCCTTGATCCAATCGGTGAGCTTCACCCCGTCGACCTTGGTGTCGTAGAGTCCACCCAGCACGCCGGTCCCGAAGTCGGCGAGCAGCGTGGTGTGCTGCCCCGAGTCGTAGAAGAAGGTCCCGAAGCGGTCGGTCTGCGCGGAGAACGAGGCGCGCGCCTCGAGCAGGCCCGCGGTGAAGTCGGCGGGCGGGATGGCCTGCGGGACGGTGGCCTTGCAGTCATCGGCCCCGAACCCGAAGAACGTGGAGATCACCGTGTCGCGCGTCGACGAGATCAACCCGGCCATGAAGGTCGGCCCCTGCGGCCCCTTCGTGTACTTGCCTATCAGGAACTTGAGCCAGTCGTCGATGAACAGATCGGGGTTGGGACACCCCGCGCCGCAGTCCTTGAGGAAGCTGTTCTGAAAGCCCCACACCGACTGCCACCGCGCCTGCAGGCAGGGCTTGAGATACTTGCTGGACATCGGCGGCCCCGAGTCGTCCAGCATGGTGAGGCGCTGCACGGTGGCGGGGCGGTTACGGGCGACGAGGTCGGCGGTCAGCCCGGCGCCGAAGCCCCCCGCGCTCGAGCCGGTGAGCAGCAGATCGGTCGCGTCGGGGACGGTGGCGAGGATGCGCGCGAGGTACAGCTTCATGTTGCTGTAACCCGCGAAGTGCTCCTTGCCAGTGACCGGTCCCACGTACGACTCTTCGGCGTCGCCCGCGTGGACGTCGCCCGTGCAATAGGGAACGTAGAAAATGTTCCAGTCGCGGATCGGGTTGTCAGGCCGCAGAAAGTTGAAGATGCCGCCGCCGAGGACATACGAAGGCAGGTTGACCGACAAGAACGTGCACGAGGCGTCGTTGAAGCAAGCGCCGCCGCCCTCCTCATAGATGGCGACCTTCTTCGAGTCCTTGTTGAGGTGCACCATCATGTGCGCCTGGCTCAGATCGCGGCAGTGTCCCTTGGGGAACGGCACGTAGGTCCAGACTCCGTCGATAGCTTTGATAGGATCGCTTGGTGTGATGTCCGGCTTGCTCCCGGGCGCGCCCGCCTGCCCTGCCGCGCCCGCGTCGCCGCCGCTCCCGCCAGGTTCTCCGCCCGCGCCGCCCTCTCCGCCGTCGCCCGCTTGCGCCGAGCCCGCGCTGGCGCCGCTCGCGCCCGCGCCTCCCTTGCCCGCGGCGCCGGCGTGCGCGCCCCCCTGCCCGGCCGCGCCGTCCTGGACCACGCCCGCGCTCGGGGTGTCGGATGACTGGCTACCCGAGCCGCACGCCGCCGCGAGCACCGCCCCGATCGTCCACCACCTCGAGGCGCGGAGGCGGGGCAGCGCGTTCACCGGCGAGCGTCGTGTGTCGGCCATCGTGGCCGCAGGCTACCAACGGGCTCGCGGCGATCAAGCGCCGCCTCACGGCGTCGGCGCGACCTGCCAGCACCCGTCCTCCGTGGGTGTCAGCTGGAGCGGGGCGGGAGAGGTCGCGACCAGCCGCCTGCGGGCGAGGGCGAGCTGCGCGGCGTCGAGCGGCGCGGGTTCGGCGAGGATGAGCCGGTGGGGGCACGCCTCGACGCGGATGACACCGCCGCGCCCCGCCGTGACGCGCGCGAGCAGGCCCAGCTCGGTCGCCGGGTGCTCGCGGTGCATCTGCATGACGAGGTTGCCGAGCCCCTCGAACACTGGCGTCCTGCCGACGAATGACACTCCGTGAAACACGTGCGCGTGGTGCCCGACGACGACGTGCGCACCGGCCTCCGCGGCGCCCGCGAGCAACGCGCGAAACGCGGGCGTCGCGCGCGCGCCATACTCTTCTCCTCCGTGCACCGAGACGACGATCAGGTCGGCCGCGCCGCTCTCCACGAGCGCCCGGGTCGCGGCGCCGATCGACGCCGAGGTGGCCTCGGCGACGTGCGCTCGCGCGGGGTGCTTCGACAGTGGCCCCTGGTTCCAGATGGCAGTGAAAGCCAGGAACCCGACCCTCACGCCCCCGCGCTCGACGATCACCGGGCGCCCCTGCTCTCCGTCCGCGGCCGAGGTCCCGACGTGCGCGACGCCGACCCTGTCGAGGTGCGAGAGGGTCTCCCTCATCGCCCCCTCGCCATAGTCCCAAGCGTGGTTGTTGGCGGTCGACACGACGTCGATCCCCGCGCGCGAGAGCACCTCCGCCCCGGCCGGAGGCCCCGTGAAGACGAGCGGGTTCCAGGGTCGCACCACCTCCCCCCGCTGCTCTGACAGCTGGCTCTCGAGGTTGACGAAGCGCAGCCCTGCCGCACCCAGTCGATCCCTCAGGCGCCAGAAGGGGTCATACCCCACCTCCCGCAGAATCCGCCTCCCGGTCGCCCGAGCCAACTCCACGTCGCCACCCAACAAGACCACCATCGACGTCGGAGCCGAAGGCGACGACGAGTCCGTCCACGACCTCGACGACGAGACCGACGACGTCGGAGCCGAAGGCGACGACGAGTCCGTCCACGACCTCGACGGACCCGGCGCATCGCGACAGGCGGCGATGCACACAATCGTGGCCAGCAGGGCGTGAGGGCGCTGGGCGAGCGGAGGGGCGTGCGGGCAAGCGAGGTCGGTCTTTCGCCGCGCACAGCCGTAGCGGAAGCTACGGCGAGCACGCGAAAGCCGAGATCGCGCCGCCCCCACGCCCCTCCCCCCCACGCCCCTCCGCCGCTCAGCGCGAGAAGCGGATGTTGATGGGGGTGCTCTGTCCCTGCGTGGCCTGACCGGCGCGATCGAGCGCGGGCGAGAAGCGCTCGCGGAGCGCGCACATGCGCGCCGCGCGCCCGAAGCCAAACCCCGGATCGGCCAGCACGCGCACCGACGCCGGAGAGCCGTCGGGGCGCACCGTGACGATGACTTGCACGACCGCGCTGTGCTTGTCCTCGGCGTCGGCCTCCTCGGGGAATGGACAACGCCAGTCATGGTTGCGCGGCTTCGCGGGGGCGGACCGATCGGGCTCGTCGGGCGGAGGAGGAGGCGCCGCCGGGCGCCCCGAGCCGCCGGGCTCGACGCCACCTCGCGCGTTGGTGTCATCGACCTTCGTCTTGGCCTTGCCGTCGCTCGCGGTCACGCCGCCCCGGTAGATGCCGTCGCCCTGCACCAGCCCGGGATCGGTGAAGTCGACCGGCGCGTCGGGAGGCGCTGTCAGCGTGCGCCCCGCCTCGGCCGCGGCGGGCGGCGGATCGGACTTCTGAGGCTGGGGATCCGCCTTCTGAGGCGTCGGCATGCGCGGCAAGATGGGCGCGGCGATCTCCTCCTTGGGCTTCTCCTCCTCCTTGGGCTTCTCCTCCTTCTTCTCCTGTGGAGGCAGCTCGATGTCGTACTGACGCCAGAGGAACTCGTGCACGGCCTCGGAGGAGAGCTTCACCCCGGCGCGGAGATCGGACAGCGACGTCACCGCGTCGATGATCGGCGGCGCGTGCGCGCTCGCCGACACGAGGACCGCGCCGAGCAGCGCGGGGGAGATGACGTCGCCTCTCATGCGCGCTCGAACCTCACTTCGACGCCGCGGGCGCGGCAGCGGGCGCCGCGCCGGGCTCGACGGGGACGGGCGACACGCCGAACGCGACCTTGGCGACGCCCGCCTGCTTCAGGAGGTCCATCACGCGGATCACGCGCCCGTGCGGCACCGCGCTGTCGGCCTTGATCACCGCGCGCAGCTCGGTGTTCTTCGCGTGGGCCTCCCGCGCGAGCGGCAAGATCGCGTCCTCGCTCGGGACGCGCTTGGAGTCGACGACCGTCTCGCCGGCCGCCGACAGCTCGACCGAGAAGATCGTCTGCTGCTCCGACCCTGTCGCGGCCTTCGGCAGATCCATCGGCAGGCTCTGCGTGACGATGATCTTGGCGGTGACGATGAAGATGATCAGCAAGACCAGCGTCACGTCGACCAGCGGCGTGACGTTGATGCCGCTGATCAGCTCGTCGTCTTGCGCGGGACCGCCGCCCACTCAGGCCTCCCGCTTGTGCGACGACTTGTCGCTGTGGAGATACGCGAGCAGCTCGCGCGACAGGACGTCGGCGCCGGCGAGCGCGGCCTTGCTCTGACGCTGGAAGGTGTTGAACGCGAAGACGGCGGGGATCGCGACGCCGATGCCGACGGCCGTCGCCACGAGCGCCTCGGCGAGGCTCGACATGACCGCCTGCGGCGCGGCGGCGCTCGCGGCGGCGGCGGCGGCCTGGCCGGGCGCGGTCTTCGCGGCCTTGCCCAGCTCGTCGAACGACTGGAGGATGCCGATGACGGTGCCGAACAGGCCGATGAACGGCGCGTTCGACCCGAGGGTGCCGAGGAACGACAGGCGGCTCTCGAGCAGGCTCTTCTGCACGGTGACCTCGGCCGCCATCACCTCGCTCGCCTCCTCGGGGGACGTCTCCTCGGCCTCGCGGCGCATGCCCCGCAGCACGACGGCCGCGCCCGGGTGGCGCGACCTCTTCATCGCCACGCGCGCGTCGTCGAAGCCGCCCGACCGCAGCCCGTTCGCCAGCGCCTCGCGCAGCGAGTCGAGGTTGTCGCGGCGGGACCAGAACACATACGCACGCTCGAGGATGATCGCGATCGAGAAGACTGACAAACCGATCAAAAGCCACAGGACCCAGCCGGCGCCCGTGCCGACCATCAGGTGTTTCGCGTTCTCGACGAGGTTCATGGTTCGCTGGTTTCCTCTTGGGGCGGGCCGGCGGCGCGCAGGCTCGCGTCCACGGCGTCGCACACGGCGTCCAACACCGACGTCGCGTACGCGCCCTTCGGTAGCACGAACGCCACGCGCACGCAGTTCGGTTGTAGGTGGCTCGCGACGAGCCCGGACGGCCGCAGGATCAGCGCTCGCCGCGCGCCCTCGCCGAGGCTCGCCCACCGCTCCAGCAGCGCCTCCCCGTCGGGCAACCTGGCCAGCGCCGCGCGCTCGAGCTCGGCCGGGCGCCCGCTCGGCCACTGCATCTTCGCGCCGAAGATCGGGCCGGTCGGCCAGACCTCGCCGGCGTCGAGGCGCGCGGCGAGCGCGTCGGGGTCATCGCAGGCGAACACCTTGGGGCCTCCGCTGGTGCCGACGAGGTCGCCTGGCAAGAGGCGGCGCCACGTCCCGTCCGCGACGCGCGCGTCGAGCACCGCGTGAAACAGCTCCGACTGCAGCGCCGAGAAGAGCAAGCGCCGCACCTTCGCGTCGCGCGGCGGCGGCTCCTGGCCCGTGACCCACGCGAGCGCGCGCGCCGCGTTGTCGCCGTGGCGCCCGAAGCGCTGCCGCCCGAAGCGGTTCGGCAGTCCCTCCGCGCCGACCCTCGTGAGCGCGTCGACGAGCGCGCCCTCCTCTCCCGACGGGACGTCACGCAGCACGAGCGAGAAGCGGTTGCCGCGCAGGTGCCCCGTCCTCAGCTTGTTGCCGTGCCTCGCCAGCTCGAGCACCTCGAGCCCGTCGCCCGACAGCGCGCCTCTCGCCGGCAGCGGCGCGCGCTCCGACAGCGGGAACGACGCCCACTGCGTGGTGACCGCGTGGCGATCCTTGAGCCCGGCGGTGCCCGCGTCGCGCGAGGAGACGCCGAGGCGCTTCGCGAGCGCGCGGACGGCGGCCAGCGTGTCGAGCCCGCGCTTCGTGAACCTGACGAACAGGTGCGCGCCCACGCCGCTCGGCAGGTACGCCGGCAGCTCGTCGACCTCGAAGTCCTCGGGCTCGCGCCGGATGGTGACCGTGGGTCTCATCGACGCGGGCTCTACCAAAGCGGCGGCGAGGGGTGGTAGATCGTCGCGCGCCGCGATGAACAAGCGAGAGTTCGAGCAGCGCCTCGAGGCGCTCGTCCGCGAGCAGGGCGCCACCAAGGACAACACCGGCTGCGTGTCGTGCACCGGCTGCGAGGGCTGCCGCGACGCGACCTTCTGCCGCGACTCGCGCCGCCTGTCGCGCTGCAACTACTGCGTCCGCTGCGAGGACTGCAGCGAGTCGTCGCACTGCCACGGCAGCAAGCACCTCACCGGCTGCGTCCACTGCGTCGACTGCGAGCGCTGCACCGCGAGCGCCTACCTCGTCCGCTCGATCGGCCTGTCGGGCTGCACGTACTGCTTCGGCTGCGTCGGCCTCGTGAAGAAGGATTTTCATATTCTCAACGAACCTTACGATCGCAAGACCTACTTCGAGACGGTCGCGCGCCTGAAGCGCGAGCTCGGCTACCCGGGCTGATGCGCGTCGTCGCGCAGCGGTGCACGGCGGGGCGCGTCGAGGTCGAAGGCCAGGTGGTGGGCGCGATCGGCCGCGGCCTCGTCGCGTTCGTCGGCTGCGGGCGCGGCGACGACGACGCCACCGCCGACGCCATGCGCGACAAGATCCTGGGGCTGCGCGTCTTCCCCGACGACGACGGAAAGATGTCACGCGGACTCATCGAGCTCGGGCTCGAGCTGCTGGTGGTGAGCCAGTTCACGCTCTACGGCGACACGCGGCGCGGGCGGCGCCCGAGCTTCGACGCGGCGCTCGAGCCCGCGCGGGCGAGCGAGCTGGTCGCGCGGTTCGCCTCCGGGGCGCGCGCGCGCGGCGTCACCGTCGCCGAGGGGCGCTTCGGCGCCGACATGCGCGTGCTGGTCGACAACGACGGTCCCGTCACCATCCTGGTCGACTCGCAGCGAGCGTTCTGATTGGGTACGCTCGAGCGCTCGATGCCGACGGACGACGCGAAGCGGGCGCTCGCCGACCTGTGGGGAGAGCTGCAGTCGCGGTGGGACGAGCCGGGGATGCACGACGCCGTCCTCGAGCTCGCGCGACAGTCGACGCTGCTGCCCGAGCTGGCCGCCCGCTATCGCGCCGTGAAGGACGACGAGGCCGCGCCCGAGGCGCGCCGCGCGTTCGCGAACAAGCGCCTCGGCGCGATCGCGCTCGTCGCGATGCACTCGCTCGACAGCGCGCGGACCGCGCCGCGACAGGGCCTGCCGCGCTGGGTGACCGTGACCGTCGCGGTGGTGTCGGCGCTCGTGTCGCTCTGGGCGATCAAGCAGGTGATGCGACCATGACG
>CAUJFL010000416.1 GCA_963169165.1 Myxococcota bacterium | reverse complement strand
GGGCGCGATCGCGGTCGTGGCGCGGAGCCCGAGCAGCTGGGCGAGGACGTCGTTCGTGCCGCCCCGCGCGACGTCGAGCGCGGTGTGCGGGCTGTAGAGCGCGACCCCGCGACGCACCGCCTCGAACGCCGCGTCGCCCGCGAGCAGCCTCCGCGCGCCCTTGAAGATCGGTGGGTGATAGGACACTACGAGCTGGCACCCGGACCTCGCGGCCTCGTCGAGCACGGCGGGCGTCGTGTCGATCGCGAAGAGCGCGCGGGACACGTCCGCCGCCGGATCACCGACCAGCAGCCCGACGTTGTCCCACTCCTCGGCGAGTCGCGGCGGCGCGAGGGCGTCGAGCGCGGCCACCACGAAGGAGAGCGGGCTCACGGCTCGACCTCGCTCGGCGTCGGCGCTTTGCAGCAGCGAAACCCGACCTCGTAGAAGACGAAGGTCGGCTCGTGCGCGTCGTTGGTGCCGCGGCAGCCCGTCCACGGCTTGGCCCAGAAGCCCCCCATCAGCGCGCCCCGGTGCTTGCGGCGACGGCTCGAGGTGACCCACTCCTCGACGTTCCCCATGAGGTCGTGGATACCATCCTTCGTGACACAACCGGCGAAGGCCCCCGACGCCGCGCCCTGCCACAGCTTCTCGACCTCGCGCCGCGCGGTCTCGCCTCCCGCCGTCAGCGCGGCCGCGTCGAACGGGCGCCAGCTCTTGTCCGAGTTGCACACTCGCTTGTCCACCTTCCATCCATATTGCCAGGGCCTGTGGTCACCCGACTCGCAGGCGGTCTCCCACTCGGCCTCGCTGCAGAGTCGCTTGCCCCGCTCCTCGCAGAACGCCTCGGCGCCGGCGAGCGAGCGCATGACGAGCGGCCGCTTCCCCTCCTCGTTCGGGGCCTCGAAGCGATCCATGCAGACGTCGACGGAGGTCGTCGGACCGTTGGCGACGGTCAGCTGCTCGTAGTAGGCGAAGCAGCGGCCGACAGATTTTCGCCAGTCGATGCACAGATGCTCCACCTCGTCGTAGTGTGTGCCAGTGACGAGGCGCATGTCGGCCGGGCAGCGAGGGCTCGGCCCCGGGTCACGGGACTCGAGCGCGGGCGCCGCCGCCACCAGCAGCGGCGCGAGCAGCAGCGCCTCGACCCACACGGCGGATCAGTAAGGCTTCTGCCCGTTGTAGTTGCCGGGCGGCGAATAGTTGCAAACCCACAAATCCCACTTTCCACCTCCGCCGAAGGGCGAGCCGGTGGTGCAGGTCTTCTGCGCGCACCCGAGGCCGGTGCTCTTGGCCCAGACGACCTGGGTATAGTGGCCGCATTGCTTGCCGGGGGTGCAGGCGTTGGTCGCGTAGTCGTAGTCGGACACCTCGCTGACCCACGAACCTACGACCTTCTCGGGGGTGGGCGTGCTGCCTGACGACGCGTAGATGTTCTGGCCCTGCTTCAGCGAGCCGAGCTTGGGATCGTGGGCGAACTTGCAGCCCGCCGCCCACGCCTCCGCGTCGGCGGCGACCTTGGTGTCCCACGACAGATCGGGCAGGGGCGTCGGCGCGGGCGGGGAGACCGCCGCGCGGGCCTCGTTGTGCGCGGCCACGATCCCCTTCAGCGGGCCGTCGGGTGCCTCGGCGAAGGAAGACGGCGCTCCGCCTGTGCCCCCGCTCGACGAACCGCCGGTCGATGCACCGCCAGCAGAGGAGCCGCCGGTCGAAGCACCGCCAGCGGAGGAGCCGCCGGTCGAAGCACCGCCAGCGGAGGCGCCTCCAGCAGAGGAGCCGCCCGACGTGGACCCGCCCATCGAGGAGCCCCCTGCCGAGGTCCCGGCGCTCCCGCCGGTGGAGTCGGCGTCGCCTGGATCGCCCCCCGAAGAGGTCGAGCAAGCGGCGGCGAGGCAGGCGGTCAACGCGGTGAGGATGACGTGGCGCACGCCGCGACTATACGCGCCGCCCGCTGCGCGAGCCACCTTCGGCGCCCTCGAGCTCGCCTGTCACGCCGAGTCACCTCGCTCAGTAAGGGCGCTGGCCGACGTAGTTGCCTGGAGGCGAATAGTTGCATACCCACAAATCCCACTTGCCGCCGCCGAACGGAGAATTGACGGAGCAGGTGCGCTGGGCGCAGCCGATCTCAGCGCTCTTGGCCGCGACGACCTGGGTGTAGTGGCCGCACTGCTGCCCGGCGTCGCACTGGTTGGTAGCGTAGTCATAGTAGGCGACCTCGCCGACCCACGCGCCGACGACCTTCTGTGGGGTCGGGGCGCTGTTGGCCGAGGCGTAGAGGTTCTGCCCTTGGTTGCGCGCGCCGAGCTTCGGGTCGTGCGAGAAGCTGCACTTCGCGGCCCACGCGGCCGCGTCCGCGGCGAGCTTCGTGTCCCAAGACAGGTCGAGCAGCGGCGGCGACGCGGGTGGGGAGACGCTGTCGCGCGCCTTGTTGTGGGCGGCGACGATGCCCTTCATCGGGCCATCGGGCGCCTCCACGAACGACGACGGCGAGCCGCCTGCGCCCGCGCTCGGCTTGCCCCCATTGCCGCCGCTCGGAGCGCCTCCCTTTCCGCTCGCGCCCGCCTTCCCGCTCGCGCCCGCCTTTCCGCTCGCGCCTGCCTTTCCGCTCGCGCCCGCCTTTCCGCCTGCGCCCGCCTTTCCGCCCGCGCCCGCCTTTCCGCCCGCGCCTGCGTTGCCGCCCGCGCCCGCGCTCGCCTTGCCGCTGGTGCCGGCGCTGCCGCCGCTCGCGCCTGCGCCGCCCCCGCTCGAGGCGCCGCCCTGGTTCGGCGCGCCGCCGCTGCCGGCCGTGCTGGGCGCGCCGCCGCTGTTCGCTGCCCCGCCGCCGCTGCTCGCCGCGCCGCCCTGGCTGGACGCGCCGCCGGCGCCCATGATGTCTGCCTCGTCGTCGCTCGCGGCAGGATCGTCCGCGGCCGAGCACGCGAAGGACGCGAACGCGAGGAGCACGACAGCGGCGGCGTGGCGCACGCCGCGATGATACGCGCAGGATCTCAGGACGCGAGCGACTTCTCGGCGGCCG
Source organism: Myxococcota bacterium (assembly GCA_963169165.1). Lineage (GTDB taxonomy): Bacteria > Myxococcota_A > Polyangia > Polyangiales > Polyangiaceae > JADLFU01. The sequence goes on along the minus strand of CAUJFL010000416.1, from coordinate 23,295 downwards.
AGATCGCGTCGGGGACCGTCGTCTCGTCGAGATCGAACGCGGCCGCCAGGGCGTCGAGCACGTTCTTCTCGACGTCGCTCACGCCGCCCGAGATGTGCGCCAGCAGCGCCGCCACGCGCAGCACCTCGCGCTGGTGGATCTGGTTGGTCACCGCGCGGCCGATCATCTTGATGCGCGTGTCGAGGCCGTCCTCTTCGAGGAGCTCGGAGAGATCGGCCAGCAGCGCCTGGACCTGCCGAGCGTCGACGTTGTCTCCGGACGCCTTGACGACGACGCCCTCGAACGCCGCGCGCTCGTCGGCGTCGAAGTCGCCGTCCGCGTTGGCGACCAGGAACGCGGCCTCGACTACGGCCTCGAACAGCACCGCGGCGCGCGGATCGAAGCCCGTCGGGATCGTGGTCTCTTCTTCGTCGGGGCGTGAGCCATACGACGCCGCCGCGACGCCGAGGATGGAGCCCGTGGCCGAGCCGTCTGCGTCGACGCACGGCTGCGACAGCGATTGGACGACCTTGGCGAGCAACTCGTTGTCGGGGGCGGACATCGGCTTCTCCGGGAGCGCGAGGGAGCGCAGCGTAAGCCACGGGGCACGGGGGAGGGCAAGCACGATCTGCCGACGCGAGGGCTTCCCGGCGCGCGCCGCGTGCCCTAGGAGGCCCGGCGATGCGCCTCACGGTCCCGCTGCACGTCGCGTTCGTCCTTGTGTGGATTGGCTCCATCGCGGCGGTCGGCCTCCTGCTCGCGAAGGGCCCCGGCGACGCCAGATCGCGCGGCGCGGCGGGGCTGACCGTCTACAAGATGCTCAGCGTGCCCTCGTTCCTGGGCGCGTTCGTGCTCGGCGTGGTCGCGCTGGCGAGCAACCTCGACCTCTATTTCAAGGCCACGAAGTTCATGCACGCGAAGCTGCTGCTCGCGCTCTTCGTGATCGGCCTCCACCACGCGCTCGGCGCTCGCGCGAAGAAGATGGCGTCGGGCGCGGTCGACGCGGAGGGCCCCGCGTGGGTGCTCGCTCAGGTGCTCGTGGGGCTCGCGGGGATCGTCGCGTACCTCGCCGTCGCGAAGCCGTTCTGAAGGCGTCCGACCTGCGGTAGGACTCGTGCGCCGAAGGCGCGCATCGTGACGAAGGTCGTCGAGCCCGAGGCGCAGCCCAAGATGATCCGCGCGGGGGCGAACGCGACCGTGAGCCCGAACATCATCGGGGGGCGGCGCCTGGCGAGCGAGCTGGTGCGCCCGGAGGTGGTCGAGTTCCTCGACCAGATGCTCCGGGACAAGGAGCGCACGCTGCGGCTCGAGGAGGTCGGGGTGCCCTCCGACTGTCCGTTCGTGGGGCTGCCGCTCCGAGACGTCCCGATCCGCCGCGAGACCAACGCGCTCGTCGTCGCGGTGCGCGACCGCGCGCGCCAGTTTCACTACAACCCGGGGCCCGAGCACGTGCTCGAGGCCGAGACGGTGCTGGTCGTGCTGGGCGAGCTGCGCGACATGGAGACGCTGCGCGTGATGATGCGCTCGAGCCCGCCCGCGTCGCGGCGCGCGTGACGTCACGCTCTGGCGCGTTCGCGCGACGGATCGTCATGACGCCGCTGCTCCTCGCGCTCTCGCCGTCGACCCCGCTCGCGAACCCTCTCCCTGGAGGCTTCGTGGCGGGATACGCCGCCGACACGGGCCTCGATCTCGCGGGGTTCATGCTGCCGGTGCGCTCGCTCGCGGCCGGCGTGGTCGAGTACGCGGAGCGCGGGCACACGCGGTGGAGGGGCAGGGGAGACTCACCGTTCTCGGTGCGCGTGCGCCTCGACGTGCCGCGCGCGTGGCGAGGCCGCTGCGTCACGCACGCCTACTACGGGCACCTGTCGGCGCTGGCGGTCATCAAGGCCGAGGGCGCGCCCGGCGTGGTGCGCGTCGAGGCGGGGGCGCGGCTCGGCACGAGCGGGTTCGCCAACGGCTCGCCGCACCTGCACCTCGGCCTCTTGCTGGACGGAGACACGTCGCAGGCCGAGGGCACGTTCCTGCGCGAGGCAGAGATCCGCGAGCTGCTCGGCGGGCTCGTCAAGGGCGCCCGCCTCCCTCGCGGCGAGTGGCTCGCCGTCAACCCATCCACGTCGCGTCAGGCTGGGCCTCCCACTTGCGGGTGATCTTCTTCAGGTTGCTCCACAGCTCGACGCCGCTCTCGCCGGTGATGTCGCCCTGACCGAACTTGGACGCCTTCGTCCCGCCGAAAGAGAACGGCTCGCGCGGCACCGGCACGCCGATGTTCACGCCGATCATCCCGGCGGCCGCGTGCTCGGCGACGTACTCGGCGACCGCGCCGCTCGTCGTGAACACCGAGCACGCGTTGCCGTACTGGCTGTCCGCCTGCAGCGCGAGCGCGTCGCGGAGCGTGGGGACGCGCACGATCGCGAGCACCGGCCCGAACACCTCGTGGTGGCGGATCGCGGCCTCGGGCCGCACGCGATCGAGGATCGTCGGGCCGAGCCACGTCCCCCCGGCGAGCGCTCGGTCGGCGGGGCGCGCGCCGCGGCCGTCGAGCAGCAGCTCCGCGCCTTCGGCCGTCGCGGCGCCGATCGCCTCCACGATGCGCGCGCGCGACGCCTCGTCGATGATCGCGCCCATGCCCTGGCCGAGCTCGATCGCGCGGGCGCGCTCCACCACGCGGGCCACGAGGTCGTCGATCGGACCGACCGCCACCAGCACGCTCGCCGCCATGCAGCGCTGCCCCGCGCACCCGGTGAACGAGTCGACCACGCCCTGCACCGTGATGCTCGGATCCGCGTCAGGCACGGCGATGAGGTGGTTCTTCGCGCCGCCGAGCGCGAGCACGCGCTTGTCTCGCTGCGTGCCGAGCTCGTAGATGCGCCGCGCGACCGGCGTCGAGCCGACGAAGCCGACCGCCGCGACGTCGGGGTGCTCGGTCAGCGCGACGGCCACCTCGGCGCCGCCGTGCACGAGCGAGAAGATCCCCGCGGGGAGCCCCGCCTCGGCGAACAGCTCGGCGATCCGGCAGAGCGTGAGCGGCACCTTCTCGGAGGGCTTCATCACGAACGCGTTGCCCACGGCGATGGCGATCGGGAACATCCACATCGGCACCATCGCCGGGAAGTTGAACGGGACTATCCCCGCGACGACGCCGAGCGGCTCGCGGCGCTGCTCGCAGGTCACGCCGCGCGAGACCTGCATGGCGGCGCCGTGATCGAGGTTCTGCAGCGACAGCGCGAACTCGACGACCTCGACGCCCTTCAGCACCTCGGCGCGCCCCTCGGCGAAGGTCTTGCCCGACTCGGTCGCGCACGACTCACCGAGCTCGTCGAGGTGCGCGAGCAGCAGCGCGCGAAACGCGAACAGCCGCGTCGCCCGCTCCTTCGTGGGGGTGCGCGCCCACGCCGGCTGCGCGCGCTTCGCCGCCGCGACCGCCTGGTCGACCTCTTCTCGGGTCGACATCGGGACGCGGGCGAGCAGCCGACCGTCGCGCGGCGAGGTGACGTCGAGCGTGGGGCGGCCGACCGCTGGCGCGCGCGCGCCGCCGATGAAATTATCGAGGATCTTGGGCTCGGACATGATCCGCGAGCATAGGCGCACGGGCCCGCGGCGCGCGCGGCAATCGCTCAGGCCGTGATCGCGTCGATGCGCTCTATCCCCTTGCGCGACACGACCACGCGGAGGCGCTGCCACGGCCCTTCGCCGTCGGCCTGCGTGAGCCTGTACACGATGTTGACGTTGTAGACCCGGCGCGCCGTGGCCGTGTAGACGCGCGCGTCGTCGGGATCGGCGAACACGATCTTGCGGTTCGGGTCGTCGGTGTGATCGAGCCAGCGGTGCAGATCCAGGCGGAAGATCTCGGTCAGCATCGGGAAGCGCCCGAGCTCGGCGCCGCTCGCCCTCGGGGCCAGCTGCACGCGCTTCTGGTGCCACAGCACGCGCTCGGGGCGCGCCGCCTCCTCGAGCTCGTGCGCCCGCGTCAGGCGCCGCGCGGCGAGCGCCCCGGGAGGCACCGCGCGGAACGACAGGAACCCCGCGCGCTCGCGCACGCGTCCGACCACGCGCGCTCGCTCGCGGTCCTCGATCTTCCAGCTGCGGTCGGGGAACCTCCGCGAGATCCACCGCGCGAAGGTCCCCTGCAAGAACGCCTTCATCCGATCCTTCGCCGCGTACGCGACGACGACGAGCAGCGCGTAGCGGAACATGTTGTCGGTGCTCGGCGACGCGTGCAGGCTCGCCGTGAGCGCGAACGCCATCGCGACGGCCGCCGCGAGCGCGTAGAACGTGTGGAGCGCCCACGTCGCGCCCACGTTCACCTCGAGGTTGAGCCACAGCACCGACGACGTGAAGCGCTTCAGCACGTGACGGCGGAACTCGAGGTGCTCGACGTCCCGCACCGTCGCGTCGGCCGCGCCGACGGAGCCCATCCCCCGCGCCTTGCGGTGCCGCGCCTCGGCCACCGCGCTCGCGGCGAGGCGTTCGCCGATCTCTCGCAGCGCGGGCAGCCGCGCCGCGTGCCCCTCGAGCGTCACGCCCACCGTCGCCGACAGGGTCTCGAGCACGAGCGACACATCCTCGTCGACCCACTCCATCGCCGTCGCCACGTCGGACCGGAGCGCCGAGACGTCGACCTCGCCCTGGACCGCCCGGAGCGCGCGGCCGATCTCGGGGATCGCCGCGGCGAACGGGCCCAGCTCGGCGAAGAGCTCGGCTTCACCCGCGCCGGATCGCAGCGCCGCCTCGATCCGGCGGACCGCCGCGACGCCCGCCGCGCGCACCTCGCACGCGAACAGCCGCAGCGCGCGCATCGCCCAGCGGCCCTCTTCGGAGCCGTCAGGTTTGTTGCACGCGGCGGCGAGCGCGGTCGTCACCTCGGCGAGGCTCGAGCCCGCGTCGCGCGCCGAGAGATCGGAGAGCGCGAGCTCGGGCGGCGCCCAGCGCACGTACGACCAGAGATCGTCGTAGATGGCCTTCTTGTCGTAGGTGTCCTCTTGCAGCCGAAAGCTCTCAGGGACGAAGAAGTACGCTTCCCAGACGTACGCCTCGGTCCGGTCGACCAGCGGGTAGTCGATCGCGAACTCGAGGTGGGTCTTGTCGTGGATCCGCCACTCGACCGGCGCGCTCGCGCGGGGATTCGACGGAGGGCGACGCGACAGATCGCCGAAGAGCGACGCCCACTCGGCGATCGGCTGAGAGCCCTCCTCGAGCGCGCGCAGCCGTGCCTGCGGTCTCCGCCTCGCGGCCCTCGCGCTGTCGTCCTTCTTCACCCGGCGGCTACCTTTTCGCCGCCGCGCGCGCCGCATGCAAGCATGATCGTTGCCGAGTAGGCTGCGCGCTCGATGGCAGACAGCAAGGAGCTCGAGCTCTCCGACTACGATCCCGACGCGCGCGCGCTCGTCGCGGCCGCCCAGGCGCTCGCCGACGAGCACCGCCACCGCGAGGTCGCGCCGCTCCACCTGCTGATCGTCGCGCTTCGCGAGCCGGGAGTCGCCGAGGTGTGCCGCCGCGCCGGCGCCGACCCGCAGCGGGCGACGCAGCTCGCGGAGGCAGCGCTCGGCCGCCTCCCCCGCGCGAGGGAAGGGGAGGCGTACCTCTCTCCCGCGCTGCTCGAGCTGCTGCGCCGCGCCGAGCGAGAGGCGAAGCGCGAGCGCGCGCCCCGCGTGCCGGTCGAGGCGCTGATCGTCGCCGTCTCGCAGGAGATCCGCGGTGAGGCGGGCGAGGTGCTCGGCGCGCTGGGGGTGGGGCCCGGCGCGTTCCGACCCTATCTCTCCGCGTACCGGGAGACGCCGCCCCGCGCGGCCTCGTCCCCGGCCGCGTCGCCCGCGGACGCTCGCGCGCTGACCCGCGATCTGCTGAAGGGCACCGGCGAGCTCGATCCCGTGATCGGGCGCGCGGCCGAGCTGCGCGCGATCGTGCGCATCCTCGAGCGCCGCGTGAAGCATCACCCGCTGCTGGTCGGCGAGCCTGGGGTCGGCAAGAGCGCGCTCATCCGCGGGCTCGCGCTCGCGATCGCCGCGGCCGACGTCCCGGGCAACCTCGCGTCGGCGCGCCTCCTCGAGCTCGACGGCGCCGCGTTGACGTCCGGTCCCAAGCTCCGCGGCGAGGCCGAGGCCCGCGCGCGTGGGCTGCTCGCGTCGATCGATCGCGAGCGCGGGGACGCGCTGCTCGTGGTCGAGAACCTCGCGGATCTCGTGCTCTCACCGGGGACGGGCGCGAGCGCGCTCGACGCCGTCCGAGCGCTCCTCGATGGCCCGGGCGTCCGCGTGATCGCGACGACCTCGCCCGAGGGGCTGCGTCGCCTCGTCGAGCGCGAGCCGGGGCTCGTTCGGCGCTTCTCCGAGGTCGAGCTCGAGCCACCGTCGCTCGACCTCGCCACCGAGATCCTCCGCGGGATCGCGCCGCGCTTCGAGAAGCACCACGGCGTGTCGGTCGGCGAGGACGCGGTGCGCGCCGCGGTGCGTCTGTCCGCGCGCTACCTCGGAGACCGCGCGCTGCCTGACAGCGCGGTCGACCTGCTCGACGAGACGGCGGCCGAGCTGCGCGTCTCGCTCGACGGACTGCCCGAGGAGCTCGACTCGCGCGTCAAGCGGCTCGCGTCGCTGCGCCTTCAACAGGCGGCGCTGGCCGACGACGCGACGCACGCTGCGGCCTCGGCGCGCGGCGCGATCGACGCCGAGATCACCGCGCTCGTGCCGGCCGTGGCGGCCGCTCAGCGCGAGCTCGAGGTGCGCCGCGGCGCGCGCCTCGCGGTGGCGTCGATCGAGCGCGAGCTGTCCCGCGAGGCGGCCGAGCTCGCCGCCGCGAAGCAGTCCTCGTCGCCGCGCGCGCACGAGCTCGAGTTCGTCACGCTGCCGGACGTCCGTCGTCGCCTCGCGCTCGCGATCGACGCCGCGTCCAAGGCTGGCCCCGCCCTCTCCCGCGCGGTGACCGAAGAGGACGTGGCCGCGATGCTCGAGCGCTGGACCGGCATCCCCGTGAGCCGGATGCTCGAGGGCGAGACCGCGAAGCTGCTGGGCATGGAAGCCCGCCTCTCGACCCGCGTGAAGGGCCAGCTCGAGGCGATCTCCGCGCTGTCTCGGGCCGTGCGTCGCAGCCGCGTCGGCCTGCGCGACGCCGGGCGACCCATCGGCTCGTTCCTCTTCCTCGGCCCGAGCGGCGTCGGCAAGACCGAGCTCGCGAAGGCCCTCGCCGAGCTGTTGTTCGACGACGAGAGCGCGCTCACCAGGCTCGACATGAGCGAGTTCATGGAGCGTCACATGGCGCAGCGCCTGCTCGGCGCGCCGCCCGGCTACGCCGACTCGGAGCAAGGCGGCTTCCTCACCGAGGCGGTGCGGCGTCGCCCTTACTCGGTGCTGCTGTTCGACGAGGTGGAGAAGGCGCACGCCGACGTGTTCAACCTGCTCCTGCAGGTGCTCGACGACGGACGGCTCACCGACGGGCGCGGTCGTGTCGCAGACTTCTCCAACACCGTCGTGATCCTGACGTCGAACCTCGGCTCCTCGCGCATCCTCGACGCAGACGCGAAGTTGTTCGAGTCCGAAGCAGGCAAGAGCGCGCTCAAGGAGGTGCTGCTCGACGAGCTGAAGACGCACTTTCGCCCTGAATTTCTCAACCGCGTGGATGACGTGCTCGTCTTCCGCCCGCTCGCGAAGACCGACCTCGACGGCGTGCTGACGATCCAGCTCACCAAGCTCGCCAAGCTGCTCGCGTCGCGCGGCGTCTCGCTCGAGGTGTCGCCCGCCGCGCGTGAGCGCCTCGTCGCGATCGGCTACGAGCCCGCGTTCGGCGCGCGCCCGCTTCGCCGCGCGATCTTGCGCCACCTCTCCGACCCGCTCGCCGAGGCGTTGCTCTCCTCCGCCGCGGCCGAGGGGGCCGTGGCCGTGGTCGACGTCGACGCGGAAAACGACCAGCGTTTCGAGGTGACGCTGCGCGCTAGCCACAAATTATCGAAGATTGGGTTGACCGATCTCATGTTTTCCGGGCAGCATGCGTGAGGCTGCGGAGGATTCATGAACAACGGACTTACTCGTCGTGATGCCCTGAGAAACCTCGGACTCGGCTCCCTCACCGCCGCGGGCCTCCTGGCCGTGGTCGGAGACGCCACCGCAGCCGACGCTGCGGCCTCGTCGGTCGCGACGCCCAGCGTGCTCCCCGTGGGGCTCACCGCTGGCGCGTACTCGGTCGTCCATGCGGCGCGCTCGCACGGGGCGCTCCGGGTCGAGCTGGCGGCGCCCGATGGCGACGCGTTCGTCGCGCTGGTGTGCGCGCACGATCCGGCGACCCGGTCGCTCGCGACGCGCGACGGCCTCGACGTCTTCGTCGAGAACCAGGGCCAGGGTGACACCCCCACCAACGAGCGGCACGGCCTGTCGGCCATGGCGCTCGTCGCCGCGCTCGGACCTCACCGCGGTGAGCTCTCGGGCCTCTCGACGCTCGCCGAGCGTCAGGCCCAGCCCGAAGCGACCGACAACGACAAGTGACCGCGGCGGTGTCCTCTCCCGCCGCGCCGTCGCGCTCCCACCACCAGCCGCCTGGCGGCAGCAAGACGTGGGTGTGTGATGGACCAGGTTCGACGCCGGACGTCGAGCAGGCGCGCGCGCTCGCGCGGGCCGGGGTCACCGCGGCAGAGGTCACGCTCTACGGTCCGACGGCCGAGATCCACGCGTTCCACACCCGCGATCGATCGTCGTTCGCCGGTCAGCTTCGCGGCGCGCGCGCCCTCGTCGAGGCGCGGATCCCGGTCGGGCTGACCATCCCCGTCACCCGCGCGAACGTGCGCCACCTGACCGAGCTCGTCGACGTGGCGGTGTCGGTCGGCGCGACCGCGCTGAGGTTCACGCGCGACGCCAGCTCACCAAGCCCGAGCCCGCCGATCCTGACCGATCACCTCGACGCGGCGCTCCGGCGCGCAGCGAGGCTTCACCTCCGCGCCGTGGTCCACGAGCCGACGGCCGACGATCCGATCTTCGGCGGCTCTGTCGCTACCGGGCCGCACTCCCTGCCCAATCTTCGGTCTTCGGCCCGCTCGCCGTCGACGCCCCTTTCCCAACCTCAGAGGTAACGCATGTCCGTCCGAAGCTTCACCCCCCTCACCCGTCAGATCTTCGCTGGTGGCGCGCTCTTGAGCGGCGCGCTGCTCGTCGGCGCGTGCGCCGGTGGGAGCTCCACGAGCGACGATCCCATCCCCGGCGACACAGGGCAGGCCGGCACCACCGGCTCCTCTGGGTCCGGCGGCGCCACCGGAGGCACCGGGGGCAAGGCAAGCGGAGGTTCCTCCGGCAAGGCAAACGGAGGTTCCTCCGGCAAGGCGAACGGAGGCTCGTCTGGCAGCACGAGCGGAGGTTCTTCAGGGACCGGCGGCAAGTCCGGCGCTGGCGGCGGCACGGCGGGTAGCGGCGGCAGCAAGGCGGGCAGCGGCGGCGTCGGCGGCGGCACCGCGGGCAGCGGCGGCAGCAAGGCCGGCAGCGGCGGCAGCAGCACGGGCGGGACCGGCGGGTCTGCCGCGGGCAGCGGCGGAAACTCGGGCGGCGCCGCGGGATCGGGTGGCGGCAGCGCCGGCGCCGGTGGTGCCCAGTGCGGAACGAAGGAGCTGTGCAACGGGATCGACGACACCTGCGACGGCAAGATCGATGAGGGAGATCCCGAGTCGGGCGGCGACTGCGACGTCCCCAGCAAGCTCGGCGAGTGCAAGAAGGGCACGCTGCACTGCCAGGGCGGCGCCTTGAAGTGCATCGGCACCTACACACCGAAGGCCGAGATCTGCAACGGGCTCGACGACGACTGCGACGGCACCCCCGACAACGGCACCTTCGATCCCACGATCAAGCCTACCCCCGGCGACTCGTGCGACACGGGCAAGAAGGGCATCTGCAAGCCGGGCACCCAGAAATGCCAGGCGGGCGCCGTCACCTGCGTGCAAGACAACCCGGCGCTCCCGGCCGAGTCGTGCAACGGTCAGGATGACAACTGCGACGGCCAGGTCGACGAGGGCTCTCCGGGCGCCGGCGGCAGCTGCATCGTCGAGGCGTTCAAGTTCACCGCGCCGGGCTCGCCGTGCGCGCAGGGCGTGAAGGGCTGCGGCGCCAGCGGCCAGATCGAGTGCGTCCAGCAGAACTTCCCCAAGGCCGAGATCTGCAACGGTGTCGACGACGACTGCAACGGCGCGATCGACGGCCCCGACACCCAGAACCTGCCCTGCAACACGGGGCTGTCGGGCGTCTGCTCGGTCGGCAACGAGACCTGCGCGGGCGGCGTGAAGACCTGCACCGCGGTCACGCAGCCGAACACGTCGGTCGAGACTTGTGACAACAAGGACAACGACTGCGACGGGCAGACCGACGAGCTGGGCTCCGAGGGGTCGTGCGCGGCGAAGCCCCACGTCTCCAACTTCAAGTGCGTCGCGGGCGGCTGCCTCATCAACACCTGCGACAGCGGGTATGTCGATCTCAACGGCAACGGAGGAGACGGCTGCGAGTGCCAGGCCAACCCCAACGGCTCGTCGTGCGGCGCCGCGACCTCGTATGCCGTCGGCAACCTCGGGACGGTCAGCGCGACCGGCGTCATCACGACGGGCGGCGGCGAGGCCTGGATCTCGTTCACCTTCCCGCCGTCGTCGGCAGGCCAGGGTTACAAGCCCAAGGTTCAGCTGGTCGATCCCTCCGGCAAGTACACGATGGATTCGTTCGACACCTGCGGCACCCCGGCGGTCTGCGGGAACTCGGGCGACTCGTCCACCAACATCAACCTCTGGGAGCAGGGCTACACCGCCGGGAAGTCTGTCGGAGGCGACTCCTTCTGCGGCGGCGGTCGTGCGGCCTGCACCGATCAGACCGGTCGCCAGACCTCTCCGAAGTTCCGCGTGCGCCGCAAGGATCCCAACGCGCCCGTCGGCTGCGACATGTTCACGCTCACCGCGACGCACTCGCAGTGAGCTGAACCCAGGTCATCGAGGGCGGTCCCCCAGCCGGGGTGGCCGCCCTCGGCCGTTTGTGAGCCCTAACTGTCCAGTGGGCGGGATCACGAACAGCACGTCGCGTGGGGCGCCGAACTTGACCTCGCCGAACTTGCCGACCTTCGCCTTCACTTGCAAGGTGGCGCGGAAGGTCTGCACGGTGGGCAGAGGCTTGATGGTCGTGTTGGGGATGACCTTGATGTCGAAGCAGAGGCGCTGCGTCGGCGTGATCGCCTGAAAGGTCTCGTCGACCGTGTCGCCGCCCAGCAGCGCGCCCTTCGGGCCCGTCCAGTAGTCGCGGACCTGGCTCAGCGGCAGCACGACGCAGGTCGCGCCGGGCAGCGTCGGATCGTCACCGCCCTCGGCGCGCGCCCGGATCGACTCGACGAACGTGTCGATGCTGTCGGTGAACTGGTTCTCGGGGGTGAGCGGATCCGAGGCCGCGGTGACCCGCACGTCGAGCTTCAGCGCCTTCAGCAGCGCCTTGATCCCGTCGATGACGCGCGAGGAGATGCCGCTCGGCGTGATGTTGTCCAGCAGGTCGAAGACGAGGCGGCAGTTGCCGCCGGGCGCGTCGGGCGCGAGATCTCCGGTCGGGTTGGTCTTGCACTTGGAGCCGCCGAACGCCGAGGGCGGCACGACCGAGCCCGTCTGATCGGCGAGGTACGCCATGTCGTAGTAGGGGTCCGCGTTGCGGATGCCGTTGTTGGCGGCGAGCCCGATGAACCTGGCGCCGATCGATTTCATCTCGGTCGCCAGCACGTCGACGCTGGGCGGCGGGTACTGGCCGCCGAACGTGTAGGCGTCGTGGACCGTGGCGGGATCGGTCGAGCGTCGTCCGCCGTGGAACGGCGCGTCGGTGACGGCCATGATGATCGGCAGCGCGTCGGTGCGGAAGGCCAGGCTGCCAAATGTTCCTGCCGGGATGCTGTCGGGCAGCTTGATCACCCCCGGCGGATACGCGTAGGTGTCGTTGGTCAGCGACCGCCACATCGCGAGGACCTGGCTCTCGGGAAGATCGCCTCCGCCGTGGATCTTCAGCGCCTTGATCGCGTTGACCGCGTCGGCCTGCGTCGTCGTCACGCGCCCCGTCGGCGGGATGTAGAACGGCTGGTCACCCGGGTCTCCGTACGGAGACAGCGGCACGTCGTCGTGCCCCGCGACGCCGACCGCGACGTCAGGGATCTCCTGCTGCATCGCCGGGATCAGCGACGCCATCGCTCCCTGGAGCGCGAACAGCTGCGCGCCCATCGTGCCGGTCGTGTCGAACACGAACCCGACATCCGCCCGCTGCAGCTTGGTCTGGATCGCCATCACCGCCGACGCGGGCTGCGGCGGCTGGTTGTACGGCATGATGAAATAGAACTTGCCGAGCGACTGCGGCGTCTCGGTGACGTCGTCCGGGTTGGACCCGAGCGCGACCTCGATCATGTCGCTCGCGCCGTCTCCGTCCATGTCAGCCTTGCGAGGATCTGTCTCGCCCTGCTGGACCTTGCAGTCCTTGTTCTTGTCCTCGTCGGCGTCGAGCAGGCCGTCGTTGTCCGAGTCGAGATCCAGAAAATCAGGTTTGGCGTCCTTGTCGGTGTCGACCGGGACGCTGCCCGGTACGAACCCCGCGCCCGCCTCGCACGAGTCCAGGATGCCGTCGCCGTCCGAGTCCGTGTCGCGAAAGTTTGGTTTTCCGTCCTTGTCGGCGTCGCCGGTGCCGTCCTGCCCGTCGTGGATGCCGTCGTTGTCGGAGTCGGAGTCGGACATGTCAGGCTTGCCATCGCCGTCGGTGTCGACCGCCACGCCACCGACCAGCTCGGCCGTGTCGGGCAGCGAGTCGCCGTCGTTGTCCGGGTCCGCGTAGTCGGGGTACTTGTCGCCGTCGGTGTCGGCCGGCGGCCCCTTCGCGACGCTGTACGGCGAGCCGTCGGGGTAAGTCTCCTTCGCGTCGGGGACGCCGTTGTCGTCGCTGTCCGTGTCCTGAAAATCGGGCTTGCCGTCGCCGTCCGAGTCCTGCGGGGACGCGCAGCCGTTGGACGCCGTCTGGCCCTCGAGGGCGTCGGGGATGCCGTCGCCGTCCGAGTCGTCGTCCTGGTAGTCTGGCTTGCCGTCGGCGTCGGTGTCGGTGCCCTTCGACTTGCCCTCGACCTCGTCGGAGATTCCATCCATGTCCTCGTCGGGGGGGCACGCCGCCGACTTGCCCGCCGCGCCCGCGCCGCCGCCGGTCCCGGCCTTTCCGCCCGCCGCTCCCCCGGCGCCTGCCGCGCCGCCGCCGCCTGTGGCGAAGCCGCCGCCCTTGCCCGCGGCGCCCGCCTTGCCACCTGCTGCGCCGCCGTTGCCTGCTGCGCCCGCCGCGCCCGCGGCCGGGTTCGCGCTGGGTGGGGCGTCCGTCGCGGTGCTGCCAGCGCCGCACGCGAGGACGAGGGTTCCGATCAATCCGAGAGGCCAAGCTCGCATGCGATGCTCCTTCACTTGAAGATGGTCCCGGTGTCGCGCGGGATCACGAAATAGACCTGTTTGATGCCGTCCTTGCCGCCGAGCTTCTGGCCCGTCGGGGTCTCCACCTGGATCGACGCGCGGAGCACCAGCAGCGAGGTCGGCTGGTACTTGGTGTTGCGCGCGACCACGCGGAACGAGACGACGGCGTCGCCGCGCACCCCATAGAACGTCGTCGCGTCGATGCTGGTGTAGGGTAGCGGGCTCCCCGCCGCGGGCACGGGCTCGATCCGCGAGATCAGCTCGCTCGCGTCGATCGGCGCGCCTCCGACCATCAGCGGCGGGTTGGTGAACGCAGGATCGGGCAACCCGTCGCCGGTGCAGTCGACGCCGCCCGCGCACGAGTAGTCGCGCTTCTCCGTGGTCGCGTCGTTGAGGCCCGCGCCGGCGAGCCTTCGCACGAGCTTGACGACCTCGTTGGAGACCTCGCCGCTCGTCGTGTCCTGGCTGGTGACGAGCGGCTTGTCGGAGCCGCCGAACGACGGATCGAAGTAGACGCTGCCTGTCTTCGTCGCCAGATCGGTGAGGTCGGCGCGCGCCGCGCCGGGGAAGCCCGTGTCGACCGCCACGCCGATCGTCTTGGCGCCGCGGTCCTTCAGCGCCTTGACCGTGTCCGCGTAGGCGATCGCGCCGCCGACCTTCGCGGTGTCGTAGTCGTTGGCGGGGGCGGGGCCGTTGTGGAAAGCGGCGTCGGTGATGAGCACGAGGATCGGCACCGCGTCCTTGCGGAAGCACGGCGCGCCGAAGGCGGTGGGCTCGGCGCACGACGTCGGGGTGTACTTCCAGAAGCCGCCCTTCGTGGCCATGTAGGGCTGGCCCGTGATGGTCATCCACAGCGCCTGCGTCGTGGCCTCGGGGCCGTCGCCGCCGTTCGCCGCCTTCAGCGAGCCGATGATGTCGCGCACGCTCTTCGGGGCGGTCGCGACACCTCCCTGCACCTCGGGCGCCGCGACCTTGCCGCTGCCCGCGCCGAATTCGTTCTGATAGATCTCGTCGCCCGGATCTCCGTAGGGGGCCCACGGCAGATCGCGGAACGCGCCCACGCCGACGTAGGCGCCGTTGATCCCGCCGACCGGCGGCGTCGCGGTGGGATCGCCGTTGAGGATCGCCGGGATGATCTTCGAGTCGAGCGAGGTCGAGATGTTCTGGATCGCGGGGCCCATCGAGCCCGTGGTGTCGATCAAGAAATAGAGATCGGCGACCCGGATGCCGGTGGAGAAGGGGAAGTCCTTGGACTGCTCGGGCTGGTTGTAAGGGAGCACGAAGTACAGCGTGGCGTCCGGCGGCTTCGAGCCCGCGTCGACCGGGCTGGAGCCGGCCGCGACCTCGACCACGTCGACGACGCCGTCCTTGTCGCAGTCCTCGTTCAGGTAGCAGCCCTTCTGGTGGCCCGGATCGTAGACGCCCTCGTCGACGTCGGGGACGCCGTCGTTGTCCGAGTCGAGGTCCCGCGCGTCGGGGATCCCGTCGCCGTCCGTGTCGACCGGCGCGATGCACGGGTCCGCGCGGCCTGCCTCGACCGAGTCCGGGATGCCGTCGCCGTCGCTGTCGTCGTCGAGCTTGTTGGGCTTGCCGTCCTTGTCGATGTCGTCGTCGCCCTCGTAGACGTCGGGGATCCCGTCGCCGTCCGAGTCGACGAGCGAGCAGCCCGTCGAGGTGCCCGCCGCGCCGCCGCCCGTCGCGCTGTTGCCCGCCGCGCTGCCCGCGCTCGCGCCGGAGCCTGACTTGCCGCCCGAGCCTTGTCCTGATGAGCCGCCCGCGCCAGCGTTGCCGAACACGGAGTCCTTGGGGACGTCGGTCGTACTTGACGAAGAGCAAGCGAGCGCGAGCACCGAGCCGAGCGTGAACGACAGAAGAGGAAGTCTCGTGGGCGACATCAAAGCGAAGGTTAGCGCAAGCGCTCGAACGTCGAGCGGAGATCGGTTATCGTCGGCCGCGATGAGCGAACTCGAAACGCGCACGCTCGAGGGCGGCGCGCAGGTGACCTTCGATGAGACCCTCTACCCGCTGGCGGCCGTGTACGGCGCCGCGTACGTCTTCATCGATCGCTGCTACGTGCACCTCGACCGCCCCGCCGACAAGCGGATCGCGGTCACGCTGCGCCTCAAGCCCGGCTCGACCCTGGTCCCCGACGAGCTGGCGGGCGAGTTCGGCAACGAGCTGCTCGGGCAGGCGTGGCGCCACGATATCAGCCAGGAGAACCGCGCGCTGATCGAGCTGGTCGCGACCCGCGCGCTCGCGGGCTCCGCGGGGCCTCCTGGGCTCGACGAGCTCTTGGCCGACGACGGCGGCGAGGCCTTCGAGGATCCGCTCGGGATCGCGATGAGCTGGGAGGAAAAATACAAGAAGAAGAAGCCCGAGGGCGAGGCGGCGCCTCCCGCCGACGCGAGCCCCGACGGCGAGAAGGCGGGCGGCGCGTGACCGAGCTGCCGTTCGCGACCGATCTGTACCCGCGCTCGGCGCTCGACGACGCCGTGGCGGTCTACGGGCGCTTCGCGCAGATAGAGCTCGTCAGCGAGGACGCCCGCGTGGTCGTGCGCGTGACGTCGAGCTCGCCTGCTCGTGAGGCGCGGGTGCTGTCGGAGCTCGCCAACCACGCGCTCGGCCGCGCGGTCGAGCAGGGCTCTCGCTGAACCCACTGGGCGGCGTCGACGAAGCGCCCTAGTCTCGACGCCCTTGCAGAAGCGGGATCCCTTCCTCGCGGGGTTGCTCGAGCTCCACACGGTCCACGATCCGTCGGAGCGGCGCGCGGCGTGGAGGAGCAGCCTCGCGGGCCTGGCGCGCGCGTGCTCGGTCGACTCGATGAGCCCGCTCGACGGCCTGGCGCCGGGGGCCCTCATCGCGAGCGTCAAGGCGGCGCTCGCGGCGGGGTTGCTCGACGACGTCGAGTGGCTCTCCGCGTCGGCCGCGGCGGTGGCGCTCTACGAGATCGCCGCCGCGCTGCCGACGGGACCCGAGAAGCGCGAGCTCGGGCGCCGAGCGGCGGCGAGCTTCCTCGACGGGGACGCCGGCACGTTCGTCGCGCTGGCCACGCGGATGGCGCTCGGCTCCGGCAAGGGGCTCTCCGGCGAAGGCGTGCGGGCGCGCGTGGGCGTCGCGCTCGCGTTGCCAGCGTCCGCGGGCGTGCGCGTCGAGCCGCTCGCGATCGCGCTCGTGTCGCGGCGCGAGCTCGCGCGAGAGTGGATCGTCGCGATGGCGGAGCGGTCGCTGCCTGATCGCAGGCTCGCGGCGCGGCTCATCGAGCAGGCGGCGACCGGCATCGTGACGCGGGTGGGCCAGGGCGACGAGGCGATCCTGCGCGTGCTCGGGGGCGACGCCGCGACGACGGCGAGCGAGCGGCTGCTCTCGGATCGTGAACCGCTCGTGTGGCGCCACGTCGCGGTTGCCCGGGGGCTGCTCGCGCCGCACCATCAGCCGTTCTCGCGGTCGATCGACGAGGGGCTCGCGCCCGAGCTCAGCCCGACCGAGTGGCGGCGCGCCGCGACCTCGCTGATGGCGATGGTGGGCGTGTCGCCCGAGCGCGCGCTCCGCAAGCTCCGGGATGCGCTGGCGAAGGGCGTGCTGCGGCGCGATCCGGGGGCGGTCGCCGCGTTCGTGTACGGCCTGCCGGTCGCCGCCGAGCTCGAGCCAGACGCGGCCACCGAGGCGCTGTCGCTCGTGCTCGCCGCGGCCCCCGCGTCGTCGGCCGCCGAGGCGCTGGTCGAGGTGCTCCCTAGCTGTCCGCCCGGCTTCGGCGAGGCGTCGATCGCGACGGTGGCGGCGGCGCTGGGCAAGGCCGGCAACGACGACGACGACGGCGCCCTCGCGCTCCGCGCGTGCCTCGCGACCGAGCTCATGGGGACAGAGGGGCGCGAGCGCCTGGTAGCCGACGTGACCCGCGATGGCGCGCGCGCCTTCGCCACCGAGGGGGCCAAGGCCGCGTTCGCGCTCGGACGCTCGGCGCTCGCGCTCGCGCGGGCTGATTTCGAGGGGCTCGCGGCGCTCGGCGACGAGGACGCCGGCGGGCGGGCCGGGGCGATCGCGCGCCGCGCGGGCTTCTCGGCGCTGCGCGAGCTGGACGTCGGGCTCTTCGAAGACGGTCTCTTGAAGGATCTGCTGGTGCTCGGAGGGCGTTCACCCGAGGCCCAGGCCGCCAAGGCGTCCTTCGACGAGCTCGCCGACAGCGTCGCCGAGTGGGTGCTCTCGCGCGAGGCGACCGCGCCGCTGCACGGCAAGCTCGCGCACCCGACGATCCGGCTGCGACGCCTCCGCGCGCTCCTGCACGTCGCCGACGCGAGGGACGACGACGAGCGCGAGCCCGGCTCGTCGATCGAGCCGATGTCGACGCGCCACGCCACGGGGCGTCGGCTCAAGATCGCGCACCTGTGCCTCCGGATGCTCTCGTCCCAAGTGGCGCCGGCGCTGCAGCGGACGGTGGTGGCGACGCTCGCGAGGTCGCTCGACGGCCTCGTGCGAGAGGGCGCGTGCGATCCCGCTGACGTGCTGCTGGTCGTCGCGCGGCGCGAGCTCTCCGCGCGTGACGTCGCGACCGTGGTCGAGGCTTCGCGCGGGGTCGAGCTCCCTGCGCTGCTGGCGGCGTACGCCGAGTTCCTGCGCGCCAGCGTCCTCGACGAGCGCGACGACGACGGGCCCACCTCGCTCGCGCCCGGCTCGCTGCCTCCGATCGCGCTCGGCGCAGCGCTCGGCACGCGCCTGCGCGCGTTCGTCGCGCTGGCGAAGGGGATCCCCGCCGACGGAGGGCACAAGACCGAGTCGCTGCGTCACGCGCTCTTGCGGCTCTCTCGGGCGCTCGTGCGCGCGCAGGCTGCCTCATCCCGCGCCGAGCTGCGCGGCCGCGCGACGCCGCTCACCGAGATCGAAGAGTCCGTGGTGTCGCTCGGTCAGCTCGTGCTCGGCGCGCGCCGACGCCTCGAGGACCGCGCGGAGACCGCCGGGTACGCGTCGCTGGAGGCCTCGCTCGCGGCCGCGGTCGAGGCGGACGACGGTGACGCTCACGGCGCCGCCGCGGCCATGGCCGAAGAGGTCGCCATCTTCCTGCCGCGCCCGTTCGCCGTCGTCGTCGCCGATGTCGCGTTCGCGGTCGCCGCGCTGCCCGCCGAGGCCCTCCGTCCCGTCGTCCCCGTCGACGCCGAGGGCGCGCTGCCCGCGTGGCTGCCGGCGCGCCGCACGCTCGGCGGGTTCTGGGTCCTGCGCGCGCTCGGCGCGGGAGCGGCCGCGACGGTGCTCGTCGCGAAGCGGATCGAGGATCGCCACGAGCCCGACGCCGAGTGCTTCGCGCTCAAGGTCCCGTCGTATGACGAGGCGGCGGCGCGCACCCTCACCGAGGCCGAGTTCCTCAAGCTGTTCCGCGAGGAGGCGACGGCGCTGCTCGGCCTGCCCGAGCACCCGAACCTCGCGCGGTTCGTGACGTTCGATCTCGCGGCCAGGCCCAAGCCGATCCTGGTGATGGAGCTCGTCCCCGGCGTGTCGCTCGACCGGGTGATCCGCACCGCGCAGCTCGACTCCGCGCGCGCGGTCGAGATCCTCGACGGCGTGCTCGGGGGGCTCGAGGCGATGCACCAGAAGGGCATCGGGCACCTCGATCTGAAGCCGTCCAACGTGATCCTGCGAGACGGCAAGCAGCCGGTCCTCGTCGATTTCGGGCTGTCGGGCCGCATCATCCGGCCGGGCTGCGCGACGCTCGACTACGGCGCGCCCGAGGTGTGGGGCGTCACCTACGAGGGACACACGCCGACGCCGCCGCCGGTGGACATCTACGCGTTCGGCTGCCTCGCGTTCGAGATGATGACGACGCGCGAGATCGTCGACGGCGAGACCGAGCTCGCGCTCATCGCGGCGCACGTCTCGCACGACGGCATGCCGCCGCACCTCGCCGAGCTCGCGTCGAACCCCGACGCGCGCGTGCTGGTCGAGCTGGTCCGCGCGTCCATCGCGCGGGACCCTCGCCGCCGCCCGACAGCGTCGCAGCTCCGCGAGTACCTGCGCCGCGCGGGGCCGTCGCTGTCCGCGCTGTCGTGGCCCGTCGCGGCGCGGCGCGCGTGATCAGCGCGGCCCGACGGGGCTGGGTCGGGGCACGGCGGCGCCTCGGCCGCTCGGCCGCGGTGACACCTGGCGCCGCGCGCTCGTCGTGGGCGCCGTGCCGCTGTCGAGCCACGCGAGCAGCTCGTCCTTCACGTCGCTCACCTTGGCCTTGGTCGCAGCGTCGAGCAGCGCCTTGACCTTGCTCTCCGTGCGCTGACGGACGAGCACGCCGCGGATCGAGGCGGCCTCCTGCTCGAGCGTCCGCGTGACCGCGCTGGTGCTCCCGCGCCGCCACACCACCGCGAACTTGCCGTCGACGGGGACTGGCTCGGGGACGAGCTGGCCGTTCTTCACCTTGCGGGCGGCGGCGAAGAGCTCTGGCTCGGCCTTGACGGTGACCTCGTGGGACTGGCCGTCCGCCGCGAGGAACCCGAGATCGCCGCCGCGCTCGTGCGTCGCCTTGTCGAGCGAGCGCTCGCGGGCGAGCTTGGGCCACTCGCGCTCGCCGCCGGGCCTCTTCGCGAGCGCGAGCACGGCGTCCGCGTCTTCTCTCGTCGCGACCAGGATCCGCTGGACGTGGATGCGCTCGGGGACCTCGAGACGGGATTTGTTGTCCTCGAAGTAGCGAGCGATCTCCGCGTCGCCGAGCTCGCGATCCGCCTCGCGCCGAAGCTCTTCCATCAGCGCGGCGCGGAGCGCGTCGTCGAGGCGGACGCGCACCTCGGCGCGCTTCGCGACCTGGTCTGCGGCGGCCGCCTGCGCGAACAGCAGCTCAGGGACGACGACGCGATCGACGAACGCTCGCCGCTGCTCGAGCGGTGTCTTGCCGAGGGTCGCGAGCTGCAGGGCCGGCACCGCGCGCACCCGACGCTCGAGGTCCGCGCGCGACACGGTCTCTCGACCGACGGTGATCGCGACGTCGCCGTCGGCGCGAGCGGCGGCCACCGCGCAGAGCGCGGCGCACGAGCAAGCGGCCAGCAGGCGACGCGCGCGCATCCTGGTTGCATAGGCGCCGGGCACGCGGGGCGCCACGAGTTTCGCGCCAGCCCGGCTGGTCGACCTCGACCTCGCCCCGTATGCTCCCGCCCCGGTCGATGTCGAACACCCCGCGCCTCCACGGAACTCCCCCGCCCGTGAGCGCTCCCGGTGACGAGCAGGTCGAGTGGGCGCGAGCACGCCTCGAGAGGGTCTGCGTGGAGCTCCGCGGGCTCTCCGACCACGTGGCGCGCAGCGTGCCGGGCGCGACGCGGTTCGACGACGGCGCCGCGTGGGGCGTCACGGGGCTCTTCAAGTTCCAGCTCGAGCGCGAGCGGCCCGCGCTGTGGTTCGAGCTGCTGGGGCGGCCGGTCGACGCGGTCGTGTTCAGCGCCGCCGCGCGCGGCTTCACGCTGCTGCGCGAGCCGACGAGAGCGCTCGATCCGCTCGGCTACCTTCGAGGTCGGGTGCTCGAGCTGGTCGCGGCGGCGGGCGTCGCGCGCGCTTCCTCGCGTCCCCCCGCCGACGCACCCGACGCCAAGGCCCGCTCCTGATGCGCCTCGGCGTCAGCACGGCGTGGCGGCTCGCGGTCGCGGCGCTCACGCTGTCGGCCTGCGGTCCGCGCCCTGGATCCGGCACGTCCGTCAGCGTCCCGAGGACGGTCGCGGACGCCACGAGCGCCGGGGACTGGCTCGGCGGTGACGCCCAGGTGTCGAAGCCGAGGGTGCTCGCGCTCTTCGAGCTCGCGTCGCGTGACCCGTCGGCGAGCGCGCTGATAGATGACGCGGCCCGCGCGCTCGCGAAGGGCTCGCGCGAAGGGCTCGCCGCGCTGTTCACGCGGTGCGCGGCCGACGTCGAGGGCTCGGGCGAAGCCGGAAAGACCTACCTTCGGTGGCAGACCGCGCTCCTCTCGAAGGACCACCCGACGCTGCTCGAGGGCGCGCCGTCGGCGGAGCTGACGGCCAAGATCCGCGAGCTCTCCGAGGTCCCGCGCACGCTGGTGACGCGCGTCGAGGACCACCCGGACTACGTCGTCGTGCGCCGCGGCGAGGTGCCTACGATCTGCCTCGTGGCGCCGATGTCAACCGCGGCCGCGTACGAGGCGATGATCCACGAGCTGGTGCACGCGCAGGCGAGGCAGGCGACCGACGAGGCGCCAGACGCCGACGCCTTCGCCACCGAGGACGCCTACCTCACCGCGGTCGTGCTGTCGCCCGGCGACGAGGTCGACGCGTACGTCGTCGCGTCGGGCGCGCGCGCGCGGCTCGACGGCACGAACCGCAACCTGATCGCGGCGCTGGCGAACAAGTTCGATCCGGCGGGGCGCCTGCTCGTTGGCCGCGACGAGATCGCGCGGGTGGTCCTCGCGCGCCGTCCGTGGGGGCTCGGCTACGGTGACACCGGGCTCCGCGGCGCGTACGCGCGCGACAAGGAGATGCGGGCGAAGCTGCGCGCGTCGCGCCGAGCCTTCGTCGAGCAGCTGCTCGCCGCGAAGCGCCAGGAGCTCTCCGCGATGACCGCGAACCTGGGCGTGCGCAGGCACAACCTCGACGCCCGCCGTCAGAACCTCGCCATCGCCAGGGCGAGGGGCGACGCCGCCGAGGCGGCGCGGCTCACGAAGGGGATCGCCGACGACGAGCGCGCGCTGCGAGAGCTCGGGCGCGTGACGCCGCTCGTGCGTGACGGCGTCACGCGCCTCGAGAGAGAGCTCGCGCGGCTCCGTTGATCAGCGCCCGAGCGCGCGCCTCAGCGCCGACGCCGGGATCTTGATGGTGACCGCGAGCCTGGCCGACGAGCGCGCGCCGATCTCGACGCGCTCGAGCAGCTCCGCGTGACCCCGCGCCCGCTCACGCTCGAGCAGCGCCTCGACGACGCGCGCCGCGTGCTCTGCGTGCTCAGGCTGCGTGAAGGTCGCGCGCAGGGCGCCTCGCAGCATCCCGCCCTCGATTTCGAGCGAGCCCTGCGCGAGCGTCATCGCGGTGAACGGCGGGCGCGCGGCGGCCGCGTCGCCGACGAGCGCGCGCGCCCGTGCCGAGAAGCCGAGCACGCCCTCGCGAGGCACGTCGTGCGCGCTCCGCTCTGCTCGCGCCCTCACGCGACGGACCGCGTCGACCATCGCCGGCGTCGCCACGACGATCGCGCCGCGTCTGACGAGCAGCCACGACGGCGCGCCGCGTGGCGCGTCCGCGCGCGTCGATATCCGCTCGCCGTCCGCGTCCTGCTGGAGGACGAACGACGGGCCGAGGTCGAGCTCGTCGAGGTCTCCCGTGGCGGCGATGACGAGGTCGTCGAACGTGCGATCACGAGCGCCGATCCACGCCTCGCGGCCGCGCGTCGCGAGCGCGTCGACGAGCCGGGAGCGGGCCGCGTCCTCGTCGCCCACCGCGCCGCGCCTGGACAGCTCGGCCGCGTCGGGGAGCGCGCGCCGCAGCTTCGCGAGATCGACGCGGAGCACCAGGTCGAGCGACGACGGCAGGTGGTCCTCCGGCGCGAGCGGCGAAGGAGCGACCGTCGCGGCGCGCCGAGCGCACCCGGCGAGCGCCGCGGCGAGGCCGAGCAGCACCCGGCGCCGCGACGACGTCATCCACCGAGGGCGCGCGCGCGCGCGACGATCGTCGCCACGACCTCGTCGATCGACAGGGCGGAGGTGTCGAGGACCTCGGCGTCAGCGGCCGGCTTGAGCGGCGCGATGGCGCGCGACTCGTCGGCCTGATCGCGCGCGATGACCTCCGAGCGCGTCTGCTCGAGCGAAGGGTGCTCTCCCTTCGCGGAGAGCTCGTCGAAGCGCCGCCGCGCGCGCACCTCGACCGACGCCGTGACGAACAGCTTCAGCTCGGCGTCGGGCGCGACGACGGTCCCGATGTCGCGGCCTTCCATCACCGCGCCGCCGCCGCGGA
>CAUJFL010000415.1 GCA_963169165.1 Myxococcota bacterium | reverse complement strand
GGAGGGACCCCCCGCGGACGATGCCCGCGGCCCGTGCCCGGCATCTGCTGCCGCACCCGCCGCCCATGCAAGGCTCGGGTGCCGCACCGCGCGCCGCCCTGCCGGGCTCGATACGAGGCGCGCGGGTGAAAGGGTGGCGAGGTACAGCGGTCTCCCGCGGCCGACTCGCCTCGCGTTTGGCCGCGCCATGCCGGAAAGCGAGAGCAGGAGTCGCGGACCGCGCCGGCACGACGCATAGGGAGCTCCGGCCGCCCATGAGCTGGGACGGCCGCCCGGACCGCGCGCTGCGTCGCTCGACGCGCGGTCCGGGTAAACCTGCTGCAGGAGGGGCGTCGCGCTCACGCGGTCGCGGCCTGGGGCGCTTCGCCCGGTTCCGTGTCGTCGTCGAGGTTGTCCTTCGGCGCTTCCGGTTCCGGCGTCGACCTGGTCGACCGGATCGGGGCGAGCTCTCCGTCGATACGGGCCATCGTCCGGGCAACAGCGATGTCGTCGACTGTCGGGCCGGTAGGCTTCTCGCCGCGGATGCGGCACGCGGCCGCGTACTCGAGCGGTAGTGCGTCCGCAGCGCGCATCAGGGCGGCCCAGCGGAGTTCGATCGTCCGGGCCCGGGCGCGGCGGTACTGGTCCGCGAGCTCGCGCAGCGTGGTGCGCAGCTCCTCGGCACGGTGGGCGATGGCCTCGAGCGCTTCCTCGGCGCGGCGGATGCACGCGTCGTGGTCGGCGATGGAGCGCTCGATCGTAGACAGCGACGACGCGGACCGGGCGGCGGCGGTCGGCTCGCCGAGGATCTCCGCGAGGGAGACATCGGCCGACACGATGCGATCGCGCTCGGCGCGCTCGGCCTCGACGCGCTGCTCTGCCAGCTCGGCGCGCTTCACGCGCAACGCGGGCAGCGCGGCCTCGATCTCGGCCGTCCTGGCCGACGTGGCGCTGTAGTTGCGAGCGGCGACCTCGTACTCGCTGCGCAGCGCCTGGACCGCGGCATCGGCGCCGATCTCGGCCTCGAGCACCGCGATGCGGGACGACGCGCTGCGCATCTCCTCGCGCGCCTTGGTGAGGCGGTCGGCCGCGAGGTTCGTGCGGTGGCTGGCCTCGATCAGGTCGTCGCGCGGGCCGTTGGAGTGCAGCGACCGATCGGGCGCGAACCGGAGCTCGCGTTCCGCCTCACGTGCGGCGCTGGCGTCGAGCTCGAGCTGGTCGAGGTCCACGTCCGCGAGGGGCCGCAGCGTGAGGATCTCCTCCTCCTTCTCGGCGAGCAGCGCGGCCAGGTGCGGCGCGATGAACGCGTCGACGGCGATCAGCGCATCGGGTGCGATCGTGGGGCGGGGTGCGATGTTGCGGGCCATCGTGAGTTTCTCCTGTCAGGTCAGGGCAGTCGCCAGAAGGCGAGTCGAGAGGCGGCGCCGACGATCTCGACGCCGAGCGCCAGGGCGGCAGCGCGAAGAGCGGGTTGTGAGATGCCGGCGCGCGAGGCGTGGCGCACAAGCCGGCGCTGGAGTCGTGGAGCGCGCCCGTCAAGCTGCCCGCGCAGCCAGCCGATGGCGTCGGGTGGAGCCGCGCTTTGCTTGATCGTCACGCGCGGTTCGCGTTGTTGCGGCTGGCGTAGAGCGCGGCCGTGTCGATTGCCGGCTTCGCGGCTTCGGGATCTCGAGCCGCGGCCCGCAGCACCAGGAGTGCGGCGTCGACGCTGCAGGTCGCGGTGACCAGGCCGAGCGCCAGGCTTTCGCGACCCCTGGCTTCGGGCGCGAGCGCGATCGCCTCGATCCGCGCGCGGAGTGCCTTGTTATCGTGCTGCGCGGCCGGCGTCGGAGGCGCGCTTGTGGGCGTTGCTCGCGGCGCTGGGGCCGATGCTGCGGCCAGGGCGGTCGTGGGCGGGGTGGGGCGCGCGGGCTGCGGCCTGGTCGGCGCGGTGGCCGCGGGCGCGACCGGCGGGGCGGCGGGTTCGGGCGAGACCGAGAAGGGGACGAACTTGCCGAGGTGCGCGTAGTAGCCCGCGGCGTTCGCGAGCACGTCGAGCTCGTCGGCGGTGAGACCGAGCTCACGTCGCGCGGCCAGGCGGATCAGCGCGACGCCGTTTCCGAGGCGCGGGATCTCTCGGCGCAGCCAGGCGATTGCCTGGTCCGTGCTGATCGTGGTCGTGGCGGGCGCGTTCAGGTTGGGGCGCATGTGGTCCTCGACGGTCTCGTGGTTAATCGGGCTCATGGGCGTCGTTTCCTCGGTCGGGCGCGCGTCACAGGTACGCCGCCTCGGGATCTACGTAGAGCTCTTCGCGGCCAGTCGCGTCGCGGATCCCGCGCGCGTCGAACTCGAAATATCGACCCGTGATGCGGTCGTACTTGAGCATCGCCAGGCCGACGCGGCCAATGTGTTTGAAGCGGACTTTCTGCACGTGGATTTCGACGTCCTGGCCCTGTTCGACCTGGTCGCGGTGCACGGTGATGATGTTGTCGGCTTTGTTGTACCAATGCGCCGAGCCGCTGATGTCGTATGGCGTGGGTGTTGGGCGGCTACCGTCCTTGTTGCGCTGCATCTTCGCGGGGTGGACCACGAGCCAGACGTGTGCATTGGCCGTCCGCGAAAGCTTGGTGACCTCAGTGAGGACGAAGCTTGTGTAGTCCGTCTCCGACATGCTTCCGCGCTGATGCTCCAACGTGTTCCACGGGTCGAGCACGACACCGAATTTGAGGCCTGGCCTTCGCATGGCGAGAGCTGCCTTGAGCAGCTCGTCGGGCGTCTTTAGGTCGGGCTCGAGCCAGAAAAAGCGGGTCGCGACCCATGTCGCTGCCTCGGCGTACTCGACGACGTTCATGCGCTCGACTGGGCCCTTCCCGAAAGGCTTGCGTGCCCGCT
>CAUJFL010000414.1 GCA_963169165.1 Myxococcota bacterium | reverse complement strand
GAAGAGAGCCGGTGCGCGCTACGAGACGCATGGCGGCCAGACCATCCTCAACTTCCGCGCCGCGCTCATGTCCGACCGGTTCTCCACGCTCATGCGTGAAATCGTGGCGCGGTACTCCGCGAAGGTGGAGGCTGCATGACTTGAATGTCGGACCAGGCTGGATATCCACCCTCTCTGCCCCGGGGTCGCCAGTGTTGCCGCTTGCGCTACCCGATGGCACCTCGACACTGTTGCGTGATGGGCATCACGCGAGAGCGCCCGCGCGCACGCGGCGATGGGCATCGCGGAGGGGCGGGCGCGTGGGGCCGACGATGTGCATCGACGCACGTCGCCCAGACGCATCCGATGATGGGCATCGTGCGCACGGCGCCGGCGCCCGACGGACGATGCCCATCGTGGGGAGGCGACAGGCATCGTCCAGCGTGCTGAGGGCGAGTCCGAAGAAGGCGCGGAGAGTCGGCATCCTCGTCCGTCTGCACGACGCGAGGCTCGCTGGCGCTCGGCCCACCGAGCCCGTTCCCCGGAGCCCGCGCCGCCGGGGCGAGGAGCCCGCCTCCGAGCCGTCTTCCGACCCTGCGCGCGAAGGAGCTGCGAAGCTTGGTGCGCCGAGCGCCTCCGCGACTACGCTCTGCCCCAGATGAGCGCGGTGCGAGCGAACGACGTCTCTGTCCGTGTGCGCGACGGCGCCGCGCGTCGCACCGTGCTGTCACACGTCGAGCTCGACGTCGCCGCGGGCGAGATAGTCCTAGTGACCGGACCGAGCGGGAGCGGCAAGACCACGCTGCTCGCGGTGCTTGGGGGGATGCTGCTGCCGACGTCCGGCGAGGTCTTCGTCGACGGAGAGCCAGTCTCGCGGCTGCGCGACGAGCACCGGGCCGAGGTGCGGCGGCGAAAGATCGGCTTTCTCTTCCAGGATCTCGCGCTCGTCGACGGGATGACCGCGCGCGACAACGTGCTGTTGCCGCTCGTGCCAGATGGAGGCGACGACGCCCGAGGCCGCGCGCGCGCCGAGGCGCTGCTCGAGCAGCTCGGCCTCGGGGGTCGCGGGGGCGCGCCGGTCGATGCGCTCTCGGGGGGCGAGCGGCAGCGCGTCGCGCTCGCCCGGGCGCTCGTGCGCGAGCCGAAGGTGCTGCTGCTCGACGAGCCGACCGCGCACCTCGATCACGCGCGCGCGGACGCGCTCATCGCCGAGCTGTCGAGGCTCGCCGAGGCCGGGGTCACGCTGATCGTCTCTACCCACGATCAGCGCCTCTCCGATGGGCTGCCGCGCGCGCGCCAGGTCTCGCTGCGCGAGGGGGCGCTCTCGTGATCGATCCTTACGTCGCGGGTCGGCTCGCGGTGGGCGCGGTCGCGCTCGGAGCGCTGACGCATGGGGCGTGGGTCGGCGCGAGGACGCTCAGGTATTTTCGTCTGGGTAGCTCGGCCGAGGGACAGCTCGCGCTCGAGCGAAACGCCGAGCTGGGCGCGACCACCTCCAAGGTCGGCGCGGTGGCGCTCGCGCTGTCGCTGCCGTCCTCCGCCCTCGCCGCCGACCGGCTCGCGCCGAGCCTGCGCGGCGCGATGTGCGGCTGGGGCGTCGTTCACGCCAACCCGTGGGGAGAGGCGTCGATCACCTCGACGCTGCTCGCGGCGCTCGCCGGGCTCGTCGCGCTCGAGCTGTTCGCGCTCGATCGTCGCACGCGCGGGCTGTCGCTGCTCCGGCCGCTCGCGTCGCTGTCGATCTTCGGCGCGCTGGTCGCCGCGGCCGATCTCTGGCTCGCGTGGCGGTGGCTCGGCGGGCTCGATTTCACGGTCGTCGCCTCGTGCTGCTCCTCGGGCGTCGACGCGGGCGAGGGGGTCGCGCGCTTCGCGGCGCCGGGCCCGAGGGCGCTCGTGACCGGCCTCGCGCTCGCGCTCTCCCTCTCGACCGCGGCGCTCGGCGTCATCGTCGCGCGTCGCCCGTCGCGCGGCGTCGCGAGGGCGATGGGCGCGCTCGCGCTGTCGTCGCTGCCCGCGCTCGTCGCGGCGATCTCGATCACCGTCGCGCCGCACGTGTACGAGGTGCCGCACCACCGCTGTCCCTATTGCCTGCTGCGGGCCGACGCGTGGTTCATCGGGTATGGATTGTTCGGCGCGGCGCTCGTCGGCGTCTCCTCGGCCGTCGCGCTCGGCCTGGGCTCGCTGCTCGCGCCGCGCGGCGAGGCCGACGTGTTCGGCGCGTTCGCGCGGCGACGCGGCGTGCGGTCGGCCGTCGCGCTCGGCGTCGCCCTGTCGCTCGGCGCGCTGCCGGTCGTGCGCTACCTCGCCGTGTCGGGCGGAGCGTCGCTGGGGCAATGAACGCCGGTCGCCGCGCGCTCGTCGCAGCGCTCGCGTCGCTCGCCGTCGGCTGCGCGAAGAAGCCCCGCTGTCAGCGCTGCGGGATGGTGCTCGACGCCCGCGGCCGCTTCCACGCCGAGGTGCGCGGCCCGGGCGAGCGACGCGACGGCTTCGACACCCCCAAGTGCGCGCTGTCGTCGTGGCTCGCGGGGGGCGCGACCGCGGGCCGCGCGCTCTGGGTGACCGGCTACTACGGGGGCGCGCTGGTGCCCGCGACCGAGGTGCTGTTCGCGTTGGGCAGCGATGTCCTCGGGCCGATGGGCCACGATCTCGTGCCGGTCGAGCGCGCGCGCGCCGCGGCGTTCGGGCGTGATCACGGCGCGAAGCAGCTGCTGCCGCTCGAGCAGCTCACCCGCGAGCTGGTCGACAGCATGTTAGATTGGTCAAGTTGCGTCGTCGGGCTCACGCGACGCGCCGACGAAGCCGTCGTCGCGGTCGGCGAACAGCACGTTGAACGTCGTCAGCGAGCCATAGCAGGCGGTCACATACTGCTGCAGCTGCACCTTGTCGGCGTCGCTGAGGTCGTCGTGGGCGTTGATGCGCTGCTCGAGGACCCTCAATTTGTCGCGGATCATCACGATCTTGTGGAACAACGCGTCGAGCGGGATCCGCTTCTCTTGCAGCCCTGGCTTGCCGGGGCGCAGCACGAGCTCACCTCCCTCCCACCTGGGCGCGAGCGCGACCTCTGGGGGCCCGAACTCTTCGACGAGCATCTGGCGCAGCACCTTGCGAACGTCTTCGATGTTCATGTCGAGGTCGCGCTCCGTGGGCAGCGATGGGGTGGGCGTGGGCAGGGGTCGGGGCGGGCGCGGCGTGGTCGCGGCGCGAGCGGCGCGGGCCTCTCGAGGCTCGCCGGGCACGCGGGCGGGCTTCGGTGGCGCCGCCGCGCCCCGCGCGCGGTAGCGTGAGCAGACCGACGAGGCGCTGAGCGGCGGCGGGAACACCTCGAGCGCGCACTCTCCCACGAGCCCGCGAGCCGCGTCCGTGCGCGCCCGCGTGAACGCGCCGCACGTGCCGCACCTCCGATCGGGATCGTTCACGCGCGCGAGCCTATCAACCCACGCGCTCGGCGACCGCGACGATCTCGTCGACGAGCCACGCGAGCTGGTCGACCCCGTGGCTCGACTGCAGCCCACCGTTGACGATCGCGCCGAGCCCGCCGAGCGGGCTCTTCGTGACGCCGACCGACATCACCGCGGGCACCTGCGAGAGGCGCTCCAGCCGCGCGAGCAGCTCGGGGTCGGCGGCGAGCCGCGCCGCGAGCTCGGGCTCTCGCGAGAACGCCTGCGCGCCGCCCTCGAGCGGTCGCGCCGTCGGCACCGGGTGGCGCCCCATCAGCGCGAGCCGCGACTCGCGCAGCCACGTCGAGCCGACGACGTACAGCTCCGCGGCGGGCGTGGCCTGCGCCGTCACGAAGAAGAACCACCGCGGGATGCCGAGCGCGAGGCCGACGAGCGACGCCTTGCGACGAAACCCGCGCACCTCGACCTCACGCCCGCGCACGCGCGTGACGAGGCGCGGCTGCACCAGCGGCGACAGCAGCGACGAGACGTACACCTCGCCGCCGAGCCGCGCGCGCAGCGCGTCGAGCGCCGCGAGCAGCTCGCGAGGGCGGTTCGCGCGGCTGTTGAGCGCGTACACGGCGAAGAGCATCCCGACGCCGGACACCGCGAAGAATCCCGACAGGCCCAGGCCGACGAGTCGGTCCTGGTGCTTCTTCGACTGCATCGCGGCGACCGCGAGCACCCCGGCGATGGTCAGCACCAGGCCCAGGCCGAGCGCCACGACGACGCGCCCCATGGTCCGGTCGAAATTTCTCACGGAGGCGATCGTGTCAGAAGCCGTGCAAGCCTGGGAAGATCCGCTTCGAGATCACGACGCGCTGGATCTGTCCCGTGCCCTCGAAGATGTCGTAGACCTTGATGTCGCGGAACCACTTCTCGACGAAGCGCTGCTCGGTCGAGATCGTGCCGGTCGCGCCGCAGAGCTCGATCGCCTCGACGCACGCGGCGATCGCGGCCTCGCCCGCCGCCGCCTTGCACATCGAGGCCTCCTTCGCGTTGGGCTCTCCGTGATCGGCGAGGGACGCCGCGCGCCAGCAGAGCAGCCACGCCGCCTGCAGCCTGCGATCGATCCTGGCCAGCCGCTCGGCGATGGCCGCGTACCGCGGGATGGGGCGGGTCATCACGTAGTTGGCCTTGACGAAATCGCGCGCGACCTCGTAGGCGGCGCGCCCGATGCCGCACGCCATCGCGGCGACGAGCGGGCGCGTGTTGTCGAAGGTCTTCATCGCCGCCATGAAGCCCTCCTTCGAGCCGTAGCTCTCCTCGCCGCCGAGCAGGTTCTCCTCGGGCACGCGGCAGTCTTCGAGCACGAGCTCCGCCGTCTCGCTCGCGCGCAGGCCCATCTTGTCCTCGATGCGCCCGACCGAGAACCCGGGCGTGCCCTTCTCGACGACGAACGCGCGGTGTCCGGCGCGACCGAGCGCGGGATCGATCGTCGCGAACACGACCACCCACGACGCGCGCGCGCCGTTGGTGATGTAACACTTGCGGCCGTTCAGCACCCAGTCGCGGCCGTCCTTGCGGCAGGTGGTGCGGATGCCCGCCACGTCGCTGCCCGCGCCCGGCTCGGTGAGGCCGTACGCGCCCCAGCGCAGCTCGTCGCTCATGTCCTCGAAGATCGAGAAGAACCGCCGGCGCTGCTCGGGCGTGCCGCTCCCGCGAACGGGCGGCGCGCCGAGCCCGGGGCCGGGCAGGGTCAACATCAGCGCCGCGTCGCACCACGCGAGCGCCTCGGCGCCGGCCATCACGGTGCGGTTGGTCTCCGACGCGCGCCCCGCCTCGCGCGCGGGCTCGTCGCCCGAGCCGAGGTGACCCGCGCCGCCCATGCCTTGCGCCATCTGGTAGAAATTGCGCAAGAATTCGGTGGGCACAGCCTTGTTCTGGTCCCACGACAGCGACTGCGGCCGCACGACGTGGCGCCCCATCGAGTCGATCGCGTCGCGCAGCGCGCGCTGCTTCTTGGTGAAAGAGAAATCGATCGTCATCGTGGCGGCTCCTGTCAGGTGAAGATCGGCTGAGTCTCGGGCGTCGGCAGGGCGAGCGCGGGGTCGAGCGGGAGGTCGAGATCGAGCGCCGTCGCGAGCTGGTCCCACGTCGTCGAGGTCGGCGCGCACAAGGAGAGCTGCTTCGCGTCGCGCATCATCTTCTCCACGGGGTAGTCGCGCATGAAGCCCGCGCCGCCGTGCAGCTGCACCGCGTCGTCCCCGCACCGCATCGCGGCCTCGAGCGCCGCGGGGATCGCCTGCGCGGAGTGGCGCAGCGCGGTCGGCTCGTCGCAGTCCCAGGCCCACGCCGCGCGCCAGAGCAGCCAGCGCGCCGAGTCGGCGTCCATCAGCCTATCGGCGAGCTTGAACGCGACGGCTTGAAAGTGCCCGATCGGCTTGCCAAATGCTCGTCGCCCCTCGCAGTAGTCACGCGACACCTCGAACGCCGCGCGACAGAGGCCGACCGCGCGCGCGGCCGTCAGCAGCCCCTGCTTCGCGAAGAAGCGCGCGAGCGCGCCGGTGTCGCCACCGCGGGTGAGCAGGCGATCGGCGGGGAGCCACGCGTCGACGGCCACGTCCGAGAAATCCGCGACGTCGAGGCCGAGCGTGCGATGCCGCGGGCCCGGCGTCACCCCCTCGGCGCGCTGCACCACGAACGCGCCGAGCCCGCCCCAGCCCGCGGCCTCGTCGAGCTGCGCGAACACGACGAACACCTCGGCCTCCCCTGCGCCCGAGACGAACGCCTTGTGTCCCCTGACGCGGTAGCCGTCGCCTTCACGGGTCGCGGTCGTCGCGAACCCGGCCCGCGCGTCGAGCGCGCGCGCCTCGCTCCACGCGACCGCACCCCAGGTCCTCGAGGCCGCGTCGTCGGCGCGCGTGAGCCAGCGTCTCGCCTGCTCCTCGCTGCCCAGCTCGACCAGCGCCCGCCCGAACGCGCCAGGACCGGGCGCGGCGAGCGCGGCCCCCGGGTCGACGGCGCCGAGCTCCTCCTCGCAGAGCACCGCCTCCCGCATCCCCAGCCCCTGGCCGCCGACCGCCTCCGGCAGCGACAGCGTCGCCAGGCCCAGCTCGGCGAACGCGCGGCGGGCGTCCTCGGAGAGCCCGCGCGCCTCCTCGTGCGCGCGCATGGCGGGCGCGAGCTTGCGCGTCGCGAAATCGCGCGCGGTCGACTGGAGCAACGCCTGTTCCTCGGTGAGCGTGAAGTCGAACATGTTTCGTCTCCTGATGTTTCGCGTGCGAAGCATATGGACGCGCGGCGCGAACGCAAGCGCGCGCTGCCGCCGCCGCTCAGCGCACGTAGATCTGCAGCGGCTCGGTGCCCGCGAAGAACGCCGCCGCCGAGTCGAGCACGTGCATCGAGCCGCCGAAGTTGCAGCCCCAGAACAGCATCGGCCACGCGCGCGCGCCGGCGCCGGCGTCGACGCACGCCTGATCGTACTCGAGGTGGTCGGCGGCGAAGGTGCCGGGTCCGGTGAAATCGGCGATGAGATTGCTGGAGCCTCCGTAGCCGACGTTGATCAGCTTGCCGCCGAGCAGGTTGGCCATCGCGAGGACGTTGGGTCGGCTGGTGACGAACCTGGCGGTGGTGTCGCCGGTCGCGCGCACGTGCAGCTGGATGGGTGACAGCAGCTTGACCACCTGCAGCGACAGCGCCGACGAGGTCCCCGCGCCGGTCGAGCCCGGGAGCTGCGCCACCAGGCTCGGACCGTCTCCGTCGTGGTACGACGCGGCCAGCGTCCACCCGCCGCCGTCGAACGACATGTCACAGGTTGCGTGGAACGGCGGCATGGGCCCCGCGCCGTCGACGTCCAGCGCATAGTGCGCGCTCGGGAGATCGGGGCGCGCGACGTGCAAGTCATGACAGCTCTTCGCCGTGGGAGCGTCACCGAGCGCGAACGAACAGTGTGTGGAGAACGCGCCGACCGGGCCGGGCGGATCGATGACATAGACGCCATCCGTCGGCGTGCCGAGGATGGCGCGGAGCTCGGCGCAGCTCGCCGGGGCGCGCTCGCAGGCGGGCTGGCTCGCGCTCGCGGGGGAGGTGTCGTCGAGCAGCCCCGAGGGCGTCGCGTGGATCGCGTCCTCGCCGCCCGGATCGTCAGGCTGCCCCGGCGCCCAGGGCGTCGCGCCGCGGTCGAGGGTGAACGCCTCGCCGTTGCCCCAGCGATACAACCCCTCGACCTCTGCGTCGCCGCCGCTGGTCCAGACGTCGACCGCGCCGAACTTCGAGGTCCACCACGCGAGCTCGGCGGAGGTCGACGGCGTGAAGAGGCCCCATCCCGGCGCGATCGCCGCGCAAGTCGCCCCGGCCGCGGTCTGGGACGAGGCGGCGGCGAGCGGATCGAAGTGGTAGCAGACCCCCGTCGCCGACAGCGCGAAGCCCGCCTCCGTGCAGTATTGACAGCTGACATCACAGCCATCGCCCGGCGCCTGGCCGCCGTCGTCGCAGGTCTCGCCCGGCTGCACGAAGCCGTCCCCGCAGGCCGCCGACTTGCACGAGAGCGTGCAGGCGCCCTGGTTCGAGTTGGCGGACCCGAGATCACACTCTTCTGTCCCGGCGAGCACGAGCCCGTCTCCACAGGTCGCGTGCTTGCAAGCGGAGGTGCAGGGCTCGTCGTCGCCGTTGCCCGCGCCGAGATCACACTCTTCGCTCGCGGTGACGACTCCGTCGCCGCAGTCCTCGACCGCGCCGCCCGCCCCCGCGCCGCCTCCGAGCCCGGCGCTCCCAGCCGAGCCCGAAGCTCCGGCAGCTCCAGCGCTCCCGCCGTTCCCGGCGCTCCCGGCGGTGCCCGAGGTGCCCGCGCTCCCGGCGGTGCCTGAGGTGCCAGCGCTGCCGGCGCTCCCTGCGGTGCCCGAGGTGCCCGCGCTCCCGGCGTTCCCTGCGGTGCCCGAGGTGCCCGCGCTCCCGGCGTTCCCTGCGGTGCCCGAGGTGCCCGCGCTGCCCGCGCTCCCTGCGTTCCCGGCGCTGCCAGCGGTGCCTGATGCGCCACCGCTCCCGGCAGCCCCCGCGCTCCCGGCGGTGCCTGATGCGCCACCGCTCCCGGCAGCCCCCGCGCTCCCCGCGGTCCCCGCGGTGCCCGAGGAGGCAGCGCTCCCGGCGGCGCCTGCGGACCCACCTGTCCCTGCGGCTCCCGCGACTCCGCCGCTTCCTGCGACGCCGCCGCTGCCAGCCGTGGCAGCGCCTCCTGTACTTCCAGCTGCTCCCGCGGTCCCTGCCGACCCCGCGGCGCCGCCAGCCGCGCCGGCCTTCCCCGCGCTAGCCCCGGACCCTCCGCTCGTGCCGGCCTTGCCGGCGCCACCGGCGCTCCCTGCCGTGCTCGAGCCTCCCTTCCCGGCGGTCGAACCTCCCGACGCGCCCGAGGAGCCCGCCTTCGCGCCGCCGCTGCCCGCGGGGCCTGCCTTCGCGCCGCCCGCGCCGCCTCCGCCTGCCCTGCCGCTACCCGAGCCCCCGGAGTATCCCTCGTCGATCGCCTCGTCTGAGTTCGCGCAGGCAGCCGCGGCGAGCGCGAGCGCGCCCAGGAACGTCGCGTGGATCGGGCGAAGGAGCATCGCGCGACAGTGTTCGCCTCCGGGGCCCCTCTGGTCAAGCGCGGCGCGAACCACAAAAGGCGAACGCCCCGCCCGACTTGCGTCGAACGGGGCGCTCGGAGAAACGCTCGAGGCGCGCGCCGATAAGCGCACGTACAGCTCGAGGCGCGTGTTGCCGCCGACGTTCCACACCCACGTCGCGCGGCTGTCGATGATGTGCAGCGACTGGCCGAAGTTGCAGCCCCAGAACAGCATCGGCCAGGTGCGAGCGCCCGCGTTGTTGTCGACGCAGCCCTGGTCGTAGCGCGCGTGGTCGAGGACCCACGTGCCGGGACCGCCGAAGTCGGCGATGAAGTTCGCGTCTCCGCCGTAGCCGACGTTGATCAGCTTGCCCTGCACGAGGTTCGCGACGGCGAGCGTGTTGGGCTTGCTGGTCATGTACTCGGTCGTGGTGTTGCCGGTGGTGCGGAGGTGAAGCTGCAAGGGGGTCAGCAGCTGGACCGTCCCGAGGGGCAGGGCCGTCGTGCTCCCGGTGCCGGTCGAGCCGTAGTCGCCCGCGCCGGTGAACGTCAGCGGGCTGCCACCGTTGTGGTACGAGGAGACGAGCGTCCAGCCGCCGCCGTCGAACTCCATGTCACAGTACGCGTAGAACGGCGCTTCTGCGCCCGCGCCGTCGGCGTCGAGCAGGAAGTGACCGCTCTTGAGGTCCGGGCGAGCCTGGTGCAGCTCGTCACAGCTCTTCGAGATCGGCGCCTCGCCGCCGGCGAACGCGCAGTACGTGGGGAACGTGAGGCCGTTGCTGGTGATGGTGTACGTACCGTCCGCGGGGGCGCCGAGGATCGCCTTCACGTCGGCGCAGCTCTGCGGGTTGCGCTCGCAGCCCACGCCGGCAAAGGTGCTGTTCGCGGGCGACAGATCGTTGAACAGGCCCCAGGTCTCGATGCCGTCTTCGTCGCCCGAGTTGTTCGGCTCGCCGCCGTTCCACGGGGCCACGCCGTTGGTGTAGACGAACGGGCTGCCGTCCTCCCAGCGGTAGAGGCCCTCGGTCGCCGAGTCGCCGCCGCCCGTCCAGACGTGGGGGTTGCCCGCGAACGCGCCGAAGTAGGTCGTCAGCTCGGCCTGAGACGCGGGGGTGAACATGCCCCAGCCTGCGGCCGTCCCCGCGCACTGGGCGCGCGCGCCGGCCTGGTCGACGGTGCCGCTCGCGGCGGCGTAGCGGTAGCAAGTGCCAGTGTTCTTGTCGAGGACGAAGCCGGGCTCGTCACAGTATTGACAAGAGGCGTTGCAGCCGTCGCCGAGATCGGTGTTGCCGTCATCGCACGTCTCGACGCCGGCCTGGATGTGGCCGTCGCTGCACTTCGCGTTGACGCAGTTCGTAAGGCACGCCGCCGTGTCTCCGTTGCCGACGCCGAGATCGCACTCCTCGGTGCCGGTCAGCACGAGGCCGTCGCCGCAGGTCGCGGTCTTGCACTGCGTGGTGCAGGGCTTGTCGTCGCCGTTGTTGGGGCCGTCGTCGCACTGCTCGACGCCGACCTGGAGGAGCCCGTCGCCGCAGGCCGCGCTGACGCACATGTCGGTGCAGGCGTTGCCTTGCCCGTTGTTGGGGCCGTCGTCGCAGCCCTCGCCGGGTCCGAGCAGCCCGTCGCCACACTTGGCGTTCTTGCAGCCGGCCGTGCAGGCCTTGTCGTCGCCGTTCCCGGCGCCGAGGTCACACTCTTCGCCCGGGCCGAGCAGGCCGTCGCCGCAGGACGCCGCCTTGCACTGCGTCGTGCACGCCTTGTCGTCGCCGTTGTTGGCACCGTCGTCGCAGTCTTCCACGCCCGCGCGGACGAGGCCGTCGCCGCACTTGGCCGACTTGCAACCCGCGGTGCAGGCCTTGTCGTCGCCGTTGTTGCCGACGCCGAGATCGCACTCTTCGGTGCCGCTCAGCGTGAGGCCGTCGCCGCAGATCGCGGACTTGCACAGCGAGGTGCAGGCTTTGTCGTCGCCGTTGTTGCCGGCGCCGAGATCACACTCTTCGCCCGCGTCGGTCTTGCCGTCTCCACACTTGGGGTTCAGCGCGCCGCCCTGACCGCCGAGCGTGCCGCCGGCGCCGGCCGTCCCGCCCTGGCTGCCGCCCGAGCCCGCGGTGCCGCCGGTCGCGCCACCTGCGCCCGCCTGGCTGCCGCCCGAGCCCGCGGTGCCGCCGGTCGCGCCGCCAGACCCCGCCTTGGCGCCGCCCGAGCCCGCGGTGCCGCCGGTCGCGCCGCCAGAGCCAGCCTTGGCGCCGCCCGAGCCCGCGGTGCCGCCGGTCGCGCCGCCAGACCCGGCCTTGCTGCCGCCCGCGCCGCCAGACCCGGCCTTGCTGCCGCCTGCGCCGCCAGACCCGGCCTTGCTGCCGCCCGCGCCGCTGGAGCCAGCTTTCGCGCCACCGGAGCCGCCCGAGCCTGCCTTGCTGCCGCCGGAGCCCGCGGTCGCGCCGCCGGA
>CAUJFL010000413.1 GCA_963169165.1 Myxococcota bacterium | reverse complement strand
GAGGGTCGTCGCGAGGTGATCGAGCGCGCGCCCGAGCTCCGACAGCTCGTCGGCGCCGCGCGGGCTCACGCGCGCGGACAGCTCGCCGGAGGCCATCCGCTTCGCCACGTCGACGACGCGCCGCGCGGGCGCCGCGATCAGGTGCGCCGCGAGGCTCGACAGCGCGAGGGCGACCAGGGACGCGAGCGCGCCGCCGAGCAGGACGAGGCGCCTCGCCGCGCCGACGGCGCGCTCCACCTCGTCGAGCGGGAGGCCCACGCGCGCGACGATCGTGTCGCCTCTCGCGCCGACGACCCGCGCGGCCGAGTACATGGTGGCGCGACCGGTGGTCGGAGAGACGCGCACGTCGACGCCGGTCGCGTCGCGTCGAGCCGCCCTGATCTCGGGGCGATCGCGGTGGTCCTCGACGCGCGCGAGCTGGGTCACCGCGAGCTCGGAGTCGCCGAGCAGTCGGCCGTCCTCGGTCACGATCGTGACGCGCGCGGCGGCGCTGGCGCCGAGCTCGTCCGCCAGCGCGTCGAAGCGCGCCACGTCGCCCGTCGGCGCGTCGAGGGCGGCGACCGCGCGCGCGACCAGCGCGGCCCGCACCGCGAGCTCGGCCTCGGTCCGCGCGGTGATCGAGCCCGACAGCGTGCTCGAGAGGTAGAGATCCAGCACGCCCACGCACACCACGATCAGCGCGAGCGACGAGAGGAGCAGCTTGCCGCGGATGCCGAGGTGCCGCGTCGGCGTCATGCGCGGTCTGCGCTCACGGCGGCGCTCCGACGAGCCGGTACCCCACGCCGCGCACCGTCTCGATGTAGTCACCCGCGCGCCCGAGCTTCTCGCGCAGACGCTTCACGTGCGTGTCCACGGTGCGCGTCGTGACGTCGGCGGTGATGCCCCACACGTCGTCCAGCAGCCGCGCGCGCGTCTGCACACGATCGCGACGATCCAGCAGCGTCGTCAGCAGCCTGAACTCGAGCGCCGTGAGCTCGAGCTCGCGCCCGTCGACCCAGGCGCGGTGCGCCGCGCGATCGAGCCGGAGCGCGCCGAACTCGACGAGCACGGGGTCACTCGCGGTCGCCGCCGCGGTCCGCCGCAAGACCGCCTGCGCCCGCAGCAGCAGCTCTCGCACGCTGAACGGCTTGACGACGTAGTCGTCGGCGCCGAGCTCGAACCCGACGACGCGATCGATCTCCTCGCCCCTCGCCGTCAGCATGATCACCGGCACGCGGCGCGTGCGCGCGTCAGCCTTCAGCGACCGGCACACCTCGGTCCCCGGCAGATCGGGCAGCATCAGATCGAGCAGCACGAGATCCGGGATGCGCTCGCTCGCCAACCGCAGCCCGTCGGCGCCTCGGCTGGCGATCGCGACCTCGAAGCCCGCCGCCGCGAGGTTGTACCGCAGCACCTCGGCCAGATCGCCCTCGTCCTCGATCACCAGCACCCGCGGCATCGGCCCGGGGTCCATAGTGCAGAGTCGGCGCGCGGAGGAAGACGATCAGCGCGCGGCGGCCCCGCGACAGACGACGCCCCGCGCTCACCAGCGTGGTTCGCCTCCGACCTCATCGAAGCTGCGAGCGCGCCTTCACCTGGGATACCGTGACGGCGATGATCCAACGTGCGTCCCTCTCGCTCCTCGTCGCGCTCGCGCCCCTGCTGGTGGTCCCGGCGTGCTCCAAGCCCTCCGAAAGAAACATCGGGCCCGCGGCGACCACCAGCGCGTCTCCCCCGGTGACCGTCGAGAAGAGCGCCGCGCCCGCGCCGCCTCCCGCCGTGTCCGCCGCGCCGGTCGCCTCCGGCTCGGCGGAGCCCCCGGTCTATCCTCCGCGCACCGTCCCCGGCGGGATGTACAACGGCGCCTGGGTCCAGCCCTTCGAGGTCGTCCGCGACAAGGGCAACCTCGGGCTCTCCTACCTCGACGCGATGAGCCGCTGCATCGGCTACAGCAAGGTGCTCTGCAGCGACAGCTCCTGGGCTCGCGCCTGCGCCACGGACGAGAAGCTCTCCAGGATCGAGACCTGGGTCTCCACCGGCGTCGGCTCGAACCGCTTCGTCACCCGCGGCGGCGAGGAGGCAGGCTGCCGCGCACGCAACGTGAAAGAGGGCACGGACCTCTCGCCCACGCGCGCCGCCGTCTGCTGCGACTACGACATCGGCATCAAGCAGGCCGGCAAGGCGGACGAGCTCACCACCGGCACGGTACGCAAGCTCTTCGCCTACTACCGCGCGCTGCGCGACAAGGACGCGCTCACGCTCGCTGGCCTCTACGAGGACAAGGTCACCTGGCTTGGCAAGGAGCGCACCAACGCGGAAATCATCAAGGTGCACCAGGAGTCTTTCCAGAAGGACCCGGCCCAGTGGACGCAGTTCGACACCTGCAGCGTCGCCGGTGACAAGGGCGACGGCGGCCCCGAGGCGAAGGCCACCGTCGACTGCGTGACGCTCTTCCAGCGCAAGGGCGCCGTGGTGGTCGCGATGCAGCGCCTGATCTTCTCGGGCAACGGCAAGATCAAGCTCATCGGCGACGCCGAGACGGCGAACATGCCCGCGGTCGCGGGCGCGACCTTTCAGGAGAAGGAGCTCAAGGAGCGGGTGGGCATCCTGCTGCAGGCTGACTGAACCTCACGGCGCCGTGGCGGCGAGCCACGCGAGCGCCTCCGTCATCACGCGCCCGCCCTCGGGGCCGAACTCACCGTGCTCTGCCCCGGGGAACATGAAGAACTTCACTGGGGTGCCAGCGCGCGTCAGCGCCTGCGTCCCGAGCAGCATCAGGTCGCGGCGGTCACGCTCGCCCGCCGCGGTCGCCACGGCGCGGGCGCGGCCCAGGTGGCTCACCTGCGGCGCCTCGGGCGCGCCTATCAACATCACGCGAGAGAACCGCGCGGGATCGAGCTGGACGAGGTCCTCTGCGCGCGCCGCGCCCTGCGAGTAGCCCACCAGCACGAGCGTGGCGCGATCGATCGTCGAGACGGCCGACGCCGCCGTGAGCGCCGCGTCCACCCGCGCCGCGACGCGCGCGGCGTCGGGCGAGTACTGCATCCAGCGAGAGCCCGGGCACGGCACGTCGCCCGTGAGCCCGAGCACCGACCACTCCTCGGTGACGTCGAACGCCCACGCGCGGAACGACGCCTCCGCGTCGACGCACCGGGGCGGCAGGTACACGACGATCCGCCTCGACCTCGTGCGGGCGCGCGCGAACGACACAGGCGCGTCGTCGGGGACCGGCAGCGCCACGACGGCGCCAGGCGCGATCGCGGGCGTGGCGCCGCGAGGCTTCCGCGGGTCGCAGCAGGAGGTCGACAGCAGCGACAGCGACGCGAGCGCGAGCCCGGCGAGCCGCTTCACGACGCGGGCTCCGCGATGATCATGCGATTCTTCTTCGTGATCTCGGCCGGGATGGCGAGCGCCCTCACGCGATATCCGCTGGCGCGCAGGCGGGCGATCCGCGTCGCGTCGATCGCGAGCGAGACGTCCATCCAGCCGTCGAGGCCGCCTGTGTCGCACCGCTCGGCGTCGTGGCAGCACGGGAGCACGGCGACGCGAGCGTTCGCCGCGACCGCGCGGTCGAGCACCTCGTCGGTCAGCGCGCCGCACGCGTGAACCGACACGACGAGCGCGCCGCGCGGGATCTGCGCCCCGTCGACCGAGCCCTCGTGGAGGCGCACGCGCTCGCGGAGGCGGGGCCACGCGCGCGCGAGCGCGTCGGCGACGAGCGGCGCGCTCCTCGGCAGCCGCCGGTCGACGGCGACGGCGCGCGGTGAGGTGTCGTCGAGCAACAGCAACAGGTGCGCGACGAGCGCGTGACCGCACGCGAGCTCGACGATCTCACCGCCCCGGAGCAGCCGTCGCACCCGCCGCGCCACCTCCCACGATTCGAACAATTCTCTCCTTGGCACGCACTCGGCCGCCGCCACGGTCCGCGCGAGCCGCGAGAACAGCGTGTCCCCGGTGAACCGCGCGACGTCGCGGGAGGTGAGCCGGGCGCGCGAGCTGGGCTCGAAGGTCACGCGCCCTCCGCGAGCTCGCGCTCGAGCGCCTCCCACTCGGCCAGGTCGGCGTCGATCGCGGCGGCGAGCGCGGCGTCCTCTTCGGCGAGCGCGCGGAGCTCGTCGGCCGACGCGCGCTCGAAGAACCCTGGCTCGTCGTAGCCTGCCGCGAGCTCACGGCGGCGCGCCTCGGCGTCGTCGACGCGCGCGAGCGCCGCCGCGGACAGCGCCGGGAGCGAGGCCCTCCGGTTGCGTCGCCGCTTCTGCGCCTCCCAATCGACGGTCGCGCTCTGGGCGGGCGCCTCGCTCGCGCGCGCAGCGCGGGCGCGGGTCACGACCGCGTCGACGTCGAGGTGATCGTCGCCCGCGCGCTCGAGGTACTCGGCGTAGGTGCCGGGAAAATCGCGCAGGCCGTCGGCGCGCACCTCGAGCACGCGCGTCGCGGTGCGGGAGACGAAGTGTCGATCGTGCGAGACGAACAGCGTCGTGCCGTCGAAGGCGCGGAGCGCGTCGATCAACGCGTCGATCGCCTCGAGATCGAGGTGGTTGGTCGGCTCGTCGAGCACGAGCAGGTTCGGCCGCTCTACCGCGAGCCGACAGAACACGAGCCGCGCGGCCTCGCCCCCGGAGAGCGCCTCCACGCGCTTGTCGACGTCGCCCCCCGAGAACAGCGCGCGCCCCAGCTGCCCGCGCACCCAGGTCATCGGCTCGGTCGGGCACGCCGCCCACACGTACTCGAGCGGCGTGGTCGCGCCGTCGAGCAGCTCGTGGTGATCCTGCGCGAAGTAGCCGAGGTGCACCTCGTGCCCCAGCGCGACCTCGCCGTCGTCCGGCGACAGCCTGCCAGCGACGATGCGCGCGAGCGTCGACTTGCCGAGGCCGTTTGCGCCGATCACCGCGACGCGCTCTCCTCGCTGGACACGCAGCGAGCACCCCGACAGCACGCGCCTGTCCCCGTACGACTTCGAGACGGCGCGCAGCTCGAGCACGTCCTTGCCGCTCGGGCGCCTCGGCTGAAACGCGAACGACGGCGCCCGTCGCGAGCTCGACGCGAGCTCCTCGACCTCGATCTTCTCGATCTGCTTGAGGCGGCTCTGGGCCTGCTTCGCCTTGGTCGCCTTCGCG
Organism: Myxococcota bacterium; assembly: GCA_963169165.1. Taxonomy (GTDB): domain Bacteria; phylum Myxococcota_A; class Polyangia; order Polyangiales; family Polyangiaceae; genus JADLFU01. The sequence continues at coordinate 4,244 of CAUJFL010000413.1, read as the reverse complement.
CCGAACCGCTCGACGAAGGCGCGCTTCTTCGCGATCTCGGCCTCCTTGCGCGCGATCTCGCCCTCCTTGCGCGCGCGCGTCGCGGCCTTGTCGACGACGAACGCCGAGTAGTTGCCCGTGTACTCGGTGACAGTGCCGTAGTCGACGTCGAGCACGTGGGTCGCGACGTTGTCGAGGAAGCGCTGATCGTGCGAGATCACCAGCGAGACGCCGCGGAACGCCGCGAGGAAGCCCTCGAGCCACCTGATCGAGAGGATGTCGAGGTGGTTGGTGGGCTCGTCGAGCAAGAGCGCGTCGGGGCGAGACACGAGCGCCTGCGCGAGCAGCACCCGCAGGCGCAGGCCGCCGGAGAGCGCGGAGACGGGTCCCCGCAGCTGCCCTTCGGGGATGCCCAAGCCGACCAGGATCGCGCTCGCGCGCGCCTCGAGCGTGTGGCCGTCGGCGGTCGACAGCAGGTGCTCGAGCTCGCCGAGCGCCGAGGGATCTCCCTCGCCCGAGAGCGCGCGCTCGCGCGCCCGCAGCGCGGCCAGCACCACCGCGTCGCCGCGCATCGCCGCGTGGAGGACGAGCTCGGCGTCGTCTGCAAAGTGATCCTGCCCGAGCACGCCGAGCCGCGCTCCAGACGGCACCGACACCTCGCCGTCCGTCGCGGGCTCCTGGCCCGACAGGATGCGCAGGAAGGTCGATTTTCCCGAGCCGTTGGCGCCGACGAGCCCGTAGCGACAGCCCGCGTTGAGCTGGAGCGACACGCCCTCGAAGAGGACGCGCCCACCGTACGATTTGCCAAGAGAGGAGACGCCGAGCATCGAGAGGTCGGCGCGGTCATAGCACCGCCCGCCCCTCTGCGACGGCGCGTCGGCGTGCGAGACTGGAGCGATGAAGCCGCCCCGTCCCCGCCGCCTCGCCGCGCCGCTCGTCCTCACGCTGTCCGCGCTGCCCGCCTGCAAGAGCGCGGGGGGCTCCCGCGGGGGGTGCGAGCCGCCCCAGTGCCACATGAACCCGCCGCCGCCCCCCCCAAGGAGCGCCGAGGCGCCGAAGAAGGAGCCGCTGCCGGTCGCGACGAGCCCGCGGCCTTGCGCGGAGACCTCGGGCAAGCGGCCGTGCGTGCTGCGCACCGACGACGGGAGGTGCAACCTGCTCGAGGACCACCCCTGCCCCGCTGGCGCCGCGTGCAACCCTCCTCCTCCGTCGCCTGTCGCGTGTCCGTGAGGACGGGCGGCTCACCGAGGGTGGGGATCCAGCCACGCCATCGATCGATCGTGACAGTGGAACACAGCAGCGGCGTGGCTTGATCATGTCAGCGGTGCTCCGAGAAGGTGGAGGCGGCGTGACCCGAGCGTCGGACCAGGCTCGATATCCACCTCGGCGCGCGACCAGGATGCTCGCGTTGGTTCACCGCGATCACGGAGCACACAGGCCCGTGCCGGTAGCACCCTTGCCGATCCCGCAGCGGCCGGCGACGCATGAGGCCGCGCCGCCGATTGGAGCGCAGGTGCCGTCTGGAAGGCAGGGCCCGCCGAGCGTCGCCGACTTCGCGCACTTCCACGTCGTGGTGTCACAGTGCATCCCAGGCGCGCAGACGTTGACGAGGTAGTCGCACTCACCCCCGAGCTGGGTGGTTCCGACTGCGCACTTGCCCGCCGCGCAGAACAGGTGCGGCAGGCACGAGCCCTGGATCGGGTTCCCGCACGAGTCACCGACGTCCCCGAGCTTGCGGCATTTCATCGCCCCGCCGTCGCAGTACAAGCCCGCCGCGCAGTCGAGCACGTGCGTCTGCCCGTTCTCCGGCGACTTGCACGCCGCGCCGACGGCGCCGAGCACCGAGTCACGACACGTGGGGCCAAAGCCGCTGTCGGTGCACGTGACCGACTTGCCAGTGACCGGCGCACAGTCAAAGTGGCTCGAGCAAGGCTGGCCGGGCGCCTTCGTCCCGAAGACGACGTCGCTGCAGAGGAGGTAGCTCTCGTCCGTCTGGTGCTCTTCGTATTCACAGAACGATTGGGTCGGCACGAACGAAGCGAGGCACGCCTCTGCCTTCGCTTGGTCGACCCCGAGGACGCAGCCCGTGAGTTGCGCGTACTTGCGGGTGAAGGCGAGCTGCTCTGCTTCACAGGCGTGCGCGTCGTACCCGAGCTTGGCCATCGTGCAACACCCCGCGAGCTGCGCACAGAGCGCGGCGCCTCGGTCCACGAGAAACTTGTCGACGTCGGCGGGGATGGTGCACGGGCCGCTCCCACCGGCGCCAGCCGCGCCCCCCTCTGCGGACGTGCCGCCCGCGCCGCCCGCCCCTCCCCCGCCTGCCCCAGCAGCGCCACTGCCGGTCGCGCCGCCCTCGCCTCCGCTACCGCTCGCGCCCGACGACTGGCCTCCGCCGGCGCCCGCCGACGGGTTGCCGTTCGCGCCGGTGGACTCGGAGGTGGGCTCGGATCCAGCCGACGCACAGCCGGGCGCCACGATCTGAACTGCCATGAGAGCGAGGGCGAGCTCGATGCGCATGGAATGAGTCTACAAGGAATCGACCGCGGCGGGCTCTACCTCCGTTCCGCGGTGTGGGGGTCGGTCCGACGAAGCCGAGCAGGAGCGCGGCGGGCGGTCCATGTTCGGCCTCGGTCTCGTCGGCTTCGCTCTCCTCCTCGTCGTCACGACGAGGCCCGCGGGCGTGCTCCTCGCGTCGGTGGGCGACACCGGGTCGTGGGTGTGGAGCTTCCGCGAGCAACGGAGGGCTGGTGGACGCTGGACGTCCACCCGTTTGACGGCGCGGCGGGCGCGGCGGTCGAGCCCGCGAAGCCAGTGGGCGCGCTGCCAGCGTGGAGCACCGGCTGCGGCCGCTCGCGGTCGGGACCGAGGAGGGGGCTGACAGTCTTGGCCGGGACGGCGACCGGCGTCGATCGTGTCACGGGCGCGGATCGTTCACTTGGCGTCGATCCAGCCGTGCGTCGAGGACACCATCGCGCTGGGCCGAAGGCAGGTGGCGGTGGTGATGGGCCCGGTCGCCGAGCTCGCGACCTACTGTCACTGACAGGCCGTGGAGGCTGGACGTGCAGCTCCCGCGCTCCGAGGCGCCGGCGCGGCGGCTGTCAGTGGGCGTGCGGTAGCAGACCCACTTGGTCGCGACGGGCGGGCCGCTGCTGGAGCTCGACCTCGCTCGGGCGACGCCCGCTGGGGCGACGCCGACGCCGCCGCGGTGGCCGTCCTCCGCTGAACGAAGGGATCCCCGAGGACCAACCCGAGCGGAGGGCGAGGGTGGGCCACCGCTTGCGAGGCCCGGGGAAGAGGCGTATCCCGAGGCGCATGGACACCAAGACGACGCTGTCACTCATGGCCGCCGCGCTGCTCGCCCTCGCCGCCTGCAGCTCTGACTCCGACTCATCAGGCTCCTCGGGGACGGCGGGCTCGGGCCCCGGCGCCGGAGGCTCGAACGTCAGCTCGGGCGCGAGCGCCGGCGGAAGCGCGGGCGGGCTGGTCAAGGTCGCCTGCTACTTCGACGGCGCGAAGAGCTGCACGCAGGCGAGCGGACCGGCCGCCTCGGTGGCCCAGGCGAAGGCGAACTGCGAGATGGCCCACGCCGTCGTCAGCGAGACCTGCCCGACTGCGAACGTGGTCGGTTGCTGCACCAGCGCCGGCGCGACCGGCGCCAGCTGCTACTACACGGGCAGCCTCAACGACGTGACCACGCTGATGGACGCGTGCGCGAAGGGCGGGGGGACGTGGGGCGCGACTCCTCCCTGATCCTCGCGCCGCGCCGCGACCGCGGCATCCTGACGGAGTCGACGTGAAGCCGTCGCAGACGGAGGAGCAGACGGGTCCGGCTGGGGCGTCCGCGGGGGCGCGGGTGAGTCGGCTCCTCGTCGCTCACCTGGTCGCGGCCATCGCGCTCTGGCGCCTCGGCGTGTTCGGGCGCTTGGACGTCGGGGCCGTCGGCGTCTGCGGCGCGCAGCTGTCGGGTCGGCGCTACGCGCTGTCGGGGCACGGCGGCGTGCCGCACGTCGCGGACGCCGGACTACGCAACGGGTCCTTCGTCGACGGGAGGCGGCTCGGATCGACCGAGCGCGTGTCTGCTGGCAACGCCGTGGGACCTGGCGCCGCCACCGCGACCGGGAGGGTCGTGAGGTTCATTGGGTGGTGAGGGCGGTGGAGGGAAGATTCGCCTTGACCTGGACGCGGATAGCTGAAACGCTCCCGTCCGGCATGAAGCAAGCAAGCAAGCAAGCAAGCAAGCAAGCAAGCAAGCAAGCAAGCAAGCA
>CAUJFL010000412.1 GCA_963169165.1 Myxococcota bacterium | reverse complement strand
GCTCGAACGGCCCGTCGACGAGCCCTCCGCCGCCGCGCCGCGGCTGGTGCTCCAGGATCCCGACGCGGCGCTGACGGTCGAGCAGATCTCCGACGAGCCACCCGACGTCGCCGACGCGCCGCTGTCGTTGACCGGGCGAGTGCCCGCCACGATCGACGCGAACGCGCCGCCCGCCGCGCCGAGCGCGATCGATCCCGCCGAGCAGGCCGCCGACGTCCCGCTGTTGCCGCCGAGGCCGCCCGAGAAGCGGGGCCTGCCGCCGCGCCTCGTCGCGATCGTCGGCGCGGCGCTCGGCGTCACGGCGATCGCGACCGTGCTCGCGGTGCTGATCAAGATCGACGGTCCGACCCGCGGGCTGCCGGCGTCCCTGGCCTCGCGCGCGTCGCCCGAGGCCACGCCGCCACCCGCGGCGTCCTCGAACGCGCCTGTCGAGCCCGCCGCGCCCGACCCCGCCGCGCCGCCGATCTTTCGGGTCCAGTCGCTCGAGGCCGACGACGCGGTGCGCGTGGCCGCCGGCAAGCTCGGCAAGCGCGCGCTCACCGAGGCGCTCGAGGAGGACAAGGTGTCGAGCGCGCAGATCTCCCGCATCCTGCGCGCGTTCGGCGACGCGAAGGTGTTCGATCGTCCCAAGCGCGGCCACCAGTACGTCGTCGCGCTCGACAAGGCGACGAAGCGCGTGAAGGCCTTCGAGTACATCACCTCGGCCGTCGACGTCTGGCAGGCGAGGGAGGGCGACGACGGCGAGCTCACCGGCGCCAAGCTCGACATGCAGGTGGAGACGAAGCGCGTCGCCAAGACGGTCGTCGTGAAGGAGGAGCTGAAGCAGGCCGTCATCGACGCCGGCTTCGACGACGATCTCCTCGACACGCTCGACGACGCGCTCGCGGATCGCATCTCGCTGTCTCGCCTCGGCAAGGGCTCCACGCTGCGCGTCGTCGCGCTCGAGCAGCGCTCCTTCGGGCGGTTCGCGCGGTACGTCGAGATCGAGGCCGTCGAGTTCTGGACTCCGAAGGCCGAGAAATCGACGCGCCTCTACCGCTTCAAGGGAGAGAAGAGCCGCGGCTACTTCGACGAGGCCGGCAAGGCCCCGTACAAGGGCGGCTGGCGCTTCCCGGTGAAGTTCCCGCGCGTGACCTCACGCTTCAACCCGAAGCGCCTGCACCCGATCTTGAAGGTGGTCTCGCCGCACAACGGCACCGACTTCGGCGCGCCGACCGGCACGCCGATCTACGCCGTCTCGCACGGCACCGTGTCGATCGTCGGGCCCCATGGCCCCAGCGGAAACCTCGTCGTGCTGGCGCACCCCGGCGGCATCGAGACGGGCTACGCGCACATGTCGAAGTTCGCGCCGGGCCTCAAGGTCGGCGACAAGGTCGAGACCCGACAGCTCATCGGGTACGTCGGCACGACCGGGCGCAGCACCGGGCCGCACCTGCACTTCTCCGTCAAGAAGAACGGCGTGTTCGTCGACGGCCTGGCGGTGCTGAAGATGGACGGCGAGCGCGTGCTGCCGCCGAGCGAGCGTGACGCGTTCGCCGCGTGGAAGGCCGAGCTCGACAAGGTGCTCGACGCGCTGCCGCTGCCGTCCCAGGGCGGCGCGGCCGCGCCCGCCGCGTCGGCGTCGGACGACGATGACGACGACGACAACCACGGCGAGGACGCGCCGGCCGCGAAGCCGAGCGGACCCGGCGCGCCGCCACCCGCCGCCCCACCGCCCGAGGCGCCGCCCGCCTCGCCGCCACCGACCCCTCGCGAGGAGGAGGGCAGCGCGGTGTGGAAGCCCTTCTAGGGATCCAAACCAAAAAAATCCAAAAGGTATCAGATCTTCCGGGACTCGCGCCACACTTTTCGATTAGGCTCGCCTCCGCCGACATGGTGCGACGCCCCGTCAGCGACTCTCCGCCGCTGCAGCTCGAACCGCCCGAGAGCGAGCGGGTCATCCGAACGACGCCGATCTTGCCGACGCGGCCGAGCGGGTTTCTCAAGTCGGCGCTCGCCACGGCGCCGCGCTACGCGCCCGGCGAGAGCCCGTTTCGCGTGAAGGGCCACGTGTATCGCTCGTCGGTCGGCTACTACACCTCGCAGCTGCCCGGCGGCCTCCGCGACCTCGACCCGCACCTCGAGCCGGCGCTCTCGCGGTTCGTCCACCAGCATTTTCTGACCGCGAGCTGGTACGACGCGCTGCCGCTCCTGCCGCTCGCGATCGCCGCGGCCAAGGCCTCGGGCCTGTCGCTGTACGACGCGATGCTCGCGCGCGCCGCCGCGCAGGCCGAGGCCGACATCCACGGCCTCTACAAGGTCATCCTCAACTTCACGAGCCCCGAGACGATCGCGTCGCGGGTCGGGCGCGCGGCGATGCAGTACTTCGATTTCGGCGAGGCGGTCTCGACCGCGCTCGACGATCACCTGCACGAGATCACGCACTCGAGCGTGCCGATGCCGCTCGTCCCGCTGTCGACGCCGCTCGCCGAGGGGTTCTTGATGACGGCGCTGCGCATCTCGGGCGCGCGCGACGCGACCTTTCGCGCCGCGCCGCCGCTGCGCGCAGGCGAGATCGACGGCACGCCGACGTACGATCTCCGCTTCATCATCGGCTGGAGCTGACCGCGCCCGCGGCCGCTTGCAGAGGCGGGGAGAACCTGCGAAAGACGCGCCCGATCGCCCGCGCGGCGTCCCGTCCGCGGCCGCACCCCCCAGAGGAGACAGAGATGACCGGCAGCTTTGGCGCACGCAGCAGCATCCAGATTTCGGGCAAGAGCTTCGATCTCTACCGCCTCGACGCGCTCGAGAAGCGCGGCCTCGATCCGCGGCGCCTGCCGTACAGCCTGCGCATCCTGCTCGAGAACCTGCTGCGCTTCGAGAACGGCACGTCGGTGACCGCCGCGCACGTCGAGGCCCTCTGCAAGTGGGACCCCAAGGCCGAGCCGTCGGTCGAGATCGCGTTCACGCCTTCGCGCGTCGTGCTGCAAGACTTCACCGGCGTGCCCGTCGTCGTCGACCTCGCCGCGATGCGCGACGCGATGGTGAAGCTCGGCGGGGATCCTAAAAAAATCAACCCGCTGGCGCCGGTCGATCTCGTGATCGACCACTCGGTGCAGGTCGACGTCGCCGGCACCGCCACCTCGGCCGAGGAGAACGTGAAGCTCGAGTTCGAGCGCAACGGCGAGCGCTACAAATTCCTCAAGTGGGGACAGAAGGCGTTCCAGAACTTTCGCCTCGTGCCGCCGGCGACCGGCATCGTCCATCAGGTCAACCTCGAGTACCTGGCCAAGGTCGTCTTCACGACGCTCGACAACCCGGTCGCCAAGGTCGACGGCAACCCGATCGCGTACCCCGACACGGTGATCGGCACCGACTCGCACACCACCATGATCAACGGCCTCGGCGTGCTCGGCTGGGGCGTGGGCGGCATCGAGGCCGAGGCGGCGATGCTCGGCCAGCCGCTGTCGATGCTGATCCCGCAGGTGGTGGGCTTCAGGCTCACCGGCAAGCTGCCCGACGGCGCGACCGCGACCGATCTCGTGCTCACGGTCACGCAGATGCTCCGCAAGCGCGGCGTGGTCGGCAAGTTCGTCGAGTTCATCGGCAAGGGCGCGCTCGAGCTGCCGCTCACCGACCGCGCGACGATCGGCAACATGGCGCCCGAGTACGGCGCGACGTGCGGCATCTTCCCGGTCGACGAGCGCACGATCCGCTACCTCGAGCTCACCGGCCGCGACCCCGCGCTCACGAGGCTCGTCGAGACCTACTACCGAGAGCAGCACATGTTCGGCGAGGAGGCCTTCGACAAGGCCGAGTACTCGGACGTGCTCGAGCTCGATCTGTCGACGGTCAAGCCGTCGATCGCTGGCCCGAAGCGCCCGCAGGATCGCGTGGCGCTCGAGGTCTCGAAGGCCGAGTGGAAGAAGTCGCTCGACGCGCTGCTCGCGGCGCCGACCGACGCCAAGAAGAAGGGCCTCGCGCAGGCCGGCGCGACGAAGGCGACCACGACCGCGCTCGGCTATGACGCGGCGGAGCTGAAGCACGGCGACGTCGTGATCGCGGCGATCACCTCGTGCACCAACACGTCGAACCCGGCCGTCTTGCTCGCCGCCGGCCTCGTCGCGAAGAAGGCGGTCGACCGGGGCCTCACCGCGAAGCCGTGGGTCAAGTGCAGCCTCGGGCCGGGCTCGAAGGCCGTCCCAGACTACCTGAGGGCAGCGGGCGTCTCCGACGCGCTCGACGCGCTCAGGTTCAACGTGGTCGGCTTCGGTTGCACGACGTGCATCGGCAACAGCGGGCCGATCGATCCGGCGCTGTCGAGCACGATCAACGATCGCGATCTCGTCGCGGTCGCGGTGCTCAGCGGCAACCGCAACTTCGAGGGGCGCATCCACGCCGACGTCCGCGCCAACTACCTCGCGAGCCCGCCGCTCGTCGTCGTCTACGCGCTCGCCGGCACGATGGACATCGACTTCGAGCGCGAGCCCATCGGCAAGGGCAAGGACGGTGCGGACGTCTTCTTGCGCGACATCTGGCCGACGCGCGACGAGGTCGACGCGGCGATCAACAAGGTCATCGCGCGTGAGCTCTTCACCAAGTCTTACGCGGACGTGTTCGCGGGCGACGCGCGCTGGCAGGCCATCGAGGCGCCCGCGGGCGAGACCTACGGGTGGGAGCCGTCGAGCACATACGTGAAGCACCCGCCCTACTTCGAGGGCATGGGCAGGGAGCCCGCGCCGCTCGAGGACATCAAGGGCGCGCGCGTGCTCGCGGTGCTCGGCGACAGCATCACCACCGATCACATCTCGCCCGCCGGAAACATCAAGGACAAGGGACCCGCGGGCCTCTACCTCGACGAGCGCGGCGTCACGAAGGCCGACTTCAACTCGTACGGCTCGCGGCGCGGCAACCACGAGGTGATGATGCGCGGCACGTTCGCCAACATCCGGCTGCGCAACCTGCTCGCCCCCGGCACCGAGGGCGGCGTCACGCGCCACCTGCCCGACGGGGCGCCGATGACCATCTTCGACGCCGCCGAGAAATACAAGGCCGAGAAGGTGCCGACGGTGATCCTCGCGGGCAAGGAGTACGGCTCGGGCAGCTCGCGCGACTGGGCGGCCAAGGGTCCGGCGCTGCAGGGCGTGCGCGCGGTGCTCGCCGAGAGCTTCGAGCGCATCCACCGCTCCAACCTCGTCGGCATGGGCGTGATCCCGCTCGAGCTGCCGAAGGGCCAGACGGCGCAGTCGCTCGGGCTCACCGGCGAAGAGGTGATCTCGATCGACGGCGTCGCCGAGGGCATCAAGACCGCGTGGAAGAGCGGCAAGAAGGCCAAGGTCACCGCCGTCGCCGCCGACGGCAAGACCACCGCGTTCGAGGCCCACGTCCGCGTCGATACGCCCGAGGAGCTCAAGTACGTCGAGCACGGCGGCATCCTGCAGTACGTGCTGCGGCAGCTCGCGTTCGGCGCGAAGTGACGCGGCGGACCGAGCACGACGTCGTCATCGTCGGAGGAGGGCCTGCCGGGCTGTCGGCGGCCCTCTTCCTGCTCCATCACGAGCCCAGGCTGAGGGGCCGGCTCGTCGTGCTCGAGCGCGAGCGCTATCCGCGCGACAAGTACTGCGCGGGCGGCGTCGGCGGGCGCGCCGAGATGGCCCTCGCGCGCATCGGCGTCACGATCGACGTGCCGCACGTGCCGTGCGCGGGGATCTCGCTCGTGCTCCCGAAGGCCACCATCGAGGGGCGCGCGCGGCACATCGGTCGCGTCGTGCGTCGGGTCGAGTTCGATCACGCGCTCGCCCAGCTCGCGCGCGCGCGCGGGGTCCGCATCGAGGAGGGCGTGAAGGTGCTCGGCGTCGAGGCGGGCCCGGACGGCGCGCGCGTCCTGACGGACACGGGCGAGCTGACGACGCGCGTGATCGTCGGCGCCGACGGGGTCGGCAGCGCCGTGCGCAAGTCGCTCGGGTTCGGCGCGGGCGCGTGGCGCGCGCAGGTGCTCGAGGTCGACACAGAGCAAACGAGACACGACGGCCCCCGCGATCTGATGCACTTCGACGTCGGCGATCACGGCTTCAACGGCTACGAGTGGGATTTCCCGACGCTGGTCGGCGGCCGCGCGATGGTGTGCCGCGGGGTCTATCACCTGGTCCTGCCGGGCCACGACGCGGGCGAGGTCGACATCGCTCGGCGTCTCGAGGACAGGCTCGCGAGATTCGACCTGAGGCTCTCGGACTGCAAGAAGAAGCGCTACGCCGAGCGCGGGTTCGCGACGCACGAGCCGTGCTCGCGACCGCGCGCGCTGCTGATCGGCGAGGCGGCCGGGGTCGATCCGATCACCGGCGAGGGGATCGCGCAGGCGATCCTGTACGGCGAGCTGCTCGCGCCGTACCTCGTGGCGCGGCTGCGGAGCGACGAGCTGTCGTTCGGCGACTGGCCACGCGTCTTGCTCGACTCGTGGCTCGGGTGGGACATGGACACGCGCGACTGGCTGTGTCGGAGGTTCTTCGGGCCCGCGCGCGGGTGGTTCGAGGACAACTTCGCGAGGACGCCCGAGGGGCTCGAGATCGGCGTGCAATACTTCGGCGGGCTGCGCGTCGACCGCGTGAAGGCCTTGAAGGTCGCGTACAGCGTCACGCGCTCGTGGCTCGCCAACACGGGGCCGAGCCCGCTCGAGGCCGCGGTGCCAGCGCCGCGCGGCGCTCAGGGCGCGCCGACGGCGTAGAGCTTCTGGCCGAAATCGGTGAAATAGTAGACGCCCTCGCCGAGCGTCACCCCGCCGACCGCGTAGGTCGTGTTGCCTTGCATGGGAGGCCCAGCGTACGTCGACAGCACCGCGCCGGTCAGCGCGTCGAGCACCTCGACCTTGCCCGATGACACGATGACGGCGCCGCTCGCGTCGATGGTGCAGCCCATCAGCACGTTCGGGTGGGCGTACCTCGACCAGCGGATCGCGCCCGTGGCGTCGATCGCGGTCAGCGCCTCGCCCGCCTTCACGTACGCGGCGCCGTCGCCGCCGATCGCGAGCCCCGTCACGCCGCCGCCCCAGGGCTTCGCCTTCGTGTCGATCACGTGGCGCACGGCGCCGGTCGGTTCGAGCACGACGAGCGTGGTCTTGGTCGACTGCGCGGTCCACACGACCGTGTAGCTTGCGCCGTCGGGGCCCACGCTCGGCCCGTCGATCAGCTGGCCTTGCTCGGTCAGCGAGGTCTGCCACGCGACCGAGCCGTCGGGCTCGAGCGCGGTGACGGCGAGCTCGTCGCCCGCCGAGGTCGGCGCGCCCTGGTGTGTCGCGACGAGCACACGCCCCGCGCGATCGAGCGCGAGCTCGCCCGGGTATCGACCGATCGGCGCCGAGGTCCACACGCGCTCACCCAGCCTGGACAGCTTGAGCACGCGCGCGGGCTCGCCGGAGAGCGCGAGCGAGAAGTAGGTCGCGCCGTCGGGCCCCACCGCGGGCTGCCCGCGCAACGGCTCCTCGAAGGTCGCCTCTCGCAGCGTCTCGCCCTGCAGATCGAGCGCGAGCACGGTGCGCTTCGGAGCCTTCACGATCAGCGTCACGAGCGCGCCGTCGGCGTCGAGCCACGGCGTGCCGGCGAGCGCGCCGGCGAGGTCGCGCTCGAACGCGACGACGCCGCCCGGATCGACCGCGACCAGCCGCGTCGGGATCCACGCGCTGTCGTCCGTATCGGGATCGACGCGCACGAACGCGCGACCCGACGGCGCGATGATCACGGCGTCGTCGGGGTTGGTCTTGCCCGAGAGCTGGACGCTCCAGAGCAGCTCGGTGGCGCTGGGCGCCGAGCGGCTGCTCTCGTGGGCGCGCGTGGGGCAGTACGCGGAGATCGGCGCCGGCGAGCCCTCGAGCAGCGCGGCGGGGCAGCGCCCGGTCACCACGCCGGCGTCGTCCGGGCTCGTCGCGTCGGCGCTCGCGTCGCGCGCGGGGCCGTCGGTGCCCGCGTCGCGTGGCGGCTGGGCGCGGCCGCCGATGAGCTCGTACGTGGACGTGTCGAGCTCGGAGCGGCCGCACGCGCCGAGCGCGAGGCAGAGCCACAGGGTCGCTCGCGCGCGGATCATCGAGGGGCCTTCGCCAGCGCAGCGACCAGCTCGCGCACCCACGGGTCCTCGTCCGCCTCGCGCGTGAGCTCGTCGAGCACCAGCCGTCGCGGCGCGCCCCCCGCGAAGAGCCGCCTGAACACCACGCGGAGCCTGGCGACGCTGTCGGGCGGAGCTCCGCGTCGCTCGAGGCCGACCACGTTGAGCGCGCGGACGCGGGCGCGATCGCCGGCGGCGATGACGAACGGCGGCACGTCGCGCTCGACGCACGCGCCGCCGGCGACGAACGCGACGCGGCCGATGATGGAGAACGGCGCGACCGCCGCGCCGCCGCCGATGACCGCGTGGTCACCGATCGAGACGTGCCCGCCGAGCAGCGCCGCGTTGGTCAGCAAGACGCCGTCGCCGAGCGCGCAGTCGTGCCCGACGTGCGCGCCCGCGAGCAGCAGGTTGCCCGAGCCGACGCGCGTCTCGCCGCGATCCTTCGTGGTGCCGCGGTTGATCGTGACGTGCTCGCGGAACACGTTGTCGTCGCCGACCACGAGGCGCGTCGGCTCGCCGCGGTACGATCGATCTTGCGGGTCCCCGCCGAGCACCGCGAACGGGTGGACCACGTTGCGCGCGCCGAGCGTCGTCGGGCCGAGCACGACCGCGTGCGCGAGCAGCCGCGTGCCGACGCCGAGCCGCACGCCGTCTCCGACGACCGCGTACGGGCCCACCTCGACCCCGTCGTCGAGCGTCGCGCCAGGGTCGACCTTCGCCGTCGGGTCGACGCGCGAGGCCATCAGCGATCGACCACGGACGCGAGCAGCTCGCCCTCGGCGGCGAGCGTGCCGTCGACGCTCGCGTGGCCGCGGAGCTTCCAGACGTTGGAGCGGTGGTGGACGATCTCGCAGCGCAGATCGAGCCGGTCGCCCGGCACCACCGGCTTGCGAAATTTCGCCTTGTCGATCCCCAGGAAGTAGAGGACGTTCGACGCCGAGTCGAAGGGCTCGGTCGCGTACGCGAGGATGCCGCCTATCTGCGCGAGCGCCTCGATGATCAGCACGCCGGGCAAGACGGGCCGCGACGGAAAGTGTCCCGTGAACCACGGCTCGTTGAAGGAGACGGCCTTGTACCCGGTGATCTCCTTGCCCGGCTCGATGCGCGTCACCCGGTCGACCATCACCATCGGGTGCCTGTGCGGCAGCACCTGGAGGATCCTCTGGATGTCGAGATCGCTCGCCCGCGGTGGCACGGCGCCGAGGATAGGCCGAGCCCGCGCGCGCGTGCACAGGTAAACCAGCGTCCGCCGTCAGTCGTCGGCGCGGAGCTCTTCGCAGGTCGAGCCGGCCGCCACGGTCTCGCCGGGCTTCGCCTGCTGGACCTTCTCGAGGGTGGCGGCGATCACGGGCTTGCCGTCGGCGCACACCTTCTCGAGCTCGGCGATCCGCGGGGCGTCCTCGCGCTTGAAGTGGACGCCGTACGCGGGGACGCGGCACGCCGCCGCCTTGTCGGCCTGGTGGAGCGCGTCGTGCACGACCTTGACCGACGCGTCGTCGGAGAGAAACGTGACGATCCGCAGCGCGGCCTCGCGCGTGTTCTTGTCGGGGCTGTGCGCGTCGGCGAGCAGGCGCCTGCGCAGCGCCGCGTCCTTCTGCGCGCGCAGGACGAGCTCGCATCGGACGGCCAGGATGTGAAGATCGTCGCACTGCGCGGCCTCGTACAGGCCGCACTCGTGGCTGCGTCGGGCGCGATCGAGCAGCTCGTCGTTCGTCCACCTGGGCAGCGCCTTCTCGGCGGGGTCCTCGGCGACGGTCGAGTGCGGCGCGCCGCGCTTCTCTTCGTCCTTCTTGCAGGCGGAGACGGACAGAGACGCGCCGAGCAGGACCGCGAGGAGGCTGGGCTTCACAGCGGCCGCCCTTATCACACGCGCATCGCGGTGCACATTTGGGCGGACGTCGCGCTAAGAGGCACTCGCCGACGCACAGCTTGACGACGTCGCCGCACTTCTTGACGCACGAGGTGCGGTCGCACTTGCTCGCGCAGCGGGAGAACTGATCGCCGCAGTCACGAAAGCAGAGCTGTCGCGTGCTCAGGCTCGGATCGTCTTGTAGCGCCGACACGGTGGCGACCGCGGAGACGGCCGCCGTGGCCGACGCGCTCGCCGTGGGGACCATGCTCGGTCCGGCCGGTGACGCGTCTCCCTGCGAGAGCGTGCGGGCGCGCGCGGCGGCGTAGTCGACGCGGTCGGCGGTCTGCCCGCGCGTGTGGCGTCGTGACCACGCGCTCCAGCAGGCGAGGCGCTCCTCTCGCGTGCGCGAAGGCTCGGCGTCGAAGCGATAGCAGCGCTCGAAGTGGACGTCCCCGTCGTACACGGCCTGGTAGCTCGCCCCGCACGCGGGGAGCACCGCCAGCAAGAGGGACGTCCACGCCGCGCGCACCTGCCCGAGCCTATCCGACCGGGCGGGAGAGATCCCTTCGAAACGCGGCGACCGCGTCGATCGCGCGCGAGGGAGAGGCGGCGTGCGCCACGAAATGGCCCATTTTGCGGCCGGCGCGCGCCTCGTGCTTTCCGTACAGCATCACGTCGAGCACCTCGGGGTGGCGCGCCCACGCGTCGAACGCGAGCCGCGCGGCGCCGCGGTCGAGCCAAAGATCGCCGAGCAGGTTGCCCATCACGAACGCGCCGTCGTTGACGAGGCGCGGCGTCGTGAGCGGCAGGTCGCAGAGGATGCGCGCGAGCGCGTCGAACTGGCTGAGCGTCGTCGCGGTTCGCGTCACGTGCCCCGAGTTGTGCGGGCGCGGCGCGAACTCGTTGACGAACACGGCATGCTCGCCGACCACGCGCCCGCCCGTCGTCGCGGCGGACGGCGCGACGAACAGCTCGGTCGTCAGCAGGCCCACCACATCCATCCCACGCGCCGCCTCGAGCGCGATCTCGCGGATCGTCTCGGCGACGGGCTCGGGCAGGCGCGCGGGCACCAGCGTCCAGTCGAGCACGTGGTGCTCGTGGTGGTTCTCGAAGATGGGGAACACCTCGGCGCGCCCGGCCGCGTCGCGCGCGACGATGCAGCTCGCCTCGAGCGAGAAGGGCACGAGCTCTTCGAGGATGAGCGAGCGCCGCGCGGCGCCGTCGGCGAACAGCTCGGCGGTCGCGCGCTCCAGCGACGCCTCGTCGACGACGCGCGCCTGGCCCTTGCCATCGTAGCCGCCGCGCGCCGTCTTCACGATGAACGGGAACCCGAACGCGCGGCCCACCTCGCGCAGCTCGTCGGGGCTCGACGCGGCCTCGAACCGGGCGTGCGGCAGCCCGCGCTCGCGGCAGAGGCGCTTCTCGGCGAGTCGATCCTGCGTCGTGGTCAGCACCGAGAGCCCCGGCCGAAACACCCGATGGCCGGCGACCTCGGCGATCACGGAGACGTCGACGTTCTCGAACTCGTACGTGACGACGTCCACCTCCGCGAAGAACCGCGCGAGCGCCGCTCTATCGGTCCAGGCCGCCGTGGTCACGCTCGCGAAGCGGTGGCGCGCGGGTGATCTCGGGTCGGGATCGTAGAGCGAGACGTCGGCGCCGAGCTTGAAGAGCGACGCGGCGAGCATCATCCCGAGCTGGCCGCCGCCGAGGATGCCGACGCGCGCGGTCACGCTCGACGGCGGGCGTGAGCTCACGACCGGTCGCCCTTCTTCACGCGGGCGTCGCTGGCGAGCACCTTCTCGACGTTGTCAGCGCGGTACCGCGCGAGCGCCGTCGCCAGCCGCGCGTCGGAGACCGCGAGCATCCTCACCGCGAACAGGCCCGCGTTGATCGCGCCGGCGGCGCCGATCGCGAACGTGGCGGTGGGGATCCCGGCGGGCATCTGGACGATCGACAGGAGGCTGTCGAGGCCGGACAGCGCCCTCGATTGCACCGGCACGCCGAGCACCGGCAGCGGCGTCAGCGACGCGACCATCCCCGGCAGGTGCGCGGCGCCGCCCGCGCCCGCGATCACGATCCTCAGCCCGCGCGAGGCCGCCGTCGTGGCCCACTCGAACATGCGCTCGGGGGTGCGATGCGCCGAGACGACCGCCGTCTCGAACGGCACGCCGAACCGCGCGAGCACGGCCTCGGCTTCGGCCATCGTCGGGTGATCGGACTCGCTGCCCATGATCACGCCGACGACGGGGGCGCGCTGCTTCTTCATGGCGCTCACGGCCGCACACGCAGATCGACGCGGACGCGCGCGACGTCGGCGGGCTTCACGTAGCCGTTGGCGAGGTACCACTGGACCGCGCGTCCGAGCGCACGCCGCAGCGGCCTGTGCGTGTAGCCGAGCTCGTCCTCGGCCTTCTTCGACGTGACCCACGAGTACGCGTCGCCGAAGTTGCGCACCTCGTGCGAGGTGAAATCCGGCTCTCTCCCGGTCAACCGCGCGCGCAGCTCGAGCAGCTTGCCGACGAGCTCGGCGGTGCCCCTCGACAGGCGACCGCCGGGGCTCGGCAACCCGGTCACCTCCGCGAGCATGTTGAACAGCTGCTCGTAGGTGACGTTCTCGCCCCCGAGGATGTAGCGCTCGCCCGAGCGACCCCGCTCCATCGCCCGCACGTGACCGTCGACCACGTCGTCGACGTCGACGCCGTTGATGCCGCCGCCGAGCACGGGGAAATCGATCAGCGGCGCTCTCCACCCGATGAATTCGAGGACTCCGCGGCCGCCGGGCGTGGGCTTCCAGTCGCCCGGGCCGAAGATCGAGCCGGGCTGCACCGCGACGACCTCGAGGTCGTGAGCGGCGGCGGACAGCGCGATCTGCTCGGCGCGGTGCTTGCCGCGCACGTACTCGGCCGGATCGGACAGCTCGAGCTCCTGCGTCTCGTCCATCTCGCCCTCGCGCGGCAGCACGCCGAGCGTCGCGACCGACGACGTGAACACGACGCGCGAGACGCGCCGCTTCTTGGCCATCTCCATCACGAGCTCGGTGCCCCGCGCGGCGGTCTGCTCGATCAGGCCGGGCGTCGGATCCCAGAACTTGGTCAGCGTCGCGACGTGGAACATGCGATCGCAGCCGGCGAGCGCGCGAAACACGGTGTGGCCCATCAGCACGTCACCCTCGACGATCTCGAGCCGCTCGGCGGGCAGATCGCGCAGCATCTGCAGCGACGACGACGCGCGCACCATCGCCTTGACGTGGTGACCGTCGTCGACGAGCCGCCTCACGAGCCGCGCGCCGACGAAGCCGGTCGCCCCGGTGACCAGGATTTTTCTGGGCATGAGAGGGCGCGAACATAGACCAGACCGCGAGGCCGGGACACGGCCTTCGCGCCCGTCGGCGACCGACATTCGTCATGCGCGCGAGGCCGACGGGTTGCTCCGGCACGTCGAGCCGGGCAGAGCCTCGCTCGAACGCCGTCACGCCATGTCGACTGCCCGCGCCCCCTCCGCAGGTTCCGCGCTCCGCGTCGCCGCCGCGCTGGCGATCCCGTTCGGGGTCGTCACCGTCGTCGTCGGAGGGCGCACCCTGCTCGACGTGGGCGCCGCGCGCGTCGAGGCGGGCGCCTACGTCCCGTTCGTGCTCTGGTTCAATTTCGCCGCGGGCTTCCTCTACGTCGCGGCGGGCGTCGGGCTGTGGCGAGGGCTGCGCTGGTCCGCGCGCCTGTCGGCGACGCTCGCGGCGCTCACCGCGGTCGCGTACGTCGCGTTCGGCGCCCACGTGGCCTCGGGCGGCGCGTTCGAGCGGCGCACCGTCGCCGCGATGGCCGTGCGGACGCTGTTCTGGACCGCGCTCGCCTGGCTTGCCTGGAGACACCTCGGAGAGACGAGACGAAGCACATGAAGACAACGTTGATCCTGGGCCTGGCGAGCTCGCTCGCCGTCGTCGGCGCGGCGTGCGACTCGAAGCACTCGGACGGCCACGGCGCCTCCAAGGGCGAGCCTCACGCGCACGACGAGCCGAAATCGGTCGCCGCCGCCCCCGTGACCAGCGCGCTGCCGCCTGCCTCGAACCCCGTGCAAGCGGAGATGCGCGCGCTGCACGACGCCACGCGCGACTGGGTCACCGCGATCGCACAGAACGATCTCGCCAGGATCCCCCCGGGGATCTCGAAGGTCCACGCCGCGCGGATGGTCACCGAGAAGGCCGTGGAGCAAGGCCAGTACAAGCCCCCGAAGGGAGGCGACCTCGAGCAGTTCAAGAAGCAGGACGAGGCCTTCCACGACGAGCTCGTCAAGCTGCTCCGCGCGTCGAAGGCCAACGATCTACCGGGCGCCACCAGGCAGCTCGGCGTGGTGCTCGAGGGCTGCACGAGCTGCCACACGAAGTATCGCTTCTGAGCTACAGCCGCCGGTGCGACAGGCACGGCATCGCGCGGCGCACCGCCTCGACGCGCGCGCGGGTCAGCCGCCCGAGCGCGAAGCCTGGCGCGCCCTCCTCTGCCTGGGCGACGACGTCGCCCCACGGGTCGATGATCAGGCTCTTGCCGTAGGTCTGGCGGCCCTTCGGGTGCTTGCCCCACTGCGCTGAGGCGACCACCCAGCACTGGTTCTCGATGGCGCGCGCGCGCAGCAGCGCGTGCCAGTGATCCTTGCCAGTCATCAGCGTGAACGCGGCCGGCACCAGCAGCACCTCGGCGCCCTCGGCGACCAGGCGCCGGTAGAGCTCGGGGAAGCGGAGATCGTAGCAGATGGAGAGACCGACCCTCAGGCCGCAGAGGTCGACGACGACGGTCGAGTCGCCGGGCGTGACGGCCGCGCTCTCGCGGTAGGACTGGCCGTCGCCGACCTCGACGTCGAACAGGTGGAGCTTGCGGTACGCCGCGGCGACGTCGCCGGTCGGCGCCACCACCACCGCGGTGTTGTGTGGGCGCTCGGGATCACGTGTTCGCTCGGGGAAGCCGCCGCCGACGATGGTGATCGCGTGCTCGGTCGCCAGGCGTCGCAGCGTCGAGACGATCGGGCCGTCGCCGTCGAGCGCCTCGGACGCGCCCCTCCGCGCCTCGTCGGTGCCGCCCATGAACGCGAAGTTCTCGGGCAGCACCACGCACTGCGCGCCCGATGACTTGGCATCGGCGACCACGTCGGCGACGGCGGCGAGGTTGCGAGAGACGTCGTCGTCACTGTTGAGCTGCGCGGCGGCGATGACGAGCGACGCCACGGTGTCAGCCTCCGTACGCGAACACGACCGCGCTCGTGCGCCAGGAGCCGCCGTCCTTCAGGCGCGTGATCTCGTAGCGAAACGAGTGCTTGCCGGGCTTCTGGTGCTCCTCGGCGATGAAGGCGATGGGCGGCGTGAGGCTGCCGGGGCACCAGTTGGCGCGCGGCGCCTGCACGCTCTGGACGGCGCCGCAGGGGTTCTCGGCGCAGTACTCCTTGAACATCGGGTCGCTCGCCTTGGTGCACAGCGTGTCGCAGTCGTCGCGCCAGGGCTTCACGTTCTCGATCTCGGCGCCGTCGGCGAACAGCTTGTGGGTGCGCTTGCAGAACTCCTCGGCGGGGCCGATGCAGCCGGTGTCGGTGTTGGGGCCGCCGTGCCCCGTCACGCGGTAGTCGATGCGGGCCGACTTGGTGCCGGCGGGCAGCTCGAACTCTGCCTCGCCGAACGGCTCGTTCGTTCCGTTGGATTTGTTGATGAGCGGGATCGCGGCGAGCACCTTGCGCGGCGGCGTGCCCGGCTCGAGCACGAGCCTGGTCGTGACGTTCCAGCCGCCGTTGGAGCCGGAGACCTTGCCGGCGCCGTCGGACCAGGTGGCGATGAAGACGCGCGCGGTGTGGAGCCCCGGGCGCGCGTTGGCGAGATCGGTCACGTCGATCTCGAGGTGCAGCGGCCCGCCGAACGGGGTGATCGCGCGCATCACCTCGAACGCGGGCGGATCGTCCGGGCCCGCGGGCTCGTCGAGCGTCAGCTCGAAGTTGCGATCGAACGCGTCGCACTCGGCGGGCCAGCTCTGACCCGACGGCGGCGGGCTGGCCTTCCACTGCTCGAACGGGAAGCAGGTGGAGCGCAGCTCGACGATGAAGGTCGCCTTGGCGAGCGGCGCGACGCCAAAATCGACCTGCGCGTCGGCGTGTTGAAAGTTGGGTCCGGCGCCGTTGCTGGTGATGCGCACGTCGTCGAACACGGTCGAGGTCTTCGTCGTGGCGCCCGAAGCGCCCGCCGCCCCCGCGACCGGGGCGCCGGCCGCGCCGGCGATGGGAGCGCCCGCCGCGCCCGCGCCCGGAGCGCCCGCCGCGCCCGCGCCCGAAGCGCCCGCTGAGCCCGATGGCGTCGGCGCTGGGGCCGATGACTCGCTCGAGCCGCACGCGGCCGCGACGACGATCGACAGCGCGAACGGCAGAACAGAGAGGGCGCGCATCACGACACCGACTCGCTGACGAGCGTCCCCAGCTCCTCGCCGAGGCAGGCGCGCTTGACGTTGCCGCGGGTGCCGAGCTTGAACACGCGCACCGGCATCTTGTTGTCGCGGCACAGGGTGACGGCCGTCGCGTCCATCACTTGCAAGCGATCGGCGATGAACTGCTGGTAGGTCACGCGCGCGTACATCTTGGCGTCCGGGTTCTTCACGGGATCCTTGTCGTAGATGCCGTCGACCTTGGTGGCCTTGAAGAGCGCGCCGGCGTTGATCTCCATCGCGCGGAGCGCCGCCGCGGTGTCGGTCGAGAAGTAGGGGTTGCCCGTCCCGGCCGCGAAGATGAGCAGGTGCCCCTTCGACAGGTGGTGCACGGCGCGGCGGCGGATGTAGGGCTCGGCGACCTGTCGGATCTCGAGGGCGGTCATCACCCGCGTCGGCACGCCGCGCTGCTCGAGCGCGTCCTGGAGCGCGAGCGCGTTGATCACGGTCGCCAGCATCCCCATGTAGTCGCTCT
The DNA here is from genome assembly GCA_963169165.1 of Myxococcota bacterium. GTDB lineage: Bacteria > Myxococcota_A > Polyangia > Polyangiales > Polyangiaceae > JADLFU01. The sequence goes on along the minus strand of CAUJFL010000412.1, from coordinate 5,933 downwards.
GCGCGCGATCCATGCCGCTCGCGGCGCCCTTCAGCCCCCGGAAGATGTTGCCGCCGCCGACCACGACGCCGATCTGCACGCCGAGCGCGTGGACCTCGCCGAGCTCGTCGGCGGTGAGGCGCATCGTCTCGGGATCGATGCCGAACGTGCTCGGGCCGCAGAGGGCCTCGCCCGACAGCTTGAGCAGGATGCGCTTGTACTTGAGGTGCTCGTGGGGCGTCTGGATCGGGGGGGCCACGGCCCTCGCGCGTAGCACGGCGCGCGCGCGGGCAGTCAGAAGGTCACGCGGTCGCCCTCGGCCGGCGCGATGACGTCGCGGTGCCCGCGCTTGCCGAGCTTGTCGGCGAGCACCCGCTGCGCGCCGGGCTCGCCGTGCACGAGCACGATCTTCTCCAGCTTGCCGCCGCGCTCGCGGAGCTCGTCGGCGTACCGCAAGAGATCGGCCTGATCGGCGTGCGCCGAGAACCCGTTCAGCACGTGGACCTCCGCGCGCAGCTCGCGCTCGACGCCGAAGATCTTCACGCGAGGGCGGCGCTCGACGATGCGCCGACCGAGCGTGTGCTCCGCCTGGTAGCCGACGATCACCACCGCGTTCTTCGGATCCTCGATGGTCGCCTTCAGGTGGTGCAGCACTCGCCCCGCCTCGCACATGCCGCTCGCCGAGAGGATGACGCTGGGCTTCGGCGACAGATCGAGCAGCTTCGACTGCTCCTTGTCGCCCACGTACGACAGCCCGCCGAACTCGAACGGGGAGTCCCGGGAGAACAGGCGGTTCTGCGTCTCCTCGTCGTAGCACTCGGGGTGGAGCTTGAAGATCTCGGTGACCTTCACGGTCAGCGGCGAGTCGACGAACACGTCGACCGCCGGGATGTCGCCGCGGCGGCGGAGCCGCGAGATCGCGTAGATGAGCTCCTGAGCGCGCTCGAGCGCGAAGGTCGGGACGATCACCTTGCCGCCGCGCTCGGAGACCTTCTTGATGATGCCCGCGAGCAGGCCGTCCATCTCCTCGTAAGGCGCGTGGAGGCGATCGCCGTAGGTGCTCTCGGTGATGAGCACGTCGGCGCCGTCGGGCCGCTCGGGGTCTCGCAAGATGGGCATGCCCGCGCGCCCGAGATCGCCGGTGAAGACCAGGCGCTTGCCGCCCTCGTCGAAGTCGAGCACCGTGATCGCGCTGCCGAGCACGTGCCCCGCGTCGAGGAACGTGACGTGGACACCCGGCGCGACCGGGAAGCGCCGACCGTAGGGCAGCGACACCATCTGGGACAGCGTGCGGACCACGTCCTGGCGGTCGTACAGCGCCTCGACGGGTTCCATCTCCGAGCCCTCGCGGTCGATCTGCTTGTTGATGAACCGCGCGTCGGCGGCCTGGATCATCGCGGCGTCCTCGAGCATGGCGGCGGCGAGGTCGCGCGTCGCCGGCGTGCAGAAGATCGTCCCCGTGAAGCCGCGCTTCACCAGCAGCGGCAGCGCGCCCGAGTGATCGATGTGCGCGTGCGACAGGATCACCGCGTCGATCTCGCGCGTCGGCAGCGGGAGGTTCTCGTTGCGCGCGCGCGACTCCTTGCGGCGCCCCTGGTACAGCCCGCAGTCGAGCAGCAGCGTCGCGTGACGTGAGCGGAGCAGGTGCATCGAGCCCGTGACCGTCCGCGCCGCGCCGACGAATTCGAGTTCCATGCGGCGGAACGGTAGCCGATCAGGGCGTGTGCGCCGGATCGATCGGCGTGAAGGTCGGCAAGGGCGGCGGCACGGTCGCGCGCGCGAGCTTCGCGTCGACCAGCCCCGCGAGATCGCCGATCACGCGATCCTGCTCGTCGGCGAAGACGGTCTCCTTGCCGAAGAACGTGTAGACCCGTACGACGCCGCCCAGCCCCTCGACGCGGCGATCGGGCAGGCGCTCGAGCATCCCTTGATCGAGCTTCTCGACGCCGCGCACGTCGAGGACGCCGACCCGCACCTTGTCGCCGACGGCCAGCTTGGCCTGCTGCAACCAGACGCCGATGATGCCGCGACCGGCGGCGACGATCACGTCGGCGGCGCGACCGGCGCGGAGCGTCTCGAGATCGACCGCGCCGTTCGGCGCTCGGTGGCGGACGCCGATCGGCGTCGTGCGAAGCTCGTAGCTCTTGGTGTCCGCGCCGCCGTCGGCGCGGCTCGAGCGCGGCATCGTGAGGCGCCTCCACGCGCGCAGCGGTCGCCGGGACTGGTCGTAGATCACCTCGACGTCGGCGATCTGCGCGGGCCACTCCTGGCGCACGACGGCGGCGAAGTAGCAGCCGCGCCGCTCCCACCGGAAGCGCTCGACGATCGGCATGCGCGTGTCGTTCGCGCCGCTGAGCAGCGTGCTCTCGTACAGGACCTCGACCGGCCCCTCGCAGACAGGGTACGCGAGCTCCGGCAGGGTGTCGGCCGCGTAGTGCTGCCGCTTGCACGCGGGAGCCGTTAGCGCGAGCGACAGGAGGAGCGCAGCCGACGTCGCGCGGGTCAAAGCGGCGTCACCCGCAGGTTATCGAAGCACACATGCGCCTCCCAGTCGTTGAATCCCAGGTGATCGTGGCCCGGGCCGCTGAGCGGCGACTCGTCCTCGTAAGCGTGGATGCGCACGTCGTCGAGCCACAGCGACACGGTGCGGCCGTCGAGGCGCTCGAGCTTCACGCGGTAGGTCTGGCCGGGCTCGAGCTTTCGGGCGCGCGGATCGTCGGGCGCGCCGAGGCGCAGCTCCTTGCGGTCGCTGCCGTGCTCGTCGAGCCGCGCCAGCACGTGGAGCGTGTTCTTCCAGCCGCCGAGCACGGCGAGGTACGAGGTGGCGTTCGTGTACGACGTGGACGTCGCGCCGCTCGCGCCGTCGCCCCACGCCTCGAGCTTGAGATCGCCGTCGGGTGACGAAGACGTCGCGTCGACCTCGATGCGCGCGTCGAGCGGCAGCCTCCGCCGCAGCCAGACGCCGCGGTTGCGCGCGCTTCGACCGCAGAGGCGGCCGCCCTCGATCTTCCACGCGCCCCACCCGACGGCGCGCCAGTCGGGGCCGAGGCTCCCGCGCTCGAAGTCGTCGAAGAACGGCGTGGTCAGCGGGGGATCGTCGGCGGCGGGCGCCTGCACCGAGCCGGCGGGCGGAGGGCGTCGCCGCGGGGGTGCCTTGGTCGCCGTCGCGTCGGTCCTGGCGCTCGGCGGGCCGTTGGGCAGGCACGCCGTGAGCGACGCGGCGAGCGCGAGCGTCCACGGGCGGGCGATCAAGGCGAGCCTCCGTCGGCGCGTCGCGCGAGGATCGCGCGCGCGATCTCGGCGAACCCGCGGCCGCGCTCGCCGTCGGACACGTAGCGCGGCGGGACGTGAAGGCCGCGCGCGCGCCGCACGTTCGCGACGCCGAAGGTCGTCTCGTAGCCGGCGAACGCGGCCGCGTCGTTGCCGCTGTCACCGACGAACGCGACGCGCGCGCGCGCCGCCGTGGGATCGAGCCCGAACAGCTCGCGCGACAGCCACGCGATCCCGCTGGCCTTGTCGTCGGCCTCGAAGGTGACGTGCAGGTGGACGCTCGACACCGACGTGCGCGCCTCGTGGGCCGCGGCCAGCTCGCGCATCCTCGCGACGTCCTCGTCGGGCGCGCGCCACGCCTCGCCGACGTCGAACGTCCGATCGGTCGCCCTCGCGCCCACGTCGTCGGTCGGCCGCGCCGACGGCACGGCGTGACGGAGCTGCTCGACGAGCGCGTCGAGCCTGCGCCCGTCGGCCTCGCGCGACGACGCGTCCGCCCGGAACCGCGTGGTGACGCGCGCGCCCTCGCGCACCGCCGCGCACGCGCCGTTCTCGGCGAGCACCGCGACGACCGGCAGCAAGCGACACACGACCTCGGCCCACCCGAGCGGTCGCCCCGTGGCCACGAACACCGGCAGGCCCGCGTCACGAAGCGCGTGCAGCGCCTCGAGCGCCTCGACGCCCAGCAGGCCGTGATCGAGCACCGTGTCGTCGAGATCGGTCGCGAGCGCCGCGAGCCGCGACGCCTCGACCACGCCGAGCGCGGAGAGGGGTCTCATCGACGGCGCTCGATCCTCGCGATCACGCTCTTCAGGTACAGCCCCTCGGGGAACGCGGCCGGCACGGGGTGATCGGCCCCCTGAAAATGTCGCTCGAGCACGATCGCGGTGCGCCCCGCCGCCTCGGCGCCGAGCGCGAGCGCGCGCACGAGATCGTCGGAGCGCACCGCGCTCGAGCACGAGCAGAACACCAGCAACCCGCCCGGCTTGGTGGCCGCCGCGGCCGCCTCGGCGAGGCGCTTGTACATCGTGAGCGCGGTCTCTCGCTTGGCCCGTGACGGCGCGAGCTTGGGCGGATCGCAGATGACGAGATCGTGCCCGCCCTCGACGCCCGCCCTCGCGAGCGCGTCGCGCGCGTCGCCCCGCACCCACCGCACGCTGTCGCCGAGGCCGTTGGCGCGCGCCGTCTCGGCGCCGATCTCGAGGGCGAGCGCGCTCGCGTCGACGGCCGTCACCTCGCGGGCTCCGCCCCGCGCCGCCGCCAGCGAGAACGTGCCGAGGAACGCGTACACGTCGAGCACCGTCGCCCCGCGCGCCAGCTGCTCGACCCGCGCGCGCAGCGGCCGCTGATCGAAGTAGAAGCCCGTCTTCTGGCCGAGCTCCTCGGGCAGTCGGAACGAGAACCCTCGCTCTCGGAACGTGAGCGTCGCGCCGCCCGGCTCGCCGCGCACGACGCCGCGCGCAGCCTCGAAGCCCTCGCGCTTGGCCATCTCGACGCTCGTGCGATCGACGATCGCGCGAGGGGACAGCGCGGACTCGAGCGCCTCGAAGAGGAGGCCCTCTCGCTGCTTCATCCCGAGCGAGCCGAATTGCGCGACCACGACGTCGTCGAACACGTCTGCCACGAACCCCGGCAGCCCGTCGCCCTCGGCGTGTACGAGCCGGTACGCGTTGGTGTCGGCGTTGGGCAGGTGCAGGGCGCGCCTCGCGGCGAGCGCGCCGCGCACGCGCACGCGGAAGAACTCGCCGTCGATCTCCTGGTGCTCGTCGCGCGTGAGCACGCGCACGGCGAGCGCCGAGCCGGGCGAGAAGAACCCCTTGCCGAGGAACGTGCCGCGCGGATCGTGCACCGCGACCAGATCGCCCGGCCGCGCGCCGCCGCCGACGCTCGCGATCGCCTGCTGGAAGACCCACGGGTGCCCCGCCCACACGGGCTGCACGTGGCCGGGCTTCAGCGTGACGACCGGGAGCGGCATCGCGCGGACCCTAGAGCACCACGCGCGCGGCGCTCGTCGAAAATGCGCTCTCGCCACGCCTGCAACCCGTCGTTGCGTTCTTGCAACGTGACCGGACGCAACGCGCGGGAAGTCGCCCCGCGGCTGGCTGGCACGCAACGTGCTCAATCAGTGGGCTGCAGCGTCCGTGGGTGTCCCTCCCCCCCCCGCCCCGGACGCTGCCCTTTTTTTGTCTCGCGCGTGTCGGCCTGGATGCGCTGTAGTGTGCGGCGCCGCGTGATGACTCCGGTGTACGAGGCCCTGTCCGCCCGACTGACCGCGGGGCGTCCGCTGTTGCTCGGCGGAGACGCGGCCGCGTCGCTGCGCGCGCGTGGCGTCGCGCTCGAGGAGGACGGCGGGGTCGGTCGCGCGGTGCGAGAGCAGGCCGATGTGGCCGCGTCGCACTACGACGTCGAGGTGCGCGCGGGCGTCGACGTGGTCTCGACCTTGACCAGCGACACGACGCCGCGCGCGCTGGCGCTCGCGGGGATGGCGTTTCGCTCGGCGGCGCTGACCTCGCGCGCGGTCGACCGCGCGCTCGCGGCGGCCGAGCGCGCGGGCCGACCGGTCGGCGTCGCGGGCGTGCTGGTCAAGGCGTTCGCCACCGAGAGCGCCGACGAGCTCGATCTGCACGCCGCGCGGCTGGTCGCCGCCGGCGCCGATCTGGTGCTGGTCAAGGCCCGCGGCGCCC
>CAUJFL010000411.1 GCA_963169165.1 Myxococcota bacterium | reverse complement strand
GCGCGACCGGCGGCGACTGCGCGTCGATGGCGGCGGACGACTGCTTCCAGTGCTGCGACGACGCAAACGGCAACGCGCTCACCATCGCGTTCGTCACCGCGTGCGGGTGCTCGGCCGGCGCAGACTGCAACACGCAGTGCTCGGCGACCATCTGCGCGGGCATGCAGCCGAGCCAGGAGTGCGTCACCTGCCTGAACGGGCTGAGCAACAGCTCCGCGTGCATCGCCAACGTGAACGCCGCGTGCAACAAGGACCCGAAGTGCCAGGCCGCGATCCCCTGCGTGAACGCGTGCCCGCAGTTAGCTGACGCGATCTCTCTTCGTCCCTCGTGGGCGTCGGCGCTCGCGTCGGCGCCCGCGGTGGTTTTGTGACGTCTCCAACCCTCAGCCAGGTGCTCACGATGAACCTCACGCCGATCTTCGTCACGCTCACGCTCTGCTCGCTCGCCGTCGCCTGCGGCGGCCCGTCGTCGGCCGACCAACTCTTCGAAGGACAGCGCGCCTCGGCGGGCAAGGCGGGGAGCGCGAACAGCGCCGGCGGAGGCGGTCGTGGTGGCGCCGCGGGCTCGCCCGTGGGGGGCGCCTCGGGCACCTCTGGCGCGGGCGGCGGGGTGTCGGGCGGAGGAGGCAAGGCCGGCGCGCCCGCCATCGATTGCAGCGGCAAGAGCGGCAACTCGTGCCGGAGCTGTTGCGAGGACCACACCGGCGGCGTGGTCACCCAGGCGTTCGTCCTCGCGTGCGGTTGCGCCGTGGGCGTCGAGTGCGGCAAGCCCTGCGGCACCAACCTCTGCGGCGGCAAGCAGCCGTCGATGCAATGCGCCGGCTGCTTGAACGCGGTCGGCGACGACGATCCCTGCGTGAAGACGTTCCACGAGGCTTGCGCAGAGGACCCGGCGTGCTCGGCCGGGCTCTCGTGCCTCCAGGCCTGCGAATAGCGCGCCCTTCGCGCGCGTGGCTTGCCTCGGCGCGCGGGCCGCGCGAAGACTCGCGCGATGACCCAACCGACCGGGTTCGCGGCCCTGTATCGCAAGATGCAGCTGATCCGCCGCGTCGAAGAAGAGTGCGCGCGCGCCTACGCGCAGGGCAAGATCGGTGGCTTCTTGCACCTCTACATCGGCCAGGAGGCGATCGCGGTCGGCGCCGACGCGGCGCTCGCGCCGACCGACTACGCGTTCACGACGTACCGCGATCACGGGGTCGCGCTCGCGCGCGGTATGTCCGCCCGCGCGCTCGTGGCCGAGCTGTTCGGCAAGGCGACCGGCGCGTGTCAGGGGCTCGGCGGCTCGATGCACGTCTTCGACGCCGAGCGGCGCATGCTCGGCGGCTACGGCATCGTCGGCGCGCACCTGCCGCTCGCGACCGGCACGGCGTTCGCCAGCAAGTATCGCGGCGACGGCGGCGTCACGATCTGCTTCTTCGGAGAGGGTTCGGTGCCGATGGGTGAGTTTCACGAGGCCTTGACCCTCGCGTCGCTGTGGAAGCTCCCGATCGTGTTCGTCTGCGAGAACAACGGCTACGCGATGGGCACGCCGATCGAGCGGGTGCTGCCCGTACACGAGGTCACCTCGCACGCGGTCAGCTACGGGATCCCCTGCGATCGCTTCGAGGTCGAGTGCGTCCGCGAGGTGCAGACCCGCATCGGCGCCGCGATCGAGCGCGCGCGCGCCGAGAGCGTGCCGACGCTCGTCGAGTGCCTCACGTACCGCTTCCGCGGCCACTCGATGAGCGATCCCGGCAAGTACCGCACGAACGAGGAGGTCGAGGCCCACAAGCGCAAGGACCCGCTCGTCCGCGCGCGCGCCGAGCTCGTCGCCGAGCTGTCCGAGGCCGCCGTGGCGGCGCTCGACGCCGAGGTCGAGGCCGAGGTCGCCGACGCCGTCGCGTTCGCCGACGCGTCGCCCGAGCCCACCGCCGACATCCTCGAGCCCACCACCTACAAGGGCCCGTTCGCGAGGTGATCCAGATGACGAAGATGCGCGTACGCGAGGCCCTGCGGGCCGCGATGATCGAGGAGATGGACCGTGATCCGAGCGTGTTCCTGCTCGGCGAGGAGGTCGGTCACTACCAGGGCGCCTACAAGGTCACCGAGGGCATGCTCGCGAAGTTCGGCGCGACCCGCGTGATCGACACGCCGATCGCCGAGAGCGGGTTCGCCGGACTCGCGATCGGCGCCGCGATGGTCGGGCTGCGGCCAATCGTCGAGTTCATGACGTGGAACTTCTCGTCCGTCGCCTTCGACCAGATCGTCAACAGCGCCGCCAAGATCCGCCAGATGTCGGGCGGACAGCTCCACGTGCCCATCGTCTTTCGCGCGCCCAACGGCTCCGCGCGACAGGTCGGCTCGCAGCACTCGCACGCGATGGAACATTTCTACGCGCACGTGCCGGGGCTGAAGTGCGTCGCGCCGGCGACGCCCGCCGACGCGTACGGCATGCTGAAGACCGCCATCCGCGACGACGATCCCGTGCTCTTCTTCGAGAGCGAGACGCTCTACTCGCTGTCGGGCGAGGTCCCCGACGATCCCGCGTTCACGGTGCCGTTCGGCCAGGCGCGCGTGGCGCGTGAGGGCGCCGACGTGTCGTTGATCTCGTACTCGCGCGTCGTCCACACCTGCCTCGAGGCCGCCGACGCGCTCGCGAAGCAGGGGATCGACGCAGAGGTCATCGATCTGCGCAGCCTGCGCCCGCTCGACGAGGCCGCGCTCGTGGCCACGGTGTCGAGGACGCACCGCGCGGTCGTCGTACACGAGGGCTGGCCCTACGGCGGCGTCGGCGCAGAGATCGTCGATCGCGTGCAGCGCCTCGCGTTCGATCAGCTCGACGCCCCGGTCGAGCGCGTGTGCTTCCTCGACGTGCCGATGCCGTACAACGCCGCGCTCGAGCGGCTCGTGATCCCGCAGGTGGATCGCGTCCTCGAGGCCGTGAAGACCGTGACCTACGCGAGGTGAATGATGGCCAAGCTGCTCGACATGCCCAAGCTCTCTCCGACGATGGAAGAGGGCCAGATCGCCGCCTGGCACAAGAAGGTCGGTGACCAGGTCGCGGTCGACGATCTGCTCGCCGAGGTCGAGACCGACAAGGCGACGATGGAGTTTCGCGCGTTCGACCAGGGGACGCTGCTCGCGATCCTCGCGCCGGTCGGCACGGTCGTGAAGCTGGGGCAGGGGGTCGCGATCGTGGGCGTGCCCGGCGAGGACATCTCTGCGGTCGCCACGCGGCGCGACGTCCCTGCGACCCCGGCACCACCGCCCGCCCCCGCGGCGCCGTCGGCCGCGGCCGCGCCTGCATCCGTCGCGGCACCAGCGCCTCCGTCGCCGGCCCCCGCCTCCGCGCCCTCGCGCGTCCGCGCGTCGCCGTACGTACGGATGCTGGCGCGCGAGCGCGGTCTCGATCTCACCCTCGTGACGGGCACCGGACCGACCGGCCGCATCGTCGCCCGCGACCTCGCCGCGTCCCCGCCCGCCGCGCCGTCGTCCGTGGCCTCGTCGCGCCGCGTGCCGCTCTCGATGATGCGCAAGACCATCGCGCGGCGGCTGACCGAGTCGAAGCAGACCGTGCCGCACTTCTACCTGAAGATCGACGTCGACGCCGGGCCGCTGTCGGCGCTCCGCGCGCAGCTCGTCGCCGATCTCACGTCGGCGGCGAAGAAGGGCGAGGAGCCCGAGAAGGTGTCGGTCAACGATCTGCTGCTGCGCGCGGTCGCGGTGGCGCTGGCCCGCGTCCCCGAGTGCAACGCGCGCTTCGACGGGGACGCGATCGTCCTGCACGACCGCGTCGATCTCTCCGTCGCGGTCGCGGTCGCCGACGGCCTCGTGACGCCGGTCGTGCGCGACGCCGCGAACAAGAGCGTGCTCGAGATCGCGAGAGAGGTGCGCGCGCTCGCCGCGCTCGCCCGCTCGAAGAAGCTCGCGCCCGAGCAGATGATGGATGGCACGTTCTCGGTGTCCAACCTCGGCATGTACGGGATCGACGAGTTCGCCGCGGTGATCAACCCGCCCGAGGGCGCGATCCTCGCGGTCGGGCGCGTGCGCGACGAGCCCGTGGTGCGAGACGGCGCGGTCGTCGCCGGCAAACGCCTCTCGCTGACGCTGTCGTGCGATCACCGCGTGATCGACGGCGCGGTCGGCGCGTCCTTCCTCGCCGAGCTGCGCGCGACGCTGGAGCACCCGACGCGCATCCTCCTGTCGTGAGCGCGCGTCGCGCCGCCGCGGCCGCGCTCTCGCTCGTGACCCTCGTCGGGCACGCCGCGGCAGAGCGGTCCTCGAGCGCGACGGCACGAGCGGCCGAGGCGCGCACCGGAGATCAGCTCATCGAGCTCGAGACGCCGCCACCGAGGCGAGTTCGCCTGTCGGGCGGGACGTTCGTGATGGGCTCGTCCCCGGGGACCTCGACCCGCGTCCTCGAGCTCTGTGCGCGAGAGGCGCCCGAGGCCGCGTGCGAGCTGCCGCTGCTGTTCGAGCGCGCGGTGATCGGCGAGTGGCGCTCGCTCGCGTCGCTCGTCGACACCGAGTCCGCGCGCCACCTCGTCACGCTGGCGCCCTTCTGGCTCGACGCCCGCGAGGTGACCGTCGGCGAGTACGCTCGGTGCGTCGAGACGGGCGCCTGCTCCGCGGCCCCGCTGCGCCAGGGCGGGGCGGATCGCTTCAGGGCGCGGCCCGACTTCCCGGTGTCGTTCGTCACCTGGGAAGAGGCCCGCGTGTACTGCCAGGCGCGCGGCGCCCGGCTGCCGACCGAGGCCGAGTGGGAGCGCGCGGCGCGCGGCCTCTCGGGCCGAGAGTTCCCCTGGGGAAATATCTACAATCGTCACATCGCCAACCACGGCACCTTCGAGCTCACCCGCATCCGCGGCGTCGATCCGCGCGTCGCGGAGCTCGCGCTCGACGACCGCGACGGCTTCCTCGAGCTCGCGCCGGTGGGCTCGTTCCCCGACGGTCGCACCCGCGAGGGCGTCCACGATCTCGCCGGCAACGTCGCCGAGTGGGTCGAGGACGTCTTCTCGCCCGAGTTCGACGCCGCCCCGAGGACCAACCCCAAGGGGCCGCCGAGCGGGGCCTGGCGCGTCGTGCGGGGAGGCAGCTTCAACCAGCCGGCCCCGTACCTGCGAGGGGCGTCGCGTGGCTTCGCGCCGCCGGGGATGCGCCAGCCCTGGCTCGGCTTTCGCTGCGCCGCGCCCGCGGGCTGAGGGTCAAGCCATCGGGCGCCGCGTGCGCGGATCGAGCGCGCCATACAGCGCGTCGACGAGCAGGTTCGCGACGACGATCCCCGTCGAGGCCACGATCACCGTGCCCATGATCACCGGGCCGTCGCGCGTGACCACCGCGTCGATCGACAGGCTGCCGATCCCCGGCCACCGGAAGATCTTCTCGGTGACGATCGCGCCGCCGAGCAGCGCGCCGAGATCGAGCCCGACGAGCGTGACCAGCGGCAGCGCGACGTTTCGCAGCGCGTGCCCGAACAGCACCCGGGCCTCGCTCGCGCCCTTCGCGCGCGCCGTCCTCACGTAGGGCTTGCCGAGCTCGGCGAGCACCTCGTCGCGCACGAGCCGCGTCGCCCAGCCCGCGCCATAGAGGCCCAGCGTCGCCGCCGGCAGGATCGCGTGGGTCAGGGTCGAGGCGGTGGTGTCACCGACGCCGTCGAACGGCAGCCAGCGCAGCCGATACGCGAACACGATCTGCAGGACGAGCGCCGTGAGGAACGTCGGCACGCTCGCGAGCAGCAGGCTCGTCGCCATCACCGCGTCGTCGATCAGCGTGCGCCGCAGCCGCGCCGCGAGCAGCCCGAGCGACACCGCGAACAGCACCTCGAAGGTGACGGCCATCGCCGCGAGCAGCGCCGTCGCCGGAAGCCGCTCGCCGATCAGCCGCGCGACCGGCTTGCGCTGCTGGAAGCTCATGCCGAGATCGACGTGGATCGCACCGAACGCCGAGCATGAAGCGTGTTGTTTGTCAGATTTCGTCGTCGTGCGTGGACCAGCGTGCACGAGCCGCCTCGCGAACCGCGCGTACTGCACGAGCATGGGGCGATCGGTCCCCAGCTCCGCGCGCAGCTTCGCGACGTCCGCGGGGCGCGCCTGCGGCCCCGCGAGCAGGCGCGCCGGATCCCCTGGCAGCACGTGGTTGATCACGAACGCGAGGGTCACCACCGCCCACAGCACGAGCAGCGACAGCCCCAGCCTGCGGACCGCGCGCGCGATCACGGCCACCTCGCGAAGCGCTGGCCGAGGGCGCCCCGGGAGAACGGCAACGCCGCCCGACGATCCCGGGCGCGCGCGCGCATCGCCGCGTCGAGCCACACGCGCCCCACGTCCTGGGTGCGCGAGGGGTTCACGGTGAACCCGCCGACGTACCTGTGGTGAAGGTTGAACCAGCGCTTCGTGTAGACGATCACCCACGGCGCCTCGTCGAACACCAGCTGCTCGGCGCGACGATAGAGGCGCATCCGCGCGCCGAAGTCGGGCTCGCGGCGCGCGTCGCCGAGCAGCGCGTCGAACTCGCGGTTCGACCAGAACGCGCGGTTCTGCGAGTCCTCCTCGCTTATCGCCCTCGTCGAGAGGATCGGCTCGAAGAAGTCGCTCGGATCGGGGAAATCCATCGCCCAGCCGTCCGAGCCCATCTGCGAGGTCCCGCGCCGCGACGTCTCGGCGAGGTAGGCGGACCACGCGCGCGTCTTGACGCGGATGCGGATCCCGATGCGCGCGAGCTGCTGCTGGTAGACCTCGGCGGCCTGCTGCTCGAAGCTGTCCCCGACGCACGAGAAGGCGATCTCCTCCGGGTAGCCGCCCCGGCCCGTGGCGGGATCGAACGGGTAACCGGCCTGCTTCATCTCCTCGCGCGCGCGCTCGAGATCGAAGCGCTGCCCCGGCGTCGGATCGTGGCCGGGCACCGCGGGCGGGATCAGCCGCGACATCGGGCTCGTCTCTCCGGGTCGCAGCCGCGCGATCTGCTCGCGATCGATCGCGAACGACACCGCGCGCCGGAGCCGCACGTCGTCGAACGGCGGCATGGTGGTGTTCATGAAGAACGAGTGCACCGCCTTCGCGGGGTCCCACACGCCGCGCCTCTCCCACGCGGGGCTCGACAGGTACCGCGACAGGTCCGCGTGCGTGAAATCGTGCAAGAAGTCCTGCTCTCCCGCCTCGAACCTGAACCGCTGCGTGAACTGCGGCACGGCGAGCGCCCACTCGATCCGATCGAGGTACGGCAGCCCTGGCCTGAAGTACGACTCGAACCGGCGGAACACGACCTGCCTCCCGGGCTCCCACCGCTCGAGGCGAAACGGCCCGGCGCCGCACGCGTGCAGCGAAAAGTCGCGATCGAACGCGCGCCCCGCGGTCTGGCAGACCGGCGCGACGATCGGCAGCGACAGCACCGCGAGCAGCGTCGCGTCGGGCTCGGTCAGCGTGATCGCGAACTGGTGGTCGCCGAGCACCTCGAGGCCGCTCAAGGTGTCGCGCTTGCGGCTCGTGTACTCTCCGAACCCCGCGATGCGCTCGTAGAACGACGCGACGGGGCAGGGCGTGTCCGGTGACAGCGCGCGCTCGATGCTGCGCTTCACGTCGTCGGCCCCGAGCGGGTGGCCGTCCTGCATCATCACGCCCGTCCGCAGCGTGAACACGTAGCGCGTGCGCGCCTCGTCGACCGTCCAGCGCTCGACCAGCTCGGGCTCGATCTCTCCAGCGGGCGACAGCGTGACGAGCGTCGCATACACGAGCCCCTCGAGCGCGTGGGACACCTCGTCGAACGCGACCGCGGCGTCGAGCGAGCGCACGTCGGTGAAGCTCGCCATCCTCAGCGTGCCGCCGCGCACAGGCGTCGTCGCGTCGCGCTCGCCGAGCGGCCCGCGCAGCTCGCTCGTGCAGCCCGCGAGCACCAGCGACGCGCACAAGAGCGCCCGCTTCATCCGCGCCGGTCCTCGGCCGCGAAGGCGTCGCGCAGCGCCTCGCCGACCAGCCCGAACCCGACCACCGACGCGAGGATGACGGCGCCCGGCAGCGCGACCAGCCGCGGACGCACGGTGAGCGCCGCTTGCCCCTCTTGCAGCATGCGCCCGAGCGTCGCGGTCGGAGGCTCGACCCCGACGGCGAGGTACGACAGCACGCTCTCGGCCAGGATCATCGACGCGACGCTGGCGACCGACAGCGCGAGCAGCGTGCCCGTCACGTTGGGCGCGACGTGCGCGCGCAGCACGTACGGCGCGGTGCCGCCGAGCGCGCGCGCCGCCTCGACGTAGCCCTCGCCCCGCAGCGACATCGTCTTGGCTCGCACGATCCGCGCGGTGCCCAGCCACCCCGTCGCGCCGAGCACGAGCAGCACGGTCAGCGCGCCCGTGCGATCGAGCGCGGCGCCGATCGCCATCACCAGCAGCAGATAGGGGAAGGACAGCAGCACGTCGACGAGCCGCATCGCCGCGTGATCGATCGCGCCGAGCCGTGTGCCCGCCGTCCAGCCCGCGAGCGTCCCGACGAGCGCCGCGATCGCCGACGACACCACGGTGGCGCTCACCGCGACCAGCAGCGAGAAGCGCGCGCCGTGCGCGAGGCGACAGAGCTCGTCGCGGAACAGGTGATCGGTGCCGAGCAGGTGCGCCGCCGACGGGCCGAGCGGTCCGCCGCTCGCGTCGACCCCGCCCGCGAAATCGCTGTGGTTCGGGCCGTACGCCGACAGCCACGGCCCCACGAGCGCGAGCGCGACGACGGCGCCCAGCAGCGCGAGCCCCGCGCGGCCGCGACCCGACGCCAGCGCGCGCGCCAGCGGCCGCGGCGTCACGCGCGCTCCGTGGTCAAGAACGTCGTCACTCGATGCACGAGCTCGTGCGGCCGCTCGAGCTGCGGCGCGTGCCCCGACTCGATCACCTCGAGGCGCGCCGCGCCGATCTCTCTCGCGAACCTCGGCGCGAGCGGCGACGGGTGGAGCTTGTCGCTCCTGCCCCAGATGACCAGCGTCTGCGCCCGCACGCGGTACAGGCGCGCCTCGGTGCTGCGCGTGTCCTCGATCGCCTGCATCGTCGCGTAGGCGCTCTCGCGCGACGCGGGCGAGTTGAAGGACTCGTACATCCGGTCGATGGTCTCGAGCGGCAGCGAGAAGCCGGGAGAGAAGACGAAGTCGCGGAAGTACGCGCGAAACAGCGTGCGCCCGTACAGCTGCTTGAAGAAGAACCCGCCCAGCACCGGCATCTCGAACACGCGGCTGCGCTTGCCGAGCGAGTAGACGTGCGGATCGACCAGCACGAGGCGATCGACGAACTCGGGGTGCGCCGCGGCGAGCGCGATCGCGACGGCGCCGCCCATGCCGTGCCCGATCACGTGCGGCCTGCCGAGCGACAGCGCCGCGATGAGATCGGCGACGCAGTCCGCGAACGTCTCGACGCCGTAGGCGAAGCGCGTCGGCGAGGGCTTCTCGCTGTCGCCGAACCCCGGCAGATCGGGCGTCACCACGCGAAACTGCGTCGCGAGCGCGGGGACGACGGCGCTCCAAGCGGCGTGCGTCATCAAGAAGCCATGCAGGAGGAGCAGCGGCGGACCGCTGCCGTATTCGACCACGCGCAGGCGGACGTCTCGCGCGCTGATGTCGCGCGTGTCGCTGAGGAGCGAGTCCACGCGACCGACCCTAGTACAGCCTGCGCGCGGCCGGATCTCGGTCGGAATCTGGCGACGCGGCGCGCGTTCGACTACGTTTCGAGGAGGTCGCACCGACGCCGTGAGGGAGCGTCGCCGCGCCGCGCAGAGCCAGCGGGCGCGCGCACGCGACGATCGGACATTCAAGGTCTTATCTAAGCGATGATCACGCTGCAGAAGCCCATGAAAGACGGCGTTCCCGAAATTATCTGACGCCCATCCATTGACTGTCGTCCATTCAGTGGAATAGCGTCCCGGTCGTCCGAGAGGCGAGCGCCGGGGCGATGGATCAGAAACTCGAGAACCACTTCCAGAAGTTCGAGCGCGAGCACAGCGGTGGGCTCACGTCGCGGCAGATCCTGGACCAGCTGGCGGTCCTCGGCGTCTCGTTCTCCGAGGCCACGCTGCGCAAGTACGTGCAGCTCGGCCTCCTGCCCCGCTCGAAGCGCATCGGCAAGAAGGGCAAGCACCAGGGCTCGCAGGGGCTGTATCCCGCGGGCGTCGTCCGGCAGATCTGCCGGGTCCGCGACATGATGGCGCGCGATCTGACCATCGAGCAGATCCAGCGCGAGGTGCTGTTCGTGCGGGGCGACATCGAGGAGCTCGAGCGCACGCTGTCCAAGATTTTCGACGCGCTCGAGGCGTCGTCGAAGGAGCACAAGA
Organism: Myxococcota bacterium; assembly: GCA_963169165.1. Classification (GTDB taxonomy): domain Bacteria; phylum Myxococcota_A; class Polyangia; order Polyangiales; family Polyangiaceae; genus JADLFU01. The sequence goes on along the minus strand of CAUJFL010000411.1, from coordinate 20,459 downwards.
GCGAGCCGGTGGCGCGCGTGGTCGCCGGAGACATCAAGGGCGCCCGCAAGCTGGCGGGCGAGCTGATCGAGAAGCTGTCCGAGATAGAGAGCAGGCTTATCGCGAGGGCAGAGCTCGCGCGCGCGACGGGCTTACGTCGCGCGGGGGAACTTCATGCACGGGCTCGGCCGCGGGACGGCCGGGGCGGTGCCGGGTGTGGTTCGACTGACAGGTTGGGTCGGCGCGCAGGCGAAACGGGCGGAGGCGCCGTTTCGTGGGATCGAGTTCGATCGTGCGCGCCTCGAGATCAAAGCGAGCAGCGAGAAGAGGAAGAGATGAAGAAGGACGACGAGATCTTCGAGGGGACCACCGGCGAGACGGCCGATCACGACGGCGCCGAGCTCGCCACCGACGGCGCGCTCGCGGTGAAGCCGGAGACGCGCGAGCAGCGCCGCTCCCGCCGCAAGCGCCCGGTCCGCGCGCGCACCATCAGCATGAAGCGCATGACGAAGCGCGAGATCGAGCTCGGTCGCATCCTGTACCCCGAGACCGATCACCAGAAGCCGCGGACGCGCGCCGAGTGTCACGAGTCGATGCGCCCGTGCCCGTTCGTCAGCTGCAAGTACCACCTGTTCCTCGACGTGCAGGCGCGCACCGGCGCGATAAAGCTCAACTTCCCCGATCTCGAGGTCGAGGACATGACCGAGAGCTGCGCGCTCGACATCGCGGACCGCGGCGGCACGACGCTCGAGGAGGTCGGCGCGATCATGAACCTCACGCGCGAGCGCATCCGCCAGCTCGAGGTGAAGGCGATGGCCCGCGTGCAGGCGCTGAAGGAGACCTCGGCGCTGCGCGACTTCGTCGAGGAGGGCCCGGTCGGAAAGCGACGGCTCCCGCTGCTCGTCGCCGAGGCCGACGAGGACGAGGAGGAGGGAGACGCGGAAGACGCGGACGGCGACGAGCTCGAGGCTGACGAGCTGTCGGAGGAGTGATCCGGCGCGCGGGCGCGCGTCGCGCGTGCCCGCACCCAGAGCGGCCTCGAGCCGCCGCACGAGCGCGCGGAGCTGCGGCAGACTATGTCACAACGAAGCGTTCCCCGCGCGGAATATATCGACTCTCACGGTGTGCCGCAAATCTACGGCTGATCATCAATTGATTATCGTCCATTGAGTGGAGTACCGTCTGGCCTCTCGAGTCGAGAGTGAGGACGATGAAACAGAGCGCTGACAGCCGACCCGGCGGGACCGAGCGTGACCCGCGCCGCGGGCTCACCTTGGCGCCGCGCCTGGCGCGCCGTCGGTCGTCCGAGTCGCCGGGGCGGGCTCCGAGGGCCGAGCACCCGGCCCCCGAGGTGCGGCTCGCGCGCGGTCGACTCGAGGAGTTGGAGCGCGCGCTGGGCGGCATCCTCGAGGCGCTCGAGGGCGCCCACGGCGGCGCGCCGGCCCTGGGCATCAGCGGCGGCGACGTCGAGCGCGTCTGCGGCTTCGCGGGCGACGTCATCGAGGGGCTGCGCGAGCTGGAAGACAGGCTCGCCGCGGCCACGGCGCGCGAGCGCGCCGCCGGCTGAAGCGGCGCGGGTGTGAGCACCACCGCTCGGCCGCGGGACGGCCGGGACGGTGGCGGGTACGCATGGAGTGACAGCAAGGGTCGGCACGCGGGCGAGACGGGCGGAGACCCCGTCTCGAGCGTCAGCGCGCCTCGGGATCAACGCGAACAGCGAGGAGAAGACGGGATGGCAATCGACGGCGACATCTTCGACGACACCGACGACGCGACCACGGACACCGACGACGCGGGCGCAGACACCGACGCCGAGGCCGGGCCTGCGCCCGCGCCCGCCAGCGCCCGCGCGAGGGCGCCCGAGACGCGCGAGCGACACCGCTCGCGCCGCAAGCGGGTGGTCCGCCCGCGCACCCTCAACCTGAACCGAGAGTCGAGGCGCGAGCGCGAGCTCAGGCAGATGCTGTTCCCGGACACCGGGCGCCAGCTCCCGAAGACTCGTGCCGAGTGCTCCGAGTTCGCGCGCCCGTGCCCGTACGTGAGCTGCCGGCACCACCTGTACCTGGACGTGACCCCCACCGGCGCGATCAAGGTCATCTTCCCCGACATCGAGGTCGAGGACATGACCGAGAGCTGCGCGCTCGACGTCGCGGATCGCGGGGGCGCAAAGGTCGAGGAGGTCGCCGACGCCATGAACCTCACGCGAGAGCGCGTCCGTCAGCTCGAGGCGCAGGCGAGAGCCCGCGTCCTCACGCTCCGGGAGACCGCGGCGCTGCGCGACTTCGTCGAGGAGGGGACGGCCGACCGTCGTCGCCTGCCGCTCCTCGTCGACGACGACGACGACGAACTCGACGCCGAAGAGCTCGACGCAGAAGAGGTGACGGAGGGCTGGTGAGCCGGACGCGAGCGGCGCGGATCCCCTCGGTCCGCGCCGTGCGCCGCGTCAGTCGGTGACCTTCAGGATCGCGAGGAAGGCCTCCTGCGGGACGTCGACGTTGCCGACCGACTTCATCCGCTTCTTGCCCTCCTTCTGCTTCTCGAGGAGCTTGCGCTTGCGGCTGATGTCGCCGCCGTAGCACTTCGCGGTCACGTCTTTGCGGAGGGCTCGCACCGTCTCGCGCGCGATGATCTTGCCGCCGATCGCGGCCTGGATCGCGACCTCGTACTGCTGCTGCGGCACGAACTCCTTCAGCTTCTCGGTGAGCGCGCGGCCGCGGTGGTAAGCGCGGTCCTTGTGGACGATGAGCGCGAGCGCGTCGAGCGGGTCGCCGTTCACCAGGATGTCGACCTTCACGAGCTTGTCCGCGCGGAAGCCCGTCAGCTCGTAGTCCATCGACGCGTAGCCGCGCGAGCAGGTCTTCAGCTTGTCGTGGAAGTCGAACACGACCTCGCTGAACGGCAGCTCGTACGCGATGATCACGCGATCCTTCGACGCGTAGGTCATCGACAGCTGCACCCCGCGCTTCTCCTGGCAGAGCGCGATCACCGCGCCGACGAACTCGGCCGGCACGTGGATGGTGACCTTCGAGATCGGCTCCTCGATGCGCTCGATCACCTGCGGATCGGGCAGCATCGCGGGGTTCTCGACCCGCAGCGTCTCGCCGGTCGTCTTGGTCACGTGGTAGACGACGCTCGGCGCCGTCGTGATGAGCTCGAGGTTGAACTCGCGCTCGAGCCGCTCCTGGATGATCTCCATGTGCAGGAGGCCCAGGAAGCCGCAGCGGAACCCGAAGCCGAGCGCCTCGGAGGTGTCGGGCTCGAAGGAGAAGGCCGCGTCGTTGAGGTGGAGCTTCTCGAGCGCGTCGCGCAGATCGGGGTAGGCCTCGCTCTCGGTCGGGTACAGCCCAGCGAACACCATCGGCTTCACGTCCTTGAAGCCCGCGAGCGGCTCGCTCGCCGCGTGCGTCGCCGTGGTGACGGTGTCGCCGATCTTGGTGTCGTGGACGCTCTTGATGTTGGCGCAGAAGAAGCCGACCTCGCCCGGGCCGAGCTCGTCGACCGCGAGCGCGTGCGGCGTGAACACGCCCATCTCGGTCACCTCGTAGTCGCGCTTCGTCGCGAGGAACCGGACCTTGTCGCCCTTCTTCAGGACGCCGTCGACCACGCGCACCATCACCATCGCGCCGCGGTAGCTGTCGTACCAGCTGTCGAAGATCAGCGCGCGGAGCGGCCCCCCAGGCGCGGCCTCCTTCGGCGGCGGCACGAGCTGGACGATCTTCTCGAGGATGTCCGGCACGCCGACGCCCGTCTTGCCGGAGCACGGCACCGCGTTCGACGTGTCGAGCCCGATGACCTGCTCGATCTCTTCCTTCGTGCGGTCGACGTCCGAAGAGGGGAGGTCGACCTTGTTGAGCACCGGGAGGATCTCGAGGTTCTGGTCGAGCGCGAGGTAGACGTTGGCCAGCGTCTGCGCCTCGACGCCCTGGGTCGAGTCGACGACCAGGATCGCGCCCTCGCACGCCGACAGCGAGCGAGACACCTCGTAGTTGAAGTCGACGTGTCCCGGCGTGTCGATGAGGTGCAGGCGATACTCGACGCCGTCCTTGGCCTTGTACGAGAGCCTGACGTTCTGCGCCTTGATGGTGATGCCGCGCTCGCGCTCGATGTCCATCTTGTCGAGGAACTGCGCCTGCATCTCGCGGTTCGCGAGCGCGCCCGTCACCTCGAGCACCCGGTCGGCGAGCGTCGATTTCCCGTGGTCGATGTGCGCGATGATGGAGAAGTTGCGGATGCGCTCGATGGGGAACACGGTCGCGGCGGGATAGTCGCAACGGCATCGCCGCGCCAGCGCCGAACGGCTCGCCGTGCGTGTGGGCTCGTCAGGCCTTCTTCGGGGTGGTCGCGACGGCGGGCGGCGCGGGCTCGTCGACGAGCGACATCTGTCCCGGCAGCAGGCTCTCGTACTGCTTCAGCACGAGGTCGATCCCCTCGCGGACGTACACCGAGACCGGCACCTTGGTCCGCTCGTGGAGGAGCCTCAACCGCTCGTTCTGCTCGAGGGTGAGGTACACGGTCGAGGACACCTTCTTGCGTGACATGCGCTTGCTGGGCGGGGCCGAGTGACCACGGGTGAACATATGTGAAGCTACACGTGTAGTCAATGCCCCGCCTGTTGCGCTTGCGCGCCGCTCGGAACGGCATGTACTCTCCGCGCCGTCGCAATGAGACTCTTCGAGCCCAGGTCGATCCGCGCGATCGCGGTGACGGCGGTTTTTTGTGGTGGTGCGCTGGCCGCCGCGGCGTGCTCGAAGAGCCTGACGGTCGGTGGCGCCCGCTCGCCAGGCTCCGAGCCCGAGCGCGTGTTGCTGGTCGAGCACGAGCCCTGCGACACCGCGAAGGCGTCGAAGGTCGAGGACAGCAACCGCGACGGGCGGCCCGACGTGATGACGGTGTCGTCTGGCGGCAGAGACGCTTGCACGGCGGTCGATCTCAACTTCGACGGCAAGATCGATCGGTACGTGTACTTCGACGGATCCGGCGCGATCCGCCGCGTCGAGAACGACTTCGATCGCGACGGCCGCATCGACGAGGTGCAGCACTTCAAGGGCGGCGAGCTGTTCCGCAAGGACCGCGAGATGAACCTCGACGGCAAGTTCGACACCTGGGATTACTACGAAGGCGGCAAGCTCGTCCGGCGCGAGCGCGACTCGGACGGCGACGGCAAGGTCGACCAGTGGTGGAGCTTCCCCGAGGCGGGGAACCAGGCGTGTCCCGTGGTCGCGGTCGACCGCGACGGCGACGGTCACCCGGACGTCGGCTCCGAGGTCGACATCTGCAAGCCCCAGGGCGACGAGCCCGCCAACATCCTCGCGACCTCGTCGGCGCTCGCCCCGAAGCCCCCCGCGCCCGGCGCCTCTTCGAGCGCGCCGCCGAGCCCCGCACCATCGTCGAGCACGCCGCCGAGCCCGGCTTCGTCAGGAGGCACCCAATGAGCCATCTGTTCGCGAGCGCGACCGCTCGGAGGTTGATCGTGTTCGGCGGCTTCGGCGTGATCGGCCTGCTCGCTGCCTGCGGCGGGCGCCCCGCCAAGAGCGGCGGACAGGTGGCCGTGCGCGAGCGCGGACGCGCCACCGACGCCTCCAAGGAGGCCACCGACGATCACACCAAGTGCGACTACAAGGGCCGCGACGATCGCGAGGTCAGCGAGACCACCGGCCCCGGCACCGTCCTGCCCAACGTCCGCAAGGTGTACCAGGTCTTCGGCACCGGCGAGGACCGCCGCAAGGTGCTCGTCTGTCGCGAGGTCGACACCAACCTCGACGGCATCAAGGACGTCGTCCGTACGTTCACCGACAAGGGCGAGGCGCAGGGCGAGCAGGCCGACTCCAACTACGACGGCAAGATCGACACCTGGATCACCTTCTCGGGTGGGCGCGTGTCGAAGGTCTCGCTCGATCTCGACGGCGACGGTCAGCCCGAGATCTGGAAATACTACGTCGGCGGGCAGCTCTCTCGCATCCAGCGCGACACCAACAAGGACGGGAAGCCCGACGTCTGGGAGTTCTACAACCAGGGGCGCCTCGAGCGAATGGGCGTCGACGTCGACGGCGACGGCAGCGTCGATCGTTGGGACCACGACGAGGTGGCGCGCCGCACGGCAGAGGCCGCGGAGAAGGCAGAAGAGCGCTCGGCGGGCGCGGCGCGCGTCGATCCCGCTGCGTCCGGCTCGGCTCCCGCCGCCGCGACGCTCGCGCCCATCACCTCGGCCGCGCCTCCGAAGCCGAAATCGAAGCAGGTGCGCGACCGCGAGAAGAAGGGTAAGTGAGCGCCCGTCAGGCGGTGCTCGTGCCCTCGCGTCCGTAGGCGTCCTCGAGGCGGACCACGTCGTCCAGCTCGGGGGTCGAGACCTCGACGACCTCGACGTCCGTCACCGCGACCATCCGGTGAATGGTGCCGGGCGCGCAGTGGTACGTGTCACCCGGTGAGAGCGTCAGCACCGAGAGCTCGCTTGCCGGGCCGAGCTCGAGCCGCATCGTCCCGCGCTGAACGAGGAAGGTCTCGTCCTTCTGGCGATGAAACTGCCGCGACAGGCTCTGGCCGGCGGCGATGTGGAGCACCTTGCCCACGTAGCGCGACGTCTCGGCCCAGATGTCCTCGTGCCCCCACGGCTTCGGAACTCGTCGCATGAACCTGCGAGATCGTATACCACGCGGGGCCCATGAGCATCGAGCGGCTCCAGAAGGTGATCGCGCGCGCGGGCGTCTCGTCGCGGCGCGCGGCCGAGGCGCTGATCACGGGCGGGCGCGTCCGCGTCAACGGGCGCGTCGTGACCGAGCTCGGCACCAAGGTCGACACCGCGCGCGACGAGGTGGTCGTCGACGGCAAGCGCCTGCTCGCCGAGAGCCTCGTGTACCTCGTGATGCACAAGCCGCGGCTCGTCGTCTCGACGCTGAGCGATCCCGAGGGACGCCCCACCGTCAAGGACCTGCTGAAGGGCGTGCGCGCCCGCGTCGTGCCTGTGGGTCGGCTCGACTTTCACACGAGCGGCGTGCTGCTGTTCACCAACGACGGTGAGCTCACGCATGGCCTCTTGCACCCGAAGAAGGCAGTCCCGAAGACCTATGTCGTCAAGGTCACCGGCGAGATGACGGAGGCCGACCTCAAGAAGTGGAAGACCGGCGTGATGCTCGAAGACGGCGTCACCCGCCCCGCCGAGGTCACGCTGCTGCGGCACGAGGCTGGCAAGACCTGGCTCGAGGTGACCCTCTTCGAGGGGAGAAACCAGCAGATCCGGCGCATGGGGGAGGCGACGGGTTTCCCGGTGATGAGGCTCGCGCGCCAGTCGTTCGCGGGGGTCACCATCGAGGGGTTGAAGCCCGGCGCCGTGCGGCCGCTGACGGTCGATGAGCTGACCTCGATGCGTGACCACTGGGGCGTGCCGCGTCGCGTGCGCCGCGCGGCCGGGCTGGACGCCGCGCGGCCGTTCGCCGGCAAGGATCGTGGCACGGCCTCGCCGGATGCCAGCAAGCCGTTCGTCAGCAAGGAGCGCCGCGCACCCGCGGTCGCCGAGCGCGCGAAGGCCAAGCACACGGACGACGGCGGTCGCGGTCGCCCCTCCAGCGGGCGCCGCGCTGGTCCGCCCAGCGCTGGAGCGCGACGCGACCGCCCCGGGACCGACCGAGGTCCGAAGCGGTCAGCTCGCTGAAGCGGTCGCGGCCACGAACCTCGACAGGAGCTCGGCGGCGCGACCGTCGTCGAGCGCTCGCGTCGCCTCGGCCGCGGCGTCGCGTGGAGCGAGCTCACGCGCGACGACGAGCCCGGCGGCGGCGTTGAGCACGACCGCGGCGCGCGCGGGGTGAGGGCGCCCCTCGAGGACGTCGCGGATCATCTGAGCGTTCTCCCGCGGACCCTCGCCGAGCAACGCGGCGGGCGGGACGCGTGGGAGCCCGAAGTCTTCTGGTGAGACGACGAGCTCGGTCAGCGCGCCGCCTCGCAGCGAGGTCACGCGCGTCGCGCCGCAGGGGGACAGCTCGTCCAGGCCGTCGACGCCGCGCACGATCCAGGCAGAGGTGGTCCCGAGAGCGCGGAGGGTCTCGGCCAGGACGGGCCGGAGCGCGTCGTCGTAGGCGCCGAGCACCTGGTGCGTCGCGCGCGCCGGGTTCGCGAGCGGCCCGAGCGCGTTGAACAGCGTGCGGATGCCGAGCTCGCGCCGCGCGATCCCGCCGTGCTTCATCGCCGGGTGGTGTGCTGGTGCGAAGAGGAACGCGACGCCCACCTCGCGCAGCAGCCGCGCCTGACGCTCGGGCGGGACGGCGAGGTTGACGCCGAGCTGCTCCAGGACGTCGGCGCTGCCGGAGCGGCTCGAGACAGCGCGGTTGCCGTGCTTCGCGACGGGGACGCCGCACGCGGCGACGACGAACGCGGCGGCGGTCGAGAGGTTCCATGTGCCGACGCCGTCTCCCCCCGTTCCGCACGTGTCCAGCACGACCGGGAGGCCGTGGTCCACCTCGATCATCGCGCGTCGCAACGACGCGGCGGCTGCGTGGATGACCTCGGGCGACTCGCCCAGCAGCCGCAGGCTGACCGCCAGCCCCGCGACCTGCACCGGCGTCCACTCGCCCGCGAGGATCGCGTCGAACGCGGCGCCGACCGCCGTCGCGCGTCCCTCGTGCGGGCCGAGCAGCGCAGAGAACACCTCGGAGAAGGTCGTCAAGCGATCGAGGCTCCGAGCGAGGCCACCCAGTTGCCGACGAGGTCGAGGCCGCGCTCCGTGAGGAACGACTCGGGGTGGAACTGCACACCCCACACCGGTCGATGTTCGTGCACGAGGCCCATGATCTCGCCCTCTTCTGTCCACGCGTTGACGCGCAGACATGAAGGCAGCGTCGCGCGCTCGACCAGCAACGAGTGATAGCGCGTCGCCTCGAGCGGCGAGGGGAGCCCCGCGAAGACGCCTGTTCCGTCGTGCAGGATCGGGGACGTGCGGCCGTGCATCAGCCGCCCGGCGCGTACGACCTTGCCACCGAACGCCTGCCCGATCGCCTGGTGCCCGAGGCAGACTCCGAAGATGGGCAAGTCGTGCGGCAGCTGGCGGATCGCCTCGAGGCTCACGCCCGCGTCGTCGGGTGTACAGGGGCCCGGGCTGATCAGCACTCCATCCGGCGCGCGCGCCGAGAGCTCGGGTACCGTGATGCGATCCGAGAGCACGACGTCGCACCGCGCCCCCAGCGTCTCGAGGTACTGCACGAGGTTGTAGGTGAACGAGTCGTAGTTATCGACGACCAGCACGCGGGGCATGTCGAGAGCGCTCGGCTCAGCGGCCGATCTTCGGCGGGCGTCCCCCACCGGCGGGCGGTTGCGTTGGTTGTGTTGGTTGCGTTGGCTGCGTTGGGTGTGTTGGTTGTCCGGGCCAGCCACCCTTGCCGATGCGAGGGATGCCCGTGGTCGTGGGCGGCGTGGTCGTGGCTGGGTGCGTCGTCGCGGGAGTCGTCGTGGCGGGGGGAGTCTTGGGCCCCACGACCGTCGTGCCGCCACCTTGGGTTGGAGGCTTGGTCCCGACGGCGACGGGCGGCGGGGCGACCGGGGGCTGGACGGGTAGCTCGGTCGCGACGGGCGGAGGCGACGGCGGCGCCGGCTCGGCGCTCGGGGTCGCGACGGGCGCGGTGACCGGCGGCGGGGGCAGCGTGGAGTCGGCGTCGTTCGAGCGCATGTTGCGCACGATCAGCGTCGCGGGGATCACGATGGCGCCGATCGCGGTGACGGCGATGAGCGCCTTCAGCGCGGGGTTCCCCTGGTCGCGAGGCCGTGGCGGAGGCATCGCGATGCCCATCCTCGGCGGAGGCATCGCGAGCCCGCCCAGCGCCGGGGGAGGGGGAGGTCCGCCGTAGGCTGGGGGCGGCGCAGGGGTGCCGTAAGCGGGCGGCGGCGCCGCCGTGCCCGCGAGAACCGGCGCGTTGTGGATCGGCGCGGCCTCGGTGCTGCCCGGTCGGTCGTGGATGTCGGCGGCGGCGGTCTTCGCCACACCCGGAAGTCCTGGCTGTCGAGGGTCGTCCATCGTCTGCCCCTGGGGTGAGAACGCCGCCACGATCGCCGCTCCGTCGACGAGGCGGTCGGCGCGCTTGAGGGTGAGCGCCCCGCGCAGCGCGCTCGTCCATCGGTGCCCGGGCGGGAGCTGAGGCCAGACCTCGCCCGTTCGGCTGACCTGACGGTAGCGCTCGGCGTAGATCGAGAGCGTGCCGTCGTCGGACACGTTGGCGGGGTGTCGACCGAAGAACGCCTCGTAGGCGACGACGCCGAACGCGAAGACGTCCTCGGTGGGGCGGCCCTGCGCGACCTCCCAGAACAACGGATCGATGCGCTCGGGCGGCATGTACGCGGGCGTGCCGACGACCGTGCCCACCTCGGTCAGCGGCTTCGGGTTGCCGAGCATCGTCGCGATCCCGAAGTCGACGAGCTTCACGTTGGCTGGATCGTCGGGAGCGCCGAAGAACGCCCGGGACACGAGGATGTTCTGCGGCTTCACGTCTCGATGCACGACGCCCTGCTGGTGGAGGTACGCGAGCGCGCGCGCGACGTGAGCCAGCAAGACCTCGCGCAGAGGCGCATCGCACCGTGGGTCACGCAGCGTGGCCGCGAGATCTTGACCCTCGACGAGCGACATCGCCACGCCGAACAGGCCGTTCTGCGTGTCCTCGACGAGCCCCAGGCACGACACGACCGACGGCTGGCCTCCCGAGAGGCGGACGAGCGACTCGGCCTCGCGCCGGACCCGCTCGACCATCGTGACCGGCGAGCCACGCACGGGGATGAGCTTCAGGGCGACCGACTCGCCCGGCGTCGCCTGGTGGTGCGCGCGCCACACCGAGCCCTGTCCGCCGGCGCCGATGGGCCCGTCGAGCACGTACGGGCCGATCTTGTCTCCTGGGTTCAGTCCGTACATGCGGGGCTCGGGGGGGCTCATGATCCTGCGATCTCGACGTGCGACGCTCGGTTTCGAGCTTATCGCGCCTGAAAGCTCAGCGCACCTCGCGCAGCGCGGCGAGGATCTCGGCGTTGTCGCGCGGCGTGCCGAGGCCGTGGTTCTTCACGTAGGCGGCCTTGCCCGCGCGGTCGACGATGACGGTCGCGCGGCTCGTGAAGCCCTTGTCTTCCTCGAACAGCCCGAGCTGCCGGGCGAAGGCGCCGCGGGGCTGGAAGTCTGCCACCAGCGGGAACGTGAACCCCATCTTGTCGGCGAACGCCGCGTGGCACCACGCCGAGTCGACGCTGACCCCGATGACCTCGGTCTCGGCCCCCTGAAACTGGGCAAAATCGTCGCGAAAACAGCTCATCTCGCCGGAGCACACGGGGCTGAAATCGAGCGGGTAGAGCGCCAGCACGACGGCCTTCTTGCCGCGGTAGTCGCTGAGCTTGAGCGGCTTGCCGGGCTTCCCGCTCGCGGTGGGGAGGCTCGAGGGGAGCTCGAAATCAGGCACTTCGTCGCCGACGCGGATCATGCCGCGACCTCTAGCGCGTTTTGATCGAGACCGACACGCCGTCCCGCAGCGGGACGATGGTGGTCGACAGATCGGTCGCGTCGCGGAGCGCCGAGAGCAGGCCTCGCACGCCCGCCGTCGCGGCGGAGCCGTCGTCGTGACCGGGCAGCACGCGACGCGACCAGAGCACGTTGTCGAACACGATCGCGCCGCCCACGCGGACCTTGGCCCGCGCGAGCTCGAGCGCCGCGGGGTACTCGTGCTTGTCGACGTCGCAGAACACGACGTCGAAAGGTCCCTCGAGCGGCGTGGCCGAGCCGAGCGCGTCGCCGCGGAGGAAGGTGACCTCGACGTGCGCGAACTCGGTCTGCCAGAGCTCGCGCGCGCGGCGCTCGTTGTCTTCCGAGGCGTCGGTCCACACGAGCGAGCAGCCTGGGCCGAGCGCGCGAGAGAACCAGTATGCGCTGTACCCGAACCCGGAGCCGAGCTCGAGCACCCGCTTCGCCGAGACGGCGCGCGCGGTCGTCTCGAGGAGGCGACCGACCAGCGGCCCCACGATGGGGAACCTCGTGCGCTCGGCCTCGGCCTCGATCGCCCGCACGCTCGCCGGGCGATCGGGGAGCTGCTGCATCAACAGCTCGTGGAGCGGATCGTCGAGGACTCCGCCCGCGCCCACGCTCAGAAGGTCCCCAGGCCGGGAGGAGGCGTCGCCTTGGAGAGACCGCGGGCTCCGCCGGCGGGGCCGTTGGGGCCGTCGTCGGGCTTGCCGCGGAAGCGCTCGTACAGGGCGTCGAGCCCGATGGTCGCCGTCAAGTAGAAGCGCCCGTTGTCGGGTGAGTAGACCAGGTTCTGGTGCTGGCCGCTCGGCGCGATGTTGTTGGTGACGTGGTAGTAGCCGAGCGCGAGGTTGAGATCCTCGGTCAGCTGATAGTCGAAGCCCGCGAGGAGCCACGTCAACAGCGTGTACTTCTGACGGTCGGGGTTGTCGGCCGCGGTGCCGCCGCACGCGGTGCCGTTCGCGATCGTGATCGGCGTGCACCCCTCGGCGTGGTTGTACTTCCACTGGGAGATGAAGATCGCGTCGAACGTGAAGCCGAGCTTGTCGGTGATCTGCACGCCGGTGTCGAAGATGCTCAGCACCTGGTGGTTGACCAGGAAGGTGCCCGAGAGCTGGTAGTTCTGGCCGGTGCGGCCATCCATCCGCAGCACGGGGCGATCGGCCAGCGTGTCGGAGTCCTGACGGGTGGTCGCCTGGGTGAACGCGTGCGTGTAGTAGAAGATGCCCGCCGCGCGCGCCGAGCCGAACCACTCGCTGCCGCGCGCGAGCGGGAGGATCTGCACGAGGCCGACGCCGCCGCCGGCGGTGAGGATGGCGCCGCGAGCGCGGGAGTCCATCGAGGTCGGGACGATCACGCGGGGGGTGATGCTCAGCATCGTCGCGTAGCCGTCCTTGCGGTAGAGCTTGCGCCCGTACGCGAAGTTGACCCAGACGTCGCCGAGGATGTTCTGCCGCTGCTTCGTCGTGTCGTCGGAGTTGGTCATCTCCTTGTACATGTCGATGCGGCCGTTGATGTTGAACGACTGGGTGCCGTCGTCGTACAGCCAGACGCGCGGGCGCGCCGAGATCCACAGCTGATAGAGCGGGTTGCGCGTCTGGTAGTCGTGCCCGATGCCCGCCGTCTCGGGGGTCATCGACTGGTCGACGATCAGCGTCGAGCCGCGCCAGATGAGCTTCGGCGGCGGCGTGGGCGCCTTCTTGGGCTCCTCTTTCTTGACCTCGTCCTTCGGGGCCGTCGACGGCGTCGAGCCGACCGACGTGGTCCCGCTCGAGTCGAGCGTGAGCGTGGGCCCACCCTGGGGCGGCTGGCCCGGCGCCGCGCCAGCGGGCGGCGGCTGGGCGGGCTGCGCGAGGACCGAGGCGGAGAGGGAGCCCGCGAAGAGCGCGGTGAGGACTGCCGGACGGAAACGCATGAACGCTCCTGAGGAGATCGAGGGCCGCGCTGCGGGAGCGGGCGTGGAGACGGCGCCACCTTTCACGATTGGGGACGCACGTCAACGAATGGTTGTTGGAAGCCACGTCGCGAAGAGCAAGATCGGGTCCACGCTGAATTTCGCAGCGAGCCGCGTGGAGCATAGCGCGCGCGTCAGCGTCGTGACGCAGGCGCCGACAGCCCGCGAACGCCTGGCGCGGTGCCGGACTCGGACTGGCATGAAACGTGATAGCGCGTGGCTCGTGTCCCGTGAGGACGGGGAGGGCAGCGACGCGCGTCGTGGGTACAGCGGGGTGGACGGGACTCGAACCCGCGGCCTCCGGCGTGACAGGCCGGCGTTATAACCAACTTAACTACCACCCCAGGGAACGACCTGGCCCCGAAAAGGGAGCCGCTGTCTACAGGCCACGTCCCGAGCTGTCAACTCGAATCGTATCCACATGAAAGTTGGCCATCGGGCCGCGAGGGGAGCATCGACGCGGGCGCATGTGCCGGATGCTCGGCGTCGTCGCAGAGACCCCCGTGGCGCTCCGCGCGCTGCTGCAGGGCGTGCCCCGGAGCCTCGCCGCGCTCTCTCGAGAGCACAGGGATGGCTGGGGGATCGCGTCGACCGAGGCGCGAGGGTGGACCGTGCAGAGGGGCGTCGACTGCGCCGGCGAGTCCGTGCGCTTCGCGGCGGCCGCGAGCCACGGCGCCGCGAGCGTCGCCATCGCGCACGTGCGGCAGAAGACGGTGGGGCCGACCTCGCTTGCCAACACTCACCCGTTCATGCGCGGGCGCTGGGTGTTCGCGCACAACGGGACCGTCGAGGACGTGCCCGCGGTGGCGGCGCTGTGCTCGCCGGAGCGCGTCGCGGAGATCGAGGGCGACACCGACAGCGAGCGCCTCTTCGCGTTCTTGCTGACCTCGATCGACGACGCGGGAGAGGCGAGGCTCGGGGTGGCGCGGGCGGTCGAGCGGCTCGCGTCGCTCCCGGGGCGGGGCGCGGTGAATTTCTTGCTGTCCGACGGGGAGAGCCTGTTCGCGCACCGCTGCGGTCGGACGCTGTTCTCGCTCGAGCGCGACGGGCGCGGAGGGCGCCGGACCGCGAGCGTGACGTTCGCGAGCGAGCGGCTCACCGACGAGCCGTGGCGAGAGCTGCCGCAGGGCGCGCTCTACCGTGTGCAGCGGCCGAGCGGCGGCGGCGCGCCGACGATCACACCCGCATGAGCGCGTCGATGACGTCGCGGAGCGCGCGGGCCTCGCTTCGAGCGAGGTAGCCCGACAGATACTCGACTCGCCCCGAGCTGTCCCCGAGCGCCCACGTGAGGTGATTGAACGCGACGCCGACGCGCGCCCGCTCGTCGGTGGAGAGCGCGCGGTCCGGGAGCGAGGCGAGACCCGCGTCGCGCAGCGCCTCGAGGAGCGTGCGCCGCCCGTCGGCGTCGAGGCGATCCTCGGTCTGCTCGACCAGCCCGCCTCGGCGGCGGACTCTTCGGCGCACGAGCGCCGAGTCCGAGGTCACCTCGACGTCGAGCTCTCGCTCGAGCTGGTGACGAGGGGACACCGGCCCGCTCGAGTCTCGGAGCTCGAGCGCGCCGACGGCGTCGAGCCAGCCCGTCACGCGCGACACTCCCCGGCCTCGACCCAGAGCTCTCCGCCGGTGTCGAAGCGCACGTGGACGAGCCGCCCGTGCGTCGCCCAGACTGTCGCCGCGTGGAGCTGTGACGACACCGGCGCCCACACCCGCTGCCCAGGCCACAGCCACGGCTGGATTGCCGGGAGCGGTCCCGGGGAGGGCGGTGGAGACAGGCTCGCGAGTGGGAGCCACGCGCTCGTCCCTCCGTCGAAGGTGACGTGACCGAGCTCGCCGTGCACCTCTCCGAGCGTCGCCGGGTAGCGCGCCTGCCCCCACGGCGCGAGCACGCGCGCGGGCGAGGGGGGCTCCTCTCCGGTGGGGGACGCGGCGACGGCGGGGATGCGCGCGCGCGCGTGGAGGATAGCGACGAACGTCGGCTCGGCCGCGGCGAGCACTCGCTTCGGGACGAAGCAGTAGCCGTCGCATCCCCAGTCGATCCCCCACGAATTCTTCAGGATGAAATAGTTTCCCGTGTAGCCGACCATCAGCATCGCGTGGCGGCCGTGGCGGCCGCTCGGCGCCTCCGTGGCGTCGACGAGCCCGTCGCGCGCGAGCGCCGCGAACGACGGGCCCGTGTTCATCCCCACGTGGACCGGACAGCCCGCGGACAGCACGCGCTTCACGTCACCGAGGTCGATCACCTGGAGGTCGGCCTCGAGGCGTCGCGTGGCGGCGTCCTCGCGGAGGTGACGCTCGGAGACGCGCGGCTCCTCTTCGTCGTCGGGCCAGAGCTCCTGCAGGCAGGTGCCCCGCTCGACCAACACCCGTCCGGGCTCGACCCCGCCGACCGTGCCGTCGCCTCCGGCGTAAGCGTGCGCGTAGCCCTGCTCCTCGCCCATCATCTTCTGGAAGCCGAGCATCGCGTAGCTGCAGGAGAGCCGCTCGTCGCCCTGCCGAGCGGCGCGGCGGACGAGCTCGAGCGCGTGCGTCCACGCGAACGCCGAGCAGCGGCTGGTCGGGCCCTGATCGCCGACGGGCGAAGAGAGCGCGCGCAGATCGACGGCCGCGCGCGGCTCGAGCGCGGCGAGCGCGGCCGGGAGCGGCGCTGGAGGCTCGGCGTCGCCCTGGCGCGCGGGCTCGGTCACCCTCACGCGGGAGAGATCGAGGTTGGGGTCGAGCTGACGCATCAGCGCGAGGACCGGCGGCGTGACGAAGCCCGCCGCGACGACGGAGGCGCCGCTCCAGAACAGTCGGAGGGTGTCGGGCGCGCCCGGCGCTGCCCCGGAGAGCGCGCCGTCGAGCCACGCGCGGTACGCGTCGCTCGCGGGCGCGAACCCGGCCTCCCAGAACCGTCGCTCGGGGGCCTCGCCAAAATGAGGATCGTCGCCGAAGAGCGCCCGCGCGGCGTCGCCGTAGTCCTCGGGCGACCAGTCCCCCGCGTCGTCTTCGAAGTCCTCGGCGCCCGCGGCGGGCCACCCCGAGGCGTCGCGGAAGACCTCTCCGTCGAGCGCGTCGTCCCACCCGCGCTCAGCGTCCGCCTCCTCGTCGTCGTCGCCGTCGCCCACGCCGCTGTCCTCGCGCGCCGACGGGACCGCCGTCTCCTCGTCCTCGGCGAACGTCTGCTCCTCCGTGGGACCGTCGCCCCCGCGCCCGCTCGGCGTGCTGTCGAAGAGATCGTCGACGCTGAAGCCGCTGCCCCCTGGGTCCGTGTCCTCGAGGCCGGAATCGCCGTCGTCGTCGGCCCCATCGCTCATCTGATCTCGAAATTACCACCTCGGGCGGTCGGACGGCGAGAGGTCGATCGTTGCGCGCGCGAGCGGGTTTCGTGCTAGCGGGGCCGCCTTCGGCGGAGCGCCACGTGACCACCTCGTTCGACCTCGACGATCTCTGGGATGAAGGACCCGACGCGGACGCGCCCGCGCCTGCGCCTGTCGCGACAGGCGCACCCGCGGCTCCCGCGCGCACCACCATCCCCGCCGCCGCCGCGCCCCCCGCGCCGGGCGCGGCCCCGGTCGCGCCTCCCGCCCCTGCGCTGCCCGCGGCCGTCCAGCCCGCCGCTCCCAGGTGGGAGAAGAAGAAGAAGCGGGCCGCGGGGCCCGCGCCGGTGCTCGGGATCCCCGTCGTCGCGCCGCGACCTGCCGCCACCACGAGCAAGAAGAAGGCGAGGCGCGCGAACGCGGCGCGCAGGCAGCAGGACGCCGAGGCCCTGGAGATCGAGCGCCGCGCCGAGCGACGCCGCCGCGACGAGGAGCGCGTCCAGGCGGCCGAGGCCGCGAAGCGCGACGCCGACGCCGCACGCGTTCGGGAGCGCGAGGCCGCGCGCGCGCTCGCCGAGGAGCGTGAGGCGCGCCGCATCGAGGAGCGCGCGAAGCTTCCGCCGAAGGTCGCGCCCGTCACCACGGAGGCCGCGCGCACCGAGCGCAAGCACAGCGCCCAGCCTGCGCCGCCGTCCACCGTCACGAAGCCGCGCGAGACCTCGCGCGCGAAGGCGGACGCCAGCGCGACCCCGATCCCGTGGCGCCCTGTCGCGGTCGCCGCCGCCGTGGTCGCGGTGATAGCGATCGCCGCCTACCTGCGCTGATCGGCGCGTTCGTGCGAAGCTCGCGCGATGCGCCGCTCGCTCGCCACCTCGCTCGTCGCGGTCACGCTGTCGCTGTCGAATGGCGCGCTCGCGGACTCGACCGTCCCGTTCGAGGGCGACGTGCCCAGCGACGGCCTCGATCACTTCTTTCTCTCGTTTGATGTGCCCGCCGGCACCCGCGAGATCGAGGTGCAGCACGAGACCCTCACGAAGGACGACATCCTCGACTGGGGGCTGCTCGACGCGGCCGGGTTTCGAGGGTGGGGCGGCGGCAACAAGGAACCCGCCGTCGTCGCCGAGGCCGCCGCGTCGCGCAGCTACATCCCCGGACCGATCGCGCCTGGGCCGTGGCGCGTGGTCGTCGGCAAGGCGCTCATCAAGTCGAACCCCGCGCGCTACCGCGTGACAGTACGCCTGCGCGACGCGCCCACGCTCGCCCCGCAGCCCGAGCGGCGGCCATACTCGCCGGTGGGGCCGATCGGCGTCGGCGCGCGGTGGGTCGCTGGCGACTTTCACGTCCACTCGCGGGAGAGCGGCGACGCGAGCCCGAGCCTCGACGAGATCGCGACGTTCGCGCGGTCGCGCGGGCTCGATTTCGTCGAGCTCTCGGATCACAACACCGACTCGCAGCTCTCGCTCCTCGCGGACGTGTCGACGCGCCACCCGGACCTCCTGTTCGTGCCGGGGATGGAGTTCACGACGTACGCCGGACACGCGAACGCCGTCGGCGCCACGCGCTGGGTCGATCACAAGATCGGTCAGCCTGGTGTCACCATCGACGCCGCCGCCGACGCCATCGAGGCGCAAGGGGCCCTCCTGTCGGTGAACCATCCCGCGTTCGATCTGGGAGACCTCTGCATCGGCTGCACGTGGAAGCAGCCGCTCGCGCCCGCGCGGATCGGCGCCATCGAGCTCGGCACGGGCTCGGTCAAGAAATCCGGGGTGCTGTTCAGCGAGCGCACGTTCGAAATATGGGAATCATGGCTGGCGACCGGGGCGCACGTCCCCGCGATCGGAGGCAGCGATGATCACAGCGCTGGCAAGGCGATGGGGCTCACCGACAGCCCCATCGGGAGCCCCACCACGATGGTGTTCGTCGACGAGTTGACCGTCGCGGGCCTGCTCGCGGGCGTTCGCCGCGGTCGCACGGTGGTGAAGCTCGACGGCCCGGCCGATCCCATGATCGAGCTCACCTCGAGCGTCGCCGCCTCTGACGACACGGTGCGCGCGGCGACCGTCACCCTGCGCGCGACGATCACCGGCAACGTGGGAGAGTCCGCGAGGTTCGTCGTCGACGGCGTCGCGCTCGACGAGGTGCCCATCGACGCGAGCCCGTTCGTGCTCGAGCGCACCGTCGCGGCCCCCGCGACCGGCGAAGCACGTGTCCGCGTCGAGGCGCTCGTGAGGGGAAAGCCGCGCTCGGTCACGAGCCACGTCTTCGTCCGTCGCCCGGCCGAGGTCGCCGCCACACCGCCGAGCGAGGATGACGGCGGGTGCTCGTGCGCGACGCCTCGTCGTGCCGCGCTCGACGGCGTCGGGTTCGGAGGCGCGCTCGCGTTCGCGTTCGCCTGGTTCGCGCGGCGCCGCGGCGGACGAGCGCGCTGAAGTATCCTGCGCCCAACGTCGCACCCGTCGGGGGATCCCATGAACCGCCTCGCACGCCTCGCGCTCCTCGCGCTCCCGCTCTCGCTGCTCGCTTGCCCGCACGCCTCGCGCCCGCCCGCGCCCACGCCGCCGCCGCCCGCCGCCGCCGATCCGCCGCCGGAGGAGCCGGTCGTCGTGCGGATGTCGAAATCGGGGCTCGGCTTCCGGGTCACCGAGGTCGATGGCACGATCGGCGCGCCGCGCAGCCGCCTCGCGAAGGGCGCGCCGCTCTCGGCCGAGGACGAGAAGCGAGTGCTCGATCGTCTGCCGCCGCTCGCCGCCCTCCCAGGTGACGAGGCGACGTTCGCTCTGCGTGACCGATCGCAGCCGCCGCCGCGGACGGGCAAGACGGTGAAGGACGCGTTCCCTCCGCCGGTCGCTCGACCTGCGGCGATCCCTCCGCAGCCGGGGCCGCTGAAGGTCACCCGCCACCTGCCGGTCGGCGAGGTGAAGGCCGCGCCTCATCTGTCGGTGTCGTTCTCGCAGCCGATGGTCGCGGTGACGTCTCATGCAGAGCTCGAGCGCGTGACGCCTCCCGTCACGTTGACGCCGACGCCGCCCGGAAAATGGCGGTGGATCGGGACACAGACGGCGCTGTTCGAGCCCACCGGGCGCTTCCCGATGGCGACCGAATACAAGGTCGAGATCGCGGCCGGCACCCGCTCCGCGACCGGCGGCGCGCTCGCGTCGGACGAGCGATGGACGTTTGGGACGCCGCCCCCACACGTGGAGACGGCGCACCCCGACGGCGGCGATCCGACCGAGCTCGAGCCGCTGATCTTCGTCGGCTTCGATCAGGCGATGGATCCGGCCGCGACGATCTCGGCGCTCCGCGTGCACGCGGGCGGCGCGCCGGTCGAGGTTCGCGCGGCGACAGACGACGAGATCGAAGGCGATCGCGCGACGCGCGCGCTCGTGCGGCAGGCCGTGAAGGGGCGCTTCGTCGTCGTGCGTCCTAGGTCGAAGCTGCCTCGCGGGGCGCGCGTGACGGTCACCACGCCGAAGGGCACGGCGTCCGCGGAGGGGCCGCGCGTGACCGACCAGGACCAGTCGTTCGGTTTCTCGACGTTCGGCGTGATGGCGCCCGTGGAGCTCTCGTGCACGTGGGGCGAGGCGTGCCCGCCGCTGCACCCGCTGACGCTGCGATTCTCGAACGAGCTGCTCGTCTCGAAGTTCGACAAGGCGAGCGTGCGCGTCGAGCCCGAGATCCCGGGCCTCAAGATCGTCGCCTCTGGCAGCGCCGTGACCCTCACGGGCCGCACCCGCGGCCGCACCAAGTACAAGATCACCGT
>CAUJFL010000410.1 GCA_963169165.1 Myxococcota bacterium | reverse complement strand
CTGCGCGGAAGACAACA
Organism: Myxococcota bacterium; assembly: GCA_963169165.1. Classification (GTDB taxonomy): domain Bacteria; phylum Myxococcota_A; class Polyangia; order Polyangiales; family Polyangiaceae; genus JADLFU01. The sequence continues at coordinate 10,196 of CAUJFL010000410.1, read as the reverse complement.
ATCCTGACCCGCCCACCCCACCGCCCGTCGGCGGCGCGGGTGGGGCGGGCGGGCTCGCGGCGTCGAGCGGGGGCGCCGCGGGAGCGGGCGGCGGCGGCGTGTCGGGGGCGGGCGCGTCTGGAGCGGGCGGGGGCGGCGCGTCTGGAGCGGGCGGCGCGTCGGGAGCGGGCGGGGGCGGCGCGTCTGGAGCGGGCGGCGCGCCGGGCGGAGCTGGCGCCGGTGGGTGACGTCGGATACGTGGCGCTGTGCGTCGTCGCGCCGATCGCGTGGGCGCTCGTGATGTACCTCGTGTTCGAGGCGCTGGACCGCAAGCGGCCCGGCGACGACCGCGCGCCGCCCGTCGACTACAGCATCTGAGCGACCGATGCAGATCGGCGACGCCCACGTCTCCGTGCTCGCGGTGGTCGCGCTCGGCGCGGTCGTCGGCTTCGTCGGCGGGGTGTTCGGCGTCGGCGGCGGCTTCATGCTCACGCCGCTGCTCGCGGTCGTGTTCGGCATCCCGGTCCACGTCGCGGTCGGGACGAGCCTCTGCCAGATCATCGCGACCTCGCTCGTGTCGCTGCTGAAGTTTCGAAAGGCGGGCCTCGGTGAGGTGCGCATCGATCTCGGGCTGCTCGGCGGCAGCCTGATCGGGGTCGACGCCGGCACGCGCACGCTCGCGGCGCTCGCGCACCGGACGGTGGTGGTCGGCGGGGTGGCGGCGCCGCTCGCGCCGCTCGTGTTGCAGGTGGCCTACGTGGTGATGCTGGCCTTCGTGCTCGTGTCGTTCTCGCGCGGCGCCGCCGGGGGGCTCGAGCCGCTCGACTACCTGCGGTTCGGTCCGCTCTCCCGCGCGCGCCTGCCGCTCGCGGTGCGCCTCCCCACGGTGCAGCTGCCCCGCGTCTCGATGCTGCTGGTCGCGTACGTGGGCCTCGGCCTCGGCTTCCTGTCGGGGCTGCTCGGGCTCGGCGGGGGCGTCGTGCTGATGCCGATCCTCGTCTACGGCTTCGGGTTCCCGATGCGACAGGCCGCCGGCACCGGGCTCTTGATGCTGTTCGTCAGCTCGATGTTCGGGACCGCGCGCCACGCGATGATGGGCAACGTGTCGCTGCCGCTGGCGATGGCGCTCCTCGCCGCCTCGCCGGTGTCGGCGCTGCTCGGCTCGCGCGCGACCAAGCGCCTGCCCGCGCCGCTCTTGCGCCGGGGGTTCTCGGCGGTGGTCGTGCTGACGATGTGCGCCGTCGTGTGGGACCTCGCGCGGAAGGTGCGCTGAGCCGCCCGCGGTACTAGAGCCCGCACGAGATGCGCGTCCAGTCCATCGATCAGGCCGTCGGCGCGACGCCGCTCGTTCGCCTCGCGAGGACGAGCGAGCGCGCCGGGATCGACCTGTTCGCCAAGCTCGAGTCGCTCAACCCTGCCGGCAGCGTGAAGGACAGGGTCGCGCGCGCGATGATCGAGGACGCCGAGGCGCGCGGGCTGCTCGGCCCGAACGCGGTGCTCGTCGAGCCGACCTCGGGCAACACCGGCATCGCGCTCGCGATGATCGCGGCGTCGCGCGGCTATCGCCTGGTGCTGACGATGCCCGAGGCGATGAGCCGGGAGCGCGTCGCGCTCCTGCGCGCGTACGGCGCCGAGGTCGTGCTCACGCCGGGCGCGCTGATGAAGCACGCGGTCGAGCAGGCCGAGGTGCTCGGACGAACGACCAGGGGTGCGGTCATGCTGCGTCAGTTCGAGAACCCCGCGAACCCGCTCGTGCACGAGCGCACGACCGCCGAGGAGATCTGGGCGGACACCGACGGCCGCGTCGACGTCGTCGTTGCGGGTGTCGGCACCGGCGGGACCATCACCGGGATCGCTCGCGCGCTGAAGCCTCGGGCGCCCGCGCTCCGGGTGGTCGGCGTCGAGCCGAAGGCCGCGGCCGTGCTGTCGGGCGGCGCGCCTGGAGCGCACGGGCTGCAAGGGATCGGCGCGGGGTTCGTGCCGCCGCTGCTCGAGCGCTCGCTCGTCGACGAGCTCGTCGCGGTCACCGACGAGGAGGCGCTCTCTGCCGCGCGCGCGGCCGCCCGTCACGACGGCGTCCTCGCCGGGATCTCGTCGGGCGCGGCGCTCGCGGCGGCCCTCACGCTCGCGCGGCGCCCCGCGATGCGAGACAAACGGGTGGTCGTCGTGTTCGCCGACGCGGGTGAGCGCTACGCCTCGACCGCGCTGTTCGACTGACTCAGTGCCAGCACGCGTCGCCCGACGCCGCGGGCACGTTGCCACCGGGCGTGAACAGCCAGCGATCGTTGGCGCTCGGGTTGGGTTTGTTCTGCTGGTTGGTGTCGACGCAGAGGCTGGTGGAGCCGTCCTGGTCGGGCTTCGGTGTCTTGCTCTTCACCGGCTCGATCGTGCAGGGGTTGGCGCCGCCGTCCCACTTGATCGTCGCGACCTCCCACAGATCGCCGTCCCAGTAGTTGGAGACCTCGTTGAACGCCTTCTTCAGCTTCGGGAACGTCGCGGGCGGCGTCGTCGTCGGATCGTAGCCGACGCTCAGCTTGCGTTCGCCGTTGCAGTAGATGTTGACGTGCGGGTGGATCTCGACCGAGCCGCCGTAATAGTGAACCCCGACGAGGAAACGGTCGCCGACGTTGGGGTTGTCGAGGTTGATGTTCTCGGGGCCGCAGAAGCCCATCCCCGGCAGGCCCCCGACGACGGGATCGATCAGGCCCGTCTTGCAGCCCAGGTTGTCGGCGTCGAGGCGCGGGTTGTCACAGCTCTGCCCTGGCTCTCGCAGCGAGCCCCAGCCGTGGCACGCCTCGGCCTTGCTGGGGGCGTATTTCCAGCCGGGCTGGGGCGCCGGCTTGCCGAGGCAGAACCCCTTGTTGCCGGTGCGACACCCGGACTCGCAGGTGTAGTTGCAGTCGTCGCTGTTGGGCGCGTCGCCGCACGCGTCGAACCAGCCGTGCTTGCCGCTGCAGGTCGTGCCCTGCAGCCTCGAGAAGTGTAGATCGGCGTCGGTCGACGTCAGGCCCGCCGACGCCGACGCGCCCATGTCCCAGCACATCTCGGCGCGGACTCCGGGCGCGCGGACGCGGACCTGCAGCGTGCACGAGTGGTGCTGCCCGCCGACGTCGAACTCGCCCTGCACGACGTAGTCGCCGGAGAGCGAGAACGCGGGCCAGATCTGGTGGGCGTCGTTGGCCGGGCCGAGCACGATGCCCTTCTGCTTGCCGTTGGAGCCGAGGTTGTTGACCTCGTTGCCCTTGCGCTTGGCGGTCGTCGTCGTGTTCTTGCCGTTGTAGATGCCGAACGTGGTGTGCGGGAGGATGTTGTCGCAGTCGCCGCCGGTGACCGTCCACTTCCATCCGGTCGCCTTCGGGCCCTGGTTGTTGCTGATCCACTGCCAGCCGTCGACGATGAAGGGCTCGTTTGGCTTCGGATCGTAAGGGTTCGGCTTCTTCTTCTCGAGATCGTCGGCGTACGGGAACGGGGAGATCACGACGGGCTCGGTCGGGCAGGTGACGGTGATCTCCTGGCAGGAGCAGTCCTGTGTCTTGGGGTTCTGGTCCTTGCCGTCGCAGTCGAAGTCGCCCGGGCCGCACGCGTCGTCGGCGAAGGGCTGCTGGGCGCCCTTGCAGTAGCCGTCCCACTTGCGCGTGCCAAACTCGCCGCCGCCCGTCGAGACGCACGCCATGGTGCCCTTCGCGTTCTCGGCGCACCAGCCGACGGGGAGGCTGGTCGAGGCGTCGACCTGGCTGCCAGGGACGAGGTAACACTCGCGGGTGGTGCCGGGCGGGTGCGCGTCGTCGCACTCGCAGCCCTCGTCGACTTGGCCGTCGCAGTCGTCGTCGAAGCCGTTGCCCGTCTTGCCGTTGGGCAGCGCGGGGTTGCTGTCGGCGGCGCCACCGCACTCGTTGTCCGTCTTCGCCGAGCAGGTGTGCTGGATCGGTCCGGGGCCGGGCGGCTGACCGCTCACGCAGGCGTCGGTCGCGACGTCGGGCGCCGCGTCCTGGAGGCCGCCGCCGTCGAGCTCCTCGCCGCCGCCCGAGCCGCCCGAGCCGCCCGAGGTCTGAAACCCGCCAGTCTGCGCCGAGCCGGCCGTCGACGTCGAGCCCGCTGTCGAGGTCGAGCCGCCCGTCGTCGACTGGCCCGCCTGCGCGCTGCCCGCCGCGCCGCCAGGGGGATCGTCGAAGGTGCTCTTGGAGTTGGCCGCGCTGCACGCCGCCGCCAGCCCGACCACCATGAAAGCGAAGAAGCGTCCGCGGTGCATGCTGACTTGATACCCAAGTCTTCGTGCGACGGCCAGCGCCGCGCGGCGGGATAAGCCGTCGCCGTCGTCGTCGCGGGCGAGCGTGGTCGTCTTCGCGATGGCGCCAGCGCAGGCCTCACAGAGCGGCGCCCGCTCCTCGCGGGCCTCTCCGCCGCGCACCCAGAGGTACAGGCCCCAGCCGCTCGGCTCGCCCGAGATGGGGACGCCGCAGCCGTCGCAGAGCAGCGGCTCGACCGGGGGAGGCCCGTCTCTCGACACGGTGGGGGCGAAGGGCATCCGACCTGTTTGAAATAATACAGCGCGGCCTCGCTCGCAATCGACCGCGAGGTCGCGTAAAGATTTGCGCTCGTCGTCCGTCAAAGGACGCGAGCCGCGCGAGACGCGACCCGAAAGGACATCCATGCGAACCGCTCTCTTTGCCACCATGGCCCTCTTTGCCTCGACGACCACCGGCTGCTTCATCGTTCCGCCGCCGCAGCCCGCCGCCGCCGCGCCCGCCGCGACGACCGCGCCCGCCGCCACGGCCGCCCCCGCGGCGCCCGCGGCCTTCCCTCCGCAGCCCGAGCTCGCCGAGACGCACACGCCGGCCGAGCCCCCGTCCGACGCGCCGAAGGGGCTCGCCGAGGGCAAGCCGGCGGGCGCGGTCGCGGGCGCGCCCGAGGCCGTGTGGATCTGGCACGACGCGGCGGGCTGGCACCTGCGCACCACGACCGCCGGCAACCTCCACCGCTTCCAGGGGCGCGTGTGGGGCGGGAAGGGCCAGGTCGGCAACGTGACGCCCACCCGCACCGAGCTCAACGACCGCTTCCGCAAGGCCGGCAACTGGATGTTCTTCGACTTCAACACGAGGGGCTTCGACGACGGCTTCGACTTCATGATCGCCGAGGGCGATTGCGCACACTTCCACGTCACGATCGACGGCCAGCCCGTGCCCGCGCGCATCCACATCGGCGCCCAGGGCACGAGCCCCCCGAAGGCGACGTTCCGCGTCTGCCAGTGAGCGACGTCGACGCCGTCGAGCGCGCGGTCGCCGAGTTCTTCGGCGAGGCGCCGGTCTGCCGGGAGCAGGTCGGCGCCATCGGCGTCCTGGTGTTCGAGGACGAGCCCGACGAAGAAGACGACGACGAGGAGCCGCTCCTCTACTTCGTGAGCGCGGGCATGTCCGGGCGCGCGCTCGCCTGTGCGCCTCACGGGGCCGAGCTGGTGCTGTCGGTGCGCGCGGCGCTCGACGAAGAGGGCGTCGCCGCGCTCGGCGAGCTCGTCGGCGCGCTCGCCGAGGCGTTCGTGAAGCACCCGAACGACGTCGAGCCGGGCGCGCTGATCGAGGCGGGCCCGCTGCCGATCTTCTCCGGGATGGAGTTTCTGTTCCTCTCGGCGTGGGGCGATGGCGCCGAGCTCGACGCGCTGACCCCCCCGCGCTCGCTGTTCTCGCTGAACCCGCTCTCTCGCGACGAGGTCGAGGCGCTCGAGCGCGCGAAGCCCGACGATCCGCTGGCCTGGTTGACCCAGCAGGGCGTCGACGTCGACGATCCGCTGCGCCTCTCACGGCGAGCGATGGAGGAGACGTGGTCGGCCGCCGAGGCGCTGTCGCGCGGCGACTCGTTCGCGTTCGCGCAGGCGATGGAGGCGACGGCGGGCCGCATCCGCGACCTCGCCGCGCGGACCCTCGAGCAGGCCGAGACGGTCGATCCGAAGCGCCGCGCCTGAGGCGTCACGGGCGCGCGCGCATCGCGATCGGAAAGTCACGCCCCGTCCAGCTGCGGTTCGAGACGCGCAGCGTCGGCGCGAACTGCCGCCGCTTGTACTCGGCCAGGAAGACCTTCTTCGCGAGCGACCGCACGAGCGCCTCGTCCGCGCCCGTGCGCCGCGAGGTCTCGTCGACGCCGAGCTCGTCTTCGATCAGGCACCGCAGGATGGGATCGAGCACCTCGTACGGAGGCAGCGACTCGTCGTCGCGCTGGCCCGGGCGCAGCTCGGCCGAGGGAGGCTTCGTCAACGTCGACTCGGGGATGGCGAAGCCGAGGCGGTGCTGGTTCAAGTGCCGCGCGAGCGCGTAGACCTCGAGCTTGAACAGATCCGCGATCACCGCGAGGCCGCCGCAGCTGTCGCCGTACAAGGTGGAGTAACCGACGGCGCACTCGCTCTTGTTGCCCGTCGTGAGCAAGAGCGCGCCGGTGCGGTTGGCCCAGGCCATCAGCGTCGCGCCGCGCACGCGCGCCTGCACGTTCTCCCAGGTGACGTCGCCGGGGCCGGCGGGCGCGGTCGCGAGCACCGGCTCGAGCATCTGCTCGTAGGCCTGGTGCGCAGGATCGATCGGGACGATCTCGAACCGCACGCCGAGCGCGTCGGCGAGCGCGCGCGCGTCTGCTATCGAGTGCTCGGACGAGTAGCGGCTCGGCAGGCCGAAGGTGACGCCCGCGTCGGCGCCCATCGCCAGCGCGCCGAGCCCGAGCGCGAGCGCCGAGTCGATGCCGCCCGAGAGGCCCAGGCAGAACCGCGACATGCCCGTCTTCTTCGCGTAGTCGGCCGTGCCCATCACGAGCGCGCGGCCGAGCAGCGCCAGCTCGTCGACGACCGGCTCGTCGACGCGCTCGGCCAGATCGACGACCGCGACGCGCTCCTCGAACGTGGGCAGCTCGGTGACCAGCGCGCCGTCGGCGGCGACGACGAGGCTGCCGCCGTCGAACAGGAGGCCGTCCTGGCCTCCCGTCGCGTTGACGTACGCGAGCGGCACGCGCCACCGCGTCGCTGCGTGCGACACGAGGCGCCTGCGCGTCTGCCCCTTGCCCTTGGAGAACGGCGACGCGCTGACGTTGACCACCAGCTCGGCGCCCTGCTCGACGCACTCGGCGACCGGATCCCGGTCGTACATGCGGTCCTCGGCCCAGAGCAGGCGATCGTTCCACATGTCCTCGCAGATCGTCACGCCGACGCGTCGCCCCGCGATCGACACCACGCGCGGCACGTCGGGCTCGGCGGGCTCGAAGTAGCGCCGCTCGTCGAAGACGTCGTAGGTCGGCAAGAGCGCCTTCTGCACCTCGAGCAGCACCCGGCCCCGGGCGGCGACGACCGCCGAGTTGGTGAGCGCGCGTCCGCCGCGTCGATCGTGGCGTCGCCGAGGCGCGCCGAACACGGCGACGACGCCGTCCGGCAGCTCGCGCACGAGGCGCTCGAGCGCGGCGTCGGCGGCGCGGACGAACCACGAGAGGTTGAGCAGATCGCGCGGCGGATAGCCGGTCGTCGAGAGCTCGGGGAACAGCACGAGGTCGGCGCCGCGCGCCGCCGCGTCGGATGCCGCCTCGAGCATGCGATCGACGTTGGCCTCGACGTCGCCGATGACGAAGTCGAGCTGCGCGAGCGCGAGCTTCACGCGGCCTCCAGCGCGTCGGCGACGCGGACGACGCGCGCGCCGCGCGCTCGGCAGCCCTCGATCGCCGCGACGCCGTCGGCCTCGACGACCGCGGCCACGGCGTCGCCGACCAGCCACACCTCGCCCCGACCACGGGCGGCCACCCAGTCGAGGAGCCCCTCGCAAGCGGCCCTCACGCAGTAGTCGGTCGCGACGCCGTACACGACGAACCTCGGCGCCTCGTCTGCCAGCACGAGCTCGAGCAGCGCCCCTGCGTTGGGGTTGGCGAAGAGCGAGTAGACCTCCTTCTCGAGCAAGAGCTGCGTCGGCCCGTGCGCGCGGACCAGCCGAGACAGCGCGTCGGCGGCGAGCGGGGTGTTGGGGATGAAGCGCGCCCGCGAGGTCATCGTCCCCGGCACCTTCAACCACCCGCTCGTGCCCTTCACGCAGTGCGGAGGGAAGCCCGGGCGCTCGCCCCTGGGGCCGGGCTCGGGCGCGCCCGCGAACTCCCACGCGTCGAAGGCGTGCGAGTCGACCGAGCCCACGATCGGCGCGGCGCGCTCGACCGCGCGGGCCGTGAGCGCACGGAACGCGTCGCCGAGCGCGTCGGCGCCGCGGACGAACAGCGCGCCGCCGGGGTCGCAGAAATCGTGCTGCACGTCGACGTCGACGAACACTGTCTTCATGGCGGCGAGCATAGGGCTGGCGCCGTCGGCTGACGAGGGTCAGCGCTCGGCGTCCCGCTCGAGCGAGCGCGCGACCCGGTACAGCGAGCGCCCGGCGCCGACCATCCCGAGCGCGAGCCCGGCGTACAGCAGCCATGACGTGCCCAGCTTCCGATCGAGCCACTGCCCTCCGTACAGCCCCGCGACAGTGAAGATCGCGATCTCGATCCCGAGGCTGGACAGCGCGAGCGCCCTGGCCCGAGGGGTTGACAACTCAACGCCTCTTCTTCTTCTTGGGGGGTGGATCCTCGCGCTCACGCGGGGCCTTGAGGTCGATGTCCTTCGCGTCGGGGCCGAGCAGCGTCCCACACATCGTCTTGCACAGCGTATCCTTCTCCTTGCACTCACACCGCCCGGTGCGGCGCTTCTCGTCGAGCTTCTGACGGAGCTCCTTCACGCCGAACCTCGCGAGACCCTCGACCTTGGAGAACGGCTCGCTCTCCTTCTGTTGATGCGGCGTGCGCGGATCGGTGGGCTTCTCGTCGGCCTCGGCGCAGCAGCGAAACGACAGAAAGTAATAATAGAACCCCTCGTCGTGCGTGTAGATCTTGGGGCGACACTGGTTGCGTGTGCCCTTGTACCAGGGGCCGCCGGTGTGCACGCTCTCGAACTTGCCGTACATTCCGCCGCGCGACCACGACTCGTTGGAGACGACGTCGTCAGTGTTGCCGGGCAGGTCCTCGACGCCGAAGTCGCTCTTGCACTCGGGCTGCGCGCCGTTGGGGACTCCCCGCCAGAGGCGCGCCAGCTCCTTCGCGTCGCGGCGCGCGACCTTCTTCATGTCGGGGCCGTCCCATTTCTGATCCCCGTTGCATTTCGTCGAGTCGCGCACCCAGCCGTAGGGGAACGGCTTCATCTCGGGGCCCTCGCACGAGAGGGTCCACTCGCTCTCCGTGCAGATGCGCTTGTCGACGGCGGCGCACTTGACCTGCGCCTGGTAGAAATTGTTCATGACCTCGGCGCGCACGCCGCGCTCGTTGGGCCACGCGAACTCGTCGATGCAGAAGCGCTTCTTCACCTTCTTGCCGACGCACTTGGCGGTCGGCGCGAACTCTTCGCAGATGGTTTTTTTGTTAGATTTATCGTACCACTCGCGGAGGCAGGTGTGCTCGACCTCCGTGCAGTACTCGCCGTCGATGAGCTTCATCCCGGCGGGGCAGGCGCGCGGTCCCTCGGGTTCAGCGGGTGTCGCCGGGGCCGAGGACGCGGCCGGGGGCGCCGCCGACGCGCTGGCGGACACGGACGCCGTGGGGGGCAGGCTCGGCGCTGGCGACGAAGCGGAGGGCGTGACGACCGGCGACGTGGCGGGCTCGCGGGGGGTGGTGGCGCAGGCGGCGAGCGCCACGACGGCGAGGGAGACGGGAGTTCGGATCCGCATCGGACGCGGCCTTACCACGTCAGGGTGGGGGGAGGTCCGCGCGGATTTCGCGCGGCGCGCGGCGCGCGCGGTGTAGCTTCGCGTCGTCGACACGATGATGGTGTCCGTGAAGCTCTCGCGCCGTACGGGCGCGCTCCTCGCCGCCGCGCTCGTCGTGGCGAGCGCGTGCTCGTCGACCCCGGTCATCGACGATCCGTGCCCAGGTGATGCCACGCACACGATAGGTGAGGCGTGCGACGCCGTGCTCCCGGCGTTCTGTCGCCACGCGGTCCTTCAGTGTGGAATCGGCGCCTCCGTCGATGACTGCCAGGCGCAGGCGCGCGCGGTCTGTTGTCAGGGCGGCTGCGGTCGACTGGTCTGCACCCCCCGGCCCGGGGTGCTCGACGCGTGTGTCCAGGCTTACTCGGGTGAGGTCGGCGACGCGGGGACCGTGCCGGATGGGGGCCAGGGCTACCCGTGCTCGAGCGTCGTCGAGGGCCTGGCGCCCGCCGAGTGTCGTCAGATCGTGCAGCTGAA
>CAUJFL010000409.1 GCA_963169165.1 Myxococcota bacterium | reverse complement strand
GAGCACATCGATCGCTACCTCGCGCTCTGGCGCCGCGCGCTGCTCGAGGCGCCCGGGGTGCTCCGCCTCGGCAGCGCCGCGCTCGATCTCTGCCAAGTCGCCGCGGGGCGCCTCGACGGTTTCTGGGAGGAGAAGCTCGCGCCCTGGGACACCTCCGCCGGGTCGCTCATCGTGACCGAGGCGGGAGGGACGGTGACGACGATGACGGGCGAAAACTACAATGCATACTCGTCGAGCGTCCTCGCGACGAACGGCCGTTTGCATGAAGCGTGCGTCGAGCTGCTCGCGGCTCCTTGAGCGGGGTTGCGCGGGTCGCGAGGCGGCGCTAAGGGGGCGGTCTCCATCACTGTCGCTGGATCATTCGACACACAAGGAATTCCCCATGAAGACTCTTCGCTCCTCCTCTCTGGTCGTCGTGCTCGGTCTGCTGGCCGCTGCTCCTGTCGCGTGCTCCGGCGGGGAGCTCGAGTCGGGCGAGACCTCCGGCTCAGCTGCTGGCACGGCCGGAGCTGGCGGTGGCTCCGCTGGTAAGTCCGCCGTGGGCGGCGCGGGTCAGGCGGGTCAAGCGGGCAAGGGCGGCGCGGGCCAGGCGGGCCAGGCGGGTCAGGGCGGCGCGCGCGTCGCGGGTCAGGCTGGCAAGGGGGGCGCGGGCCAGGCGGGTCAGGCCGGCAAGGGCGGCGCGGGCCAGGCGGGTCAAGCGGGCAAGGGCGGCGCGGGCCAAGCGGGTCAGGCTGGCAAGGGGGGCGCGGGCCAGGCGGGTCAAGCGGGCAAGGGCGGCGCGGGCCAGGCGGGTCAGGCTGGCAAGGGCGGCGCGGGTCAGGCGGGTCAGGCTGGCGAGGGCGGGGCGGGCGTGGCGGGTGTGGTCGGCGCGGGTGAGGGCTGGGCGGGTCAGGGCGGCGCGGGTCAAGCGGGCAAGGGCGGCGCGGGCCAGGCGGGCCAGGGCGGCGGCGCGGGCGATCTCTGCGCCAACAAGGCCAAGGACACCGGCGAGACCGACATCGACTGCGGCGGCACCACCTGCCCGAAGTGCGCGGTGGGGCTCACGTGCGCGACGGGCGCCGACTGCGCGAGCGGCTTCTGCGACGGCGCGAAGTGCGTCGCCACCCAATGCGAGGACAAGGTCAAGAACGGCAAGGAGACGTCCGTCGACTGCGGCGGTGGCGACTGCCCGACCTGCCCGATCGGCGGTGGCTGCACCGGCAACACCGACTGCGCGAGCGGCTTCTGCAACGGCAACGTCTGCGAGGCGCCCCTCTGCCAGAACACCGTCAAGGACGCGGGCGAGACCGACGTCGACTGCGGCGGCAGCGTGTGCCCCAAGTGTGACCTCAACAAGGGCTGCGCGACCGGCGCCGACTGCACGAGCGGCTTCTGCGACGGCACCGTCTGCGTGGCGACCCAGTGCGAGGACAAGGCTCAGAACGGCACCGAGACCGGCGTCGACTGCGGCGGCTCGTGCCCCAACGACTGCGCGGTGGGCGGCGGCTGCCTCACCGGGGCCGACTGCGTGAGCGGGTTCTGCAACGGCACGATCTGCGTGGCGACCCAGTGCGAGGACAAGGCTCAGAACGGCGCCGAGACCGACGTCGACTGCGGCGGCGGCACCTGCACCACCTGCGACCTCGGCAAGGGCTGCGGCGCGGGCACCGACTGCACGAGCACCTTCTGCAACGGCACAGCGTGCGTGGCGACCCAGTGCGAGGACAAGGTCCAGAACGGCGCCGAGACCGGCGTCGACTGCGGTGGCGGCACCTGCGCGCTCTGCACCGTGGGCGCGGGCTGCGTGAGCGGGGCTGACTGCGCGAGCGGCATCTGCAACGGCACCGTGTGCGTGGCGACGCAGTGCGAGGACAAGGTCCAGAACGGCGCCGAGACCGACGTCGACTGCGGCGGCGGCGTCTGCGGCGGCTGCGGCCTCAGCGGCAAGTGCACGGCGACCACCGACTGCGCCACGGGCGCGTGCGAGAACGGCTTCTGCGTCGGCGTGACGGCGAGCTGCGACGCGCTCCACATCGCGCAGCCGACGCTGCCGAGCGGCATCTACACGATCGATCCAGACGGCGCGGGCGGCGCGGTGCAGTTCCAGGCCTTCTGCGACATGGTGAACGACGGCGGCGGCTGGACGCTCGTCCTCAAGGCCGACGGCCGCAACCCCACCTTCACCTACGACGCGCAGCTCTGGACGGACAGCAACCTGCTCAACCCGACGATGGTCGGCTTCGACGACGGCAACGAGGCCAAGCTGCCTGGTTACCTCTCGATGCCGTTCACCTCGATCCGGGTGGGTCTGCGCGACGTCAGCGCGGGCGGCTGGGGCTTCGTGTCGTCGCCGCTGCTCGGGGCGACCAACCTGCGCGATCTCGTGATGGCCAACGCCGCGGTGCCGACCACCGCCGGCGCGGCCGCGTGGCTCGGGATGATGTCCGGCACGGCCGTGCAGCAGTTCTGCCAGATCGAAGGCATCGACATGACCGCGCTCAACGGCCCCGGCTGGTCGCGCGTGCGCATCGGCATGCTCGCCAACGAGAACGGCGTCGGCGACTGCAACACGCACGACTCGTACATCGGCATCGGCGGCGGCCACAACCCGTGCGGCCCGTCCGACGCGCCCGTCGGCAACATCGCCGGCTGCAACGGCGCGAACGGCGGCGACCGCAACATCATCGCGGTCGGCGCGGTGTTCATCCGCTGACCAACGGCGGCGCGTCGTGGCGGGTTGACCAGTTCGGGTCGGCCTGCTACGACGCGCGCCCCTCGCACCTACAGGTGATCCCCATGAAGCCCGGCATCCACCCCGATTATCCCGCCGCCACCATCTCGTGCGCCTGCGGCGCCTCGTACGAAACGCACTCCACGAAGGGTAGCTTCGGCGTCGAGGTCTGCGCGGCCTGCCACCCGTTCTACACGGGCAAGCAGAAGATGCTCGACACCAAGGGACGCGTCGATCGCTTCCGCAAGAAGTACGGCGTGAAAGACGCGGCCGCGAAGTTAGTCACCGGACGCGAGGCACGGCGGGCGGCGCTCGAGCGATCGAGGCGCCGCCCTCGTCGTTTTGTGCTCGCGCTGCTTGACCGCGTGTCAGCACCTCAGCAGGCTCCGCGCCATGCATGGAGAGCGCTTGTACGTCGCGACGCTTGTGTGCCTGCTCGCCGCGGCCGCCTGCGGAGAGGCTGAGGGTCCGCCCGATCCCAGCCCCGGCTCGCCCGGCGGCGCCGCGAACTCGGCCGGGAAGGCTGGCGCGAGCAGCGGCGCCGGGGGCGTGAACTCCGCGGGTCTCGGCGGCGCGAGCGCAGGAACGAGCAGCGGCGGCAGCGCGGGCGCGAGCGGCGGCAGCGCGGGAGCGAGCGGCGGCAGCGCGGGCGCGAGCGGCGGCAGCGCGGGAGCGAGCGGCGGCAGCGCGGGCGCG
>CAUJFL010000408.1 GCA_963169165.1 Myxococcota bacterium | reverse complement strand
CCGCTCGGCGTGATGCGCAGCGAGGTGTGCCCGAGCGAGCGAGGCGACGCCGAGGTCGCGCGCGCGGTCGACGCCGCCGAGCGGGCGCAGCGCGCGCTCGGGCTGGTGCGCGGGCCCTGCTACACGCAGGTGTGCGTCACCGAGGACGGCGCGGTCGTGTTCGAGACGGCCGCGCGCTGCGGCGGCGGCTTCGACGCCGACGTCACGCGCCTCGTGTCGGGCGTCGATCTGTATCGGCGCACGCTCGGCGTCGCGCTCGGCGACGCGGCGATGGAGCGCGAGGGCGTCACCTGCGAGCGACACCCGGCGGCGCTCGTGAGGTTCGTTGCACCACCGATCGGGCTCGTGCGGGAGGTGCGCGGCGTGGAGGACGCTCGCGGGAGCGTGGGGGTGGTCGACGCGGCGCTGTATCCGAGGGTCGGGCAGCGGCTGGAGGGGCTGCTCAACGCGGCGTCTCGGATGGGGCACTTGCTGGTGGTGGGGGCGTCGCGCGAGGAGGCGGTCCGTCGGGCCGACGTGGCGGAGGGGCGGTTGAGCGTCGAGGTGGGGTGACGGGACATCAGTCCTCTTCCCTCGTCCAGTCTCGCGGGCTCGATAGCTCTAAATCAGGCGCGTGACCAGGCGTCGATGCGTCCCGGCGGAAGGGGAACGACCGCTCGCTCCACGCTCTCGGCGCCTCATTCTTCTCCCGGCAACGGCACGCTCGGCCCGTCCCCCGGCCCGGCGTAGGGCCCGCTCGCGATCGGCGAGGGCGGCGGCGCGACGCTCTCCACGCCCGCGGCCTCTGGCTCCTCGCCGACGAAGAACACCGCCGCCAGCGGCGGCAGCGTGACCTCGACGGAGAACCGGTTCCCGTGCAGGGCTGCCGGCCGCGCGTCGACGCCGCCGAGGTTGCCCTGGCCCGAGCCGCCATACTCGACGGCGTCGGTCGACAGCGCCTCCCGCCACCTGCCGCCGTACGGCACGCCGAGGCCGTAGGCGTGCCGCGGGACCGGCGTGAAGTTGAACGCGCACAGCACGACCTCGCGGGTGGTCGCCCCTCGCCTGATGAAGCTCACCACGCTGTGGGCCACGTCGTTACAGTCTATCCAATCGAGGCCGCCCTCTTCACAGTCCCGCTCGTGCATCGCGGCGTGGGTCGAGTAGAGTTTGTTCAGGTCGCCGACGAGCCTGGCGAGGCCCGCGTGCCGCGGATCGTCGAGCAGTGACCAGTCGAGCTCGCCGTCGTGGTCCCACTCGCGCGGCGCGCCGAGCTCTGCGCCCATGAACAGCAGCTTCTTGCCGTTCTGCGCGGTCTGCGCCGCGAGCAACAGGCGCAGGTTGGCGCGGCGCTGCCAGTCATCGCCGGGCATCTTGCCGAGCAGGCTGCCCTTGCCGTGGACGACCTCGTCGTGTGACAGCGGCAAGACGAAGCGCTCGGAGAGCGCGTACAGCTGTCGGAACGTCGTCTTCCGGTGGTGAAAGGCCCTGTGTACCGGGTCGTTCGACAGATAGTCGAGGGTGTCGTGCATCCACCCCATGTCCCATTTGTAGGCGAACCCGAGCCCGCCCAGGTGGGCGCCGCGGGTGACCTGCGGCCACGAGGTCGACTCCTCGGCGATGATCAGGGCGTCGGGGTGCGCCTCCGCGGCGGCCTCGTTGAGGTCGCGCAGCAGCTGGATCGCCTCGAGGTGCTCGCGGCCGCCGTGCCGGTTGGGCACCCACTCTCCCTCCTTGCGGGAGTAGTCCCGGTACAGCATCGACGCGACCGCGTCGACGCGCAGCCCGTCGGCGTGGAACTCGCGCAGCCAGTGCAGCGCCGATGACAACAGAAAGCTCCTGACCTCACCGCGTGCATAGTGAAAGATGAGGCTCTTCCAGTCGGGGTGATAGCCCTCGCGCGGGTCGCCGTGCTCGAACAGGTGGGTCCCGTCGAAGTAGCCGAGCCCGTGCTCGTCGGACGGGAAGTGTGACGGCACCCAGTCGAAGATGACGCCGAGGCCCGCCTGGTGCAGCGTATCGACCAGGTAGGCGAGGTCGTCGGGTGAGCCGTAGCGCGACGTCGGCGCGAAGTAGCCCGTCACCTGGTAGCCCCACGAGCCATAGAACGGGTGCTCCATCACTGGCAACAGCTCGACGTGCGTGAAGCCGAGGCGCGTCGCGTGCTCCGCCAGCGGCGCCGCGAGCTCGCGGTAGGTCAGGTGGCGCCCCTCGCGTCGCCGCCACGAGCCGATGTGAAGCTCGTAGATTGACAGCGGGGCGTCTGGCTGGTGGCGCCGCGCGCGCCCACGCATCCATTCGTGGTCCGCGAAGACGTGGGAGCCCTGCCACACGACGCTCGCGCGACCGGGGTGAGGCTCGGACCAGCGGGCGAAGGGATCCGCCTTGTCGGCCCGGTGTCCGGTCGGTCCCTCGATGTGAAATTTGTATCGTTCGCCTGGACGAGCGCCTGGCACGTCGAGCTGCCAGACGCCGGTCGCCGCGTCGCGCACCATCGGCCCGGCGTCGGGCGACCAGCCGGAGAAGTCCCCGATGACGCTGACCCGTCGCGCGTTCGGCGCCCACACGCGAAACCGCACGCCGTCGCCGTGGGGGTGCGCGCCGAGGACCTCGGCGAGCCTGCGGTGCTTGCCCTCGCAGAAGAGGTGGTGGTCGAGCGCGCTCAGCATCGGGCAAGGGCGCGGGCGCGCGATCGGACCAACATGCGCCGCAGCATAGAGTAGAAGGCCCGCATGAGGTCGCTCTGTGTGCTCGCGTCGGGGGAGGGGACCAACCTGCAGGCCATCCTCGACGCGTGCGCCTCGGGCGCGCTCGCGGCGCGCGTCGCGGTCGTGGGCTCGGATCGCCCTGACGCGCGCGCGCTCCACCGAGCCCGCGCGTCGGGCGTGCCGACCGTGGTCTCGCGCCCCAAGGATCACCCGACGCGCGAGGCCCACGACGCCGTGTTCGTCGAGGCGGCGCGCGCGCACGGCGCCGAGCTCGTCGTGCTCGCGGGGTACATGCGGCTCGTGACCTCGACGCTGCTCGACGCGTTCCCCGATCGGGTCGTCAACGTGCATCCGGCGCTGTTGCCGTCGTTTCCGGGGACGGACGGCCTCGGCGACGCGCTCGCGCACGGCGCGACGATCGCTGGGACGACCGTCCACCTCGTCGACGCGGGCGTCGACACGGGCCCGATCCTCGCGCAGGCGGCGGTGCCGATCGTCGACGGCGACACGAGGGCGACGCTCGCCGCGCGCGTCCGACCGCTCGAGCACGCGCTCCTGCTGACGGCCCTCGGGTGGCTCGTCGAGGGGCGCGTGACGGTCACGCGACAGCCGGGCGAGCGGCCGCGAGTACGGGTCGAGGGCGAGCCCGCGCGCGGGTTCGTGGCGTCTGAGTCGCGCCGTCCGTAGCGTCGGCCGCGCGCGCCGTTCGTGGCGGACACGGCGCGCGGCCGCTGTTAGCGTGAAGACTACGCCCCGTCTTCATCATGACCTTTTCCGCCACGATCGATCCCGTGCCGTCGAGCGCCCACCGGGCGAGCCCCGACGCCGTGGTCCGCGTGGACCTGCTGTTTCACAGCGATCTACGCCGCGTCGGGGGCCAGAGCGTCCTCGGGGCGGCCGCCGACGGCAGGGCGCACGGCATCGGCCGCGACGCGCCGCTGTTCACGACTCCCGCGGGGGGAGAGCCGCTGCCACTGCTCGATCCCTGCATCAGCCGCCACCAGCTCTCGGTGACCTACGACGCCGGGCGCGGCGTCTTCGAGGTGAGCCAGGGCTCGGGGGCGCGCCGCCCGCTCGGCTTCTTCGATCCCCAGGGCGCCGAGGTGCGCCCGACCGAGCTCCGTCCCGGCGCGCTCGTCGCGGTGGGCGATCGCGCGCTGCTGCGCCTGTCGGTGGGGGCCATCCCCGAGCCGCCGCCGGGCCCCGAGCTCACGGGGCTGGGCGAACAAGCCGACTCGCTCCGCGCGCGCGTGAGAGCGCTCGCGGCGTGCGACGACACCGTCCTCATCAGCGGGCCGACGGGCGCCGGCAAGGAGCAGGCGGCGCTGGCGTTGCATCGCTGGGGCGCGCGCGCGTCGGGGCCGTTCGTGGCCGTCAACTGCGCCGCGATCCCCGAGCAGCTGATCGAGAGCGAGCTGTTCGGTCACGTGAAGGGCGCGTTCAGCGGCGCGATCGTGGCCCGGCGCGGGCTCTTCGAGGAGGCGCGCGGTGGCACGCTCTTCCTCGACGAGATCGGCGATCTCTCGCTGCCCGCGCAGGCCAAGGTGCTGCGCGTGTTGCAGGACCATCGCCTCCGGGCCGTCGGCGCGGTGTCCGAGGTCCCGGTCGACGTGCGCGTGGTCGCGGCGACGCACCGCGACCTGCTGAGAGAGGTGGAGGCCGGGCGCTTTCGAGAAGATCTCTTTGGCAGGCTCGAGGGCTTCTCCGTGGCGGTGCCGCCGCTGTCGGCGCGGCGCGAGGACATCCCGGTGTTCTTCTCGCGCTTCTTCGCGTCGCGCGTGGCGTCGGGCAAGGACCCGGCGCGGTGGTTGAGGGCGGCGAGCGAGCTCGCGCCGCCTCTGCCGATGTCGTTCTTCTTGCGACAGCTCGCGCGCGACTGGCCCCGCAACGTGAGGGAGCTCGAGCGCTTCGCGGCGGCGACGGCCCTCTCGTGCGAGCAGGCGGTGGTGTTCGCGTCGCCGCAGCCGGGCGCGCGCCCCGCCGAGGTCGCGCAGGGTCGTGTGGGCGAGGACGAGCTGCGGCGGCTGCTCGAGGCGCACGAGCACGTCTCGCAGCGCGTCGCGCGCGCGCTCGGTGTGTCGACGACGACGCTCGATCGGTGGCTGCGCGAGCACGGGATCGTGCGCCCGTGCGATCTCACCGAGGCCCGCGTGCGCGCCGCGCTCGACGACGCCGGCGGTGACGCGGTCCAGGCCGCGCGCGCCCTCGCCGTCTCCACGCGCGGGCTCAAGCTGCGGCTGCGCGAGCTGGGCCTCGCACCGGGAGCGTCGCGATGACCTCTCCCGAGCTCGCCGCGCTGACCCGGCCGGGCCGCACCCTGCTCGGCAAGTACACGGTCGAGCGGGTCATCGGCGAGGGAGGCATGGGCGTCGTCGTCCGCGCGATGCACACCATCTTGCGCGAGCCGGTGGCCATCAAGCTCCTCGGGGACGGCGCCGCCGCGCGAGACGAGCGGCTCGCGCGCTTTCTCCGCGAGGCTCGGGCCGCCGCGCGCCTGAAGAGCG
>CAUJFL010000407.1 GCA_963169165.1 Myxococcota bacterium | reverse complement strand
CGACTGGGCCGAGCGGTTCCGCAACCTGCCGTTCATCGGCGTCGTGGAGCGCGGCTGATGTCGAAGCGCCTCGAGATGCTGCAGAAGCTCGTCGCGAGCGGCTCGACCGATCCGTTCGCGAGGTACGGCCTCGCGATGGAGCAGCGCTCGCTCGGCGACCGCGACGCCGCGCGCGCCACCTTCCGCGAGCTGCGCGCGATGAGCCCCGACTATGTCCCGCAGTACCTGATGGCGGCGCAGGTCGCGGTCGAGGCGGGCGACCACGCCGACGCGCGCGAGGTCGGCGAGGCCGGCCTCGTCGCCGCGCGCGCCAAGGGCGACTCGAAGGCCCTCCACGAGCTGGAGGCGCTGCTGGCCGGCCTGCCTTGATCATGGTGAGGCTTGACTCGCCCGCCACACATCGACGACATTCCCGACAGAGGGGCTGATGACGAGGAGCGAGCTTGTCGAGGCGGTGGCCGCGCGAGGCGAGATCACGCGCCAGCGAGCGGAGGCGGTGGTCGACGCCATCCTCGCGGCGATGTCCGAGGCGATGCAGCGGGGCGAGAGCATCGAGGTGCGCGGCTTCGGCAGCTTCACCATCCGCCCTTACAAATCATACCAAGGCCGCAACCCGAAGACCGGCGCGTCGGTCGAGGTCCAGGCCAAGCGCGTGCCGTTCTTCAGGGTCGGCAAGGAGCTCCGCGAGATTGTCAACGCCGGGCGCCACCACCCTCTCGTCGACCCCTGAGCGAGCTCGAGGCGTTCGCGGCGCGCCTCCACGACGACGCACCTGCGCAGGGTGATCTTCGTCCATCGTTTCGCGATCGACAGCAAAGGAAACGAGCGCATCGACGCGCGTCTCATCGGTCACCGCTCCCGGGCCACGACTGCCTCTCTACGCTCTCGAACCCTGGAACAACCTCCAGCTCTACTTCGAGCCTCAGGAGGCTCCTCCCTGCCGTCGATCAGTGCGGCGCGTCTGTGGGCGGCGCCGAGGTGAGGTGCGTGATGGCCTCTGCGGGGAGCTTCATCACGTCGAAGTAGGCGAACGGCGTGTCGCCAGCGTCGACCTTGGTCGGCGCGAGCACTGTGTAGGTGGCCTTGGTCCCGCCAGCGGGCAGCGCGATCACGAGGTTGGCGGTCTTCGTGCCCTTCGGCAGCGGCATCCGCACCACGAACGCGGGCACGCCGGCGATCTCCTTCGGACCGTCGGGTCGCACGGCGCCGAGCTTGTAGACCTCGCCGATCTGGCCCTTGTAGGGTGTGAGCTTCAGCTGGGACTTGCCAGTGTTCTTGACGAAGGTGAAGTTGGTCGCCTGGTCGACCGAGCCGGGCTGGACGAACAGCTCGGCCGCGCCGCCGATGCGGATCTTGCCGCCCGCCGCCGCGAACGTCGTCGTGTCCCCCTCGTCGGAGGCGTGCAGCGGGATGGGCGCGCTCGACGACACGGGCGGCTTCGGCTTCTTCTCGGGGGCGGCGCTCGACGCGGCGGGCGGCGGCTCGACCGGCGGGGCGCTGCTCACCGGCGTCGCGGTGGCGGTCGAGTCGGTGAGCGGGACGCCACTGTTCTCGACCTTCGGCGGCGGCTGGCTCCCGCACGCGACGAGCAGGGCGACCAGCGGGAGCGAGGCGGCTTGGCGGGAGGTCATGCCGCGGTCTACCACAGAGTCGCGCGGAAGGTCTTGCTCGGCGCCCTGACCTCTGAGACGTTCGCTGGGTGACCCTTGCAAGGACCCGTCTCGCGCTCGCGCTGCTCCTCTGCACCGCGCCCGCGCTCGCCGACTCTGCCGCCGCGGAGGTGCTGTTCCGAGAAGGCAAGAAGCTGCTCGCCGCGGGCGACGTCGCGGGCGCCTGCGCCAAGCTCGCCGAGTCGAACCGCCTCGAGTCCTCGTCGGGCACGCTGATCAACCTGGCCGACTGCCACCAGAGGCAAGGCAAGACAGCGAGCGCGTGGGGTGAGTTCTTGACCGCCGCGCGCGTCGCCAAGTCGCAGGGGCAGCAGCAGCGGAGCGACGAGGCGAAGAAGCGCGCGAGCGAGCTCGAGGCGAGCCTGTCCTACGTGATCATCAAGGTCCCCGAGCGCGTCCCCGAGCTGAAGGTCGAGCGCGACGGCGAGCTCGTCGAGGGGCCATCCTTCGGCACCAAGCTCCCGGTCGATCCGGGCCGTCACGCGCTCTCCGCGAGCGCGCCCGGCCACAAACCCTGGACCAAGAGCTTCGAGCTGAAGCCCAACGGCGACGTGCAGGAGCTCGTCATCCCCAAGCTCGAGGCCGACGCCTCCGCTCCCGTGGCCCACGCGCCCAGCGCGAGCGCCGCCGCGACCGGCGCGGTCGAGGCACCTCCCCCCCCTCCTCCCAGGAAGAAGGCGCCCGTGCTGGGCTACGTCGTGGGCGGCGCGGGCGTGGTGCTGACCGGCGTGGGCGCGGTCGTCGGGCTCTCGGCCATGTCCAAGTACAAGGCCGCTGACGACGCGTGCCCGTCGCACAAGGGCTGCGCGCCGTCGGTGGGCGACGACTACTCCTCGGCGAAGAGTCAAGCAAACATAGCTAACATAGCGATCGGCCTCGGCGTCGTCGGCGTGGCGGTGGGCGCGTACCTCGTCGTCTCGTCGAGGCGCGATGAGGCGGCTGTCGTCGTCGCGCCAGCCGTGGGTCCAGGCTCAGCCGGCGCGTCCGTCGGGGGGAGGTTCTGATGCGCGCCACCTCGATGCTGGTGTGGGGCCTCTCGCTCGCCGCGCTCGCGGGCTGCCAGGTCGTCGCGGGGTTCTCCGGGTTCGAGATCGATCCCAACGCCGGCCACTCAGGCGCCGCCCAGGGTGGAGGCCAGCAGGGCGGGACCTCCCAGGGCGGGACCTCCCAGGGTGGAGCGGGGGGCAACGCGAGCGGCTCGGAGGGCGCGCCCTGCGGCGCCGACGCCGAGTGCCCGGGCCTGACCTGCCTCTACGGGTTCTGCCGCAAGTCATGCACGGCCGACGACGGTTGCGCCGCGGGCAGCGTGTGCCTTGGTATCCCGACCAAGGGCGGGTGTCGCCTGCCTGGCGACGCCGAGAAGTGCGCGACGACGTGCACCAACGGCTCGCTCGCGTGCGGCCTCGACAAGACCTGCCGCACCGCCTGCAGCGCGTCGTCACCCTGTCAGTTTCAGGGACAAGACTGCATCGCCGGCGCGTGCGTCAGCCGCGGCGAGCCCGGCTGGAACCAGACCTGGGGCCAGTGCGCGCCGACCGGCGAGCTCTCCTGCAACGGCGCGACGATCGTCTCTTGCAACAAGGAGGCCCCCGGCAAGACCGACAAGGCGACGTGCGCGTCGCCCGAGGCCTGCGCCCAGGCGGTGACCGCGGGTCAGAGCGCCTGCCCCGTGGGCGGCTGCGGCGAGGGAGCGTTCAGCTGCCAGGGCAACGTCCTTCGAAAGTGCAACGCCGCGCAGACGGGCTACGACACCCTGATGACCTGCGCCTCCGAGGCCCTCTGCCTCAGCGGCAAGGCCGGCGGCGCGTGCACCAAGCCGTTCTGTGGCCCCGGGAGCGGCGCGGCGGCGGGCGGCTCCGGGGGGGCCGGCGGCGCGCCTACCGTCAACGACAAGCCGCTCGCCTACTGCGACGAGAGCGGCAAGCTGCAGACGTGCGCGGATGACTTTCAACAGTACACCGCGACCGACTGCGCGGGCATGGCGCCGGCCAGGCAGTGCAACGCGACCGCGAAGACCTGCGCCACCGTGAGGATCGACCCCAAGGAGGTCAGCAACGCGGAGTACGACGCCTGGCTGGCGAAGTCGCCGCCGACCAAGGGTCAGGTGGCGGGGTGCGACTGGAACACACTCTTCGCGAGAGACGCCGCCTGCGTCAGCCAGGCGAAGTCCGACGGCAAGCTCTGCGACGAGTCGAAGACCTTCGCGGACGGCACGACCTGCAAGGATCACCCGGTCACCTGCGTCGACTGGTGCGACGCCCGCGCGTACTGCGCCGCGCAAGGCAAGCGCCTCTGCGGGAGGATGGGCACCGGCGGCAACGTCCCTCCCGATCAGTTCGCCGACGCCGGCATCAGCGAGTGGACCAACGCGTGCTCGTCGGGCGGCGTCTTCGAGTGGACACACGGCAAGACCTGGGACGCCACCCCTCAAGGTCAGTATTGCAACGGCGCGGTCGCCGCGAGGGTTGCCTACGTCGAGGGCGGCGAGGCCCCGACGCACGTGCCAGGGTCGATGGCCATGTGCCATTCCACGGTGCCGAGCTACGCCGCCGCCTTCGATCTCGCCGGCAACGTCTCCGAGTGGGAGAGCTCGTGCACGAGGGACGCGGCTGACGTCAACGCGACCGCCGACGACACCTGCCGCGTGCGGGGCGGCTCGTTCGTCTCGAACAAACCCGGCCTCTCTTGCTTCGACGACGCCGAGAAGAAGAAGCGCAGCTCCACCTCGCCCGAGATCGGGATCCGCTGCTGCGACGACTGACGCGCCGCCGCTCCCGCTTTTTTTGCGTGGGCGGCGTCGATCGGGTGGACGAGCCCGCGCGATTTTGGTAAGCAGGCGCCGTCTCGAGCGCGTCGGGCGAGCCCTGACCCGCATCATCGACCAGGGGGATTCGTCAGCGGCGGGCCCCGCGGTCGCACCGGAATCTGGAGCGCGACACTGGGGTTGGCGATAAAGAACGCGAAGCGGGCAGGCAAGTCCAAGGCGAACCCGTCCAAGCTGTCGTTGGCCGCGGCGAAGCCCGCGAGCGACTCGAAGAAGGCGAAGGCGGCTCCGGTCGAGGACGAAGATCAGCCGAAGCGCGCGCTCGGGCTCCGCGGCGCCGCGCCGTGGGCCGC
>CAUJFL010000406.1 GCA_963169165.1 Myxococcota bacterium | reverse complement strand
CACGCGGCGGACCATCGAGTTCGTGTACGCGAACGTCGAGCGCATCAGCACGATCGTGGCGAGCCTCGACAGCCACCTCGCGTTCCAGATCTTCTACCCGACCTGGTGGGTCGACGAGCGCGGGCAGCACCCCGCGCCGTTCACGCTGATCGGACCCGAAGAGCTGTCGCGCGGCACGTACCGGCCGCTGTTCGATCCGACCTGGTCGATCGAGTACGTCGGCGAGCTGGCGAAGACCTCGAAGAAGGCGCTCTGCCTGTGGCCGTACCACACGATGATCGGCGGCGTCGGCCAGGCGCTCGATCCGTCGCTGTTCGAGGCGGTGTCGTTCCACGCGGCGGCGCGGCGCGCGCAGCCGGTGTTCCTGTCGAAGGGGTCGATCCCGCAGACGGAGCACTACAGCGTGCTCGAGCCCGAGGTGAAGTTCCCGCGGCACCCTCAGGGCGGCCTCAACGCGACGCTGCTCGACGCGCTCGGACGCCACGATCTCGTGTACCTGGCGGGTCAGGCGAAGAGCCACTGCGTGCTCGAGTCGCTGCGGTCGATGGTCGCCTACTTCGAGCGCGAGCCCGCCATCCTCGGCAAGCTGCGGCTGCTCGGCGACTGCACGTCGAGCGTCGTCCACCCCGACGTCGACTTCGACGCGCTCGCCGAGGCCGAGCTCGACGGCTTCAAGGCGCGCGGCGTGAAGGTCGTGCGCTCGACCGATCCCATCGCGTGAACCCCGTGTGAGACCAAGGAGGATTGAAGAGATGAACGACGACGAAGTGCTGAACCTGGACACCATCAACGATTTTGGCGCGCTCGGTGTGGGCCTCGACGATCTCGAGAGCGAGGACGTCACCCTGGTGAGCTACGTGCTCGACGCGTCCGGCTCGATGCAGCCGCACGCGGCCGACCTCACCGCGGCGTTCGCCGCCGAGATCGCCGCCATGAGCGGCGCCCGCTCGGCCGAGCAGGTGCTGGTCAGCGTCACCGTGTTTCAAGACGCGCCCAAGCTGCTGTTCGGGTACCGCAAGCTCGCCGACGTCCCGCGGCTCGACGGCGGCGCGTACGTGCCGTCGGGTTGCACCGCGCTCTTCGACGCGGCGCACGGCGCGCTCTCCCACCTCGAGGGCTACCGCAAGCTGCTCCGCGACAGCGGCGTGAGGGCGCGCGCCGTGGTGCTCGTGATGACCGACGGCGAGGACAACGCCTCCACGCGCCGGCCCGACGAGGTCAAGGCGATCGCCTCGCGGCTCGCGCTCGACGAGGGCGCGGTGCTCGCGTACGTCGGGTTCGGGGGCGACGAGGCGACCCAGCGGGCGCAGGCCGCCGCGATCGGGTTCCCCACCGTGCTCACGGCCGCGCTGACGGCGGGGGAGATCCGGCGCGTGCTCGGGCAGGTCTCCCGCAGCGTGCTCCGCACCGGGGGGCGCGTGCCCGCGTCGTTCTTCTAGCGCGCCGTCCCGGCGTGGCGCTCGTGGTATCCATCGCCGGGATGTCGACGCGGAGGCTGCCCGAGCACGAGCGCGCGGCGCTCCGCGACTACGATCCGTCGCGCTGGCCGCGCCCATCGCTCGCCGTCGATCTCGTCGTGACGAGCGTGTCGGACGAGAGCAGGCTGCTCTGCCTGCTCGGGCGCCGCGGGGAGGCGCCCTTTCGCGGCGACTGGGCGCTTCCCGGCGGGTTCTTGCGCGAGGACGAGTCGATCCCCGAGGCGGCGGCGCGCGTGCTGTCCGAGGAGACCGGCCTCGCGGGCGTCACGTGCGACGAGATCGGCACGTTCTCCGAGCCGTCTCGTGATCCTCGCACGCGCGTCGTGTCGGTCGCGCACCTCGCGCTCGTCCCGGCCGACGTGCGGTCGCGCGTGGTCGCGGGGGCGCGCACGACCGACGCCGGGTTCTTCGCGCTCGAGGTGGAGCGCGACGGCGTGGCGCGGATCGGCGCGCGTGACGGCGCGACCGACGCCGCGCCCGTCACGCTCGCGTTCGATCACGCCGAGATCCTCGCTCGCGCGGTGCGCACGCTGCGCAGGCGGGTCGAGACGACGACGCTGGCGTTCGGGTTGTTGCCAGCGCGTTTCACGCTGTCCGAGGCGCAGCGGGTGGTCGAGTCGATCCTCGGCAAGACGCTCGATCGTGCGGCGTTTCGCACCAAGGTGCTGTCGCTCGGGCTCGTCAGGCCGACCGAGCAGGCGCGGCGAGGTCAGCACCGCCCCGCGCGCCTGTACGTCGCGGCGCCGGGGTGGGAGGTGGTGCCGTGACGGCCGTCGGCACGCCGACGTTGCACCGGCTGGTGGTGCGCTTCGCCGAGACCGATCTCATGGGCATCGTGCACCACTCGAACTATCTGCTCTATTTCGAGGCGGCGCGCGTCGAGTGGCTGAAGGCCCGCGGCGTCTCGTACGACGACTGGGTCCGCGCGGGCGTCCACCTGCCGGTCGTCGACGCGAAGCTCAGGTACGGTCGGCCCGCGCGCTTCGACGACGCGCTCTCGGTGGCTGCGCGCGTCGTCGAGGTCACGCGGGTGACGGCGCGCTTCCACTACGAGATCACGCGCGACGGCGACGGCGCGAGCATCTGCGACGGCGAGACCCGGCTCGCGTGCGTGGGCCCCAACCTGCGGCCGCGGCGCTGGCCCGCAGACATCGAGCGGCTGCTGTCGTCGTGACACGCGAGGCGCCGTCGCGGCGTGGCCTCCCGCTCGCGGCGGTCGCGACCGCGGCGGTCTTGCTGCTCGGCGTCGCGGTCACCACGGTGATGGTCGCGCTCTCACTCGTTCACTTTCGGGCGATGGCCGACCGCGAGTCGCTGATGACCGCGCGCGCGCTCGCGAGGACGACCGCGGCCAGGTTGCGCGCCGTCGGCCCCGAGGATCAGGCGCAGGTCATCGAGCACGTGGCGCGGCAGGCGCGCGTCGATCTGCTGCTCGTCGAGCGCGGCGCGCGCGTCCTCGTCGACTCTGGCGCCGAGCCCGAGCGGCCGACCAGCGAGCTCGTCTCGTCGCCGGAGGGGTTCACGGACACGTCGACCGGGCGCTCGGCGTTCGCGAGCGAGTCGCTCGCGCCACCCCTCGGCCACCTTTCCCTCATCGTGCTGGTGCACGCGCCCGCCACGCCGCTCGGCTCGCGTGACCTCTTTCGCGCGCTCGCCGTGCTGGCGGTCGCGCTGGTGGCGACGGCGTCGTACGGCGCGTTCAGGTTCGCGAAGGGCGCGTCGGACGATCTCGACTTCGTTCGCGCGCGCGTGGTCCGCATGGCGCGCGCGCCGGGTGAGCCGCTCGGTGAGCCCGTGCCCATCCGCACGTTCGAGCAAGGGGGCGTCGTCGCCGCGTCGTTCGACCTGCTGCTCGAGCGCTTCGCCGCGAGTGAGCGCGCGTACCGCCAGGACCTCGAGCAGGCCGAGGCGATCGACGAGGGACGCGCGCGCTTCCTCGCCACGCTCTCGCACGAGCTGCGGACGCCGCTCAACGGGATCCTCGGCTTCACCGACGTCCTGCTCGACGAGGTCGAGGGCGAGATCTCCCCGGGCGCGCGCGAGGATCTCACGGTCGTCCGCAAGAGCGCCGAGCACCTCCGCGGGCTCATCGACGACATCCTCGATCTGTCGGCGATCCAGACCGGCACGCTGCGGCTCGACCGCGCGCTCGTCGACCTCGCGCCGATCGCGGACGAGGTCTTGCGCGCGATGGCGCCGCTGGTCGAGGGCCGCGCGGTCACGCTCGACGTCCGAGGTGATCGCCCGACGCTCGCCTGGGTCGACCCGCGCCGCGTGCATCAGATACTAACAAATTTGATCAGCAACGCCGTCAAGTTCACCACGAAGGGGGCCGTCACCGTCACCCTGCGGGCCGGGGAGGAGACGGCGCGGGTGTCGGTGACGGACAGCGGTCCGGGGATCTCTCGCGCGGAGGCGCAGCTCGTGTTCGAGGAGTTTCGACAGGTCGGCGACGTGCCGCTGCGCGCCAAGGGGACCGGCCTCGGGCTGTCCATCGCCCGGAGGCTCACGCTCGCGCACTCGGGGAGGCTGTCGCTCGACAGCGCGCCCGGGGAGGGCTCCACGTTCATCGTCGAGCTCCCCGTGCTTCCCCCTGCCGACGCGAGTGAGCCTCCAGGGCGCCGCGCCGCGACGCAGGCCGTGGGCTCGCGGCCGCCGATCTCCCGCCCGCCGATCTCCCGCCCGCCGAGCTCGACGAGGCTCGCGTGAGCGCGGCGGCGAGGCTCGTCGCGGGCGTGCTGCTCACGCAGCTCGGCGTCGGGGTGATCGTGCTGCTCGGGTTCTCGGCCCTCGCGCCGCCGCTGCTCCTGCTCGACGTCGCGGAGGCGCAGGCGGTGCGGCTCTCGACGCTCGAGGTGGCGGTGGTGGTCGAGCTCGTCGCGCAGCTGGCCGTCTACTCGCACCTGCAGCGGCTGCGCTACTTGCTGCGGGCGATCGCGCTCGGCTCGCGCGCGTTCGAGCCCGACGAGATCGAGGGGCTGGCCGCGCTGCCCGCGTGGGTCTCCCGCGTCTCGGTGCTGGTCGGGATGGTGGCCTGCGCGGCGACGCTGCTGCCGCCGTTCGGCGCGGAGGGCGTGGACCTCGGCACGCGGCTCGCGCTGGTGCTACTCGGGTGCCTCGCCGTCGGCGCGGGGGCGATCCCTCTCTACGTGATCCTGCGGCGCATGGTCGCGTCGGTGCTCGAGCTCGTCCCCGCGGATTCGGCGCGCGACGTGCTCACGCGCCTCGACGCGCGCGGTGTCCCGGCGCGGCGGACCGCGTGGTCGCTGGTACTGTCGGTCGTGGCGCCGATCACGGTGGTCGCGGTCGGCGCGTCGGTGGTCGCGCACGCGCACGTGCGCCGCGCGATCGAGGAGTCTCGCGTGGACGCGGCGATCAAGCTCGCGCGCGGCCCGCTCGATCTGTTGCCGGCGGCGTCGCCGTCCGCGGGGCAGCGCGAGGCGCTGGCGGTCGCCGCCGACCTCGGGTTCGCGCCGCGTGCGGGGGCGACGCCGGCGCTCTACGACGTCACGCTCGGCAGCGACGGTCGCCTCGCGGTCACGGTCCCGAACGCGCAGGGCCACGCGCTCGTGAGGTTTCGAACGCCGGATTTCTCGGTCGCCAGCGCGGCGGTCGTGGTCGCGGCCGCCGTCGCGGTGCTGCTCGCGGCGCTCGTCGGCGCGTGGCTCGGGCGCGGGCTAGCGCGCGATCTCGAGGTGGCCGCGGCGCACCTCTCCGAGCTCGGCAGCGAGCGGGTCCGGCGCGGCGGCACGAGGCTCGGCGCGCGCACGCGGTTCTCGGCCGTGGCGCGGCTCGTCGCGGCGGTCGACGATCTGACCGATCGCTTCCGCGACTTCGCCGACGCCCAGGAGCGCAGGATCGACGCGCTCGACGCGAGCCTGCGGCTGCGCGGCCTCCTGTTCGCCAGCGTGAGCCACGACCTGAAGAGCCCGCTCAACTCGATCCTCGGCTTCGCCACGCTCGTCTCGCTCGAGCCGCTCAACGAGGGTCAGCGCGAGAGCGTCACGGTGCTCGAGCGTCGCGCGCGCGAGCTGCTCGCGCTCATCGAGACGATCCTCGACGCGGCGCGGGTCGAGGCGCAGCGCCTGCAGCTCACGCGGACCGAGGTCGAGCTCGACGCGGTCGTGGCCGCGGCGGTGACCCGCGGCGACGAGCTCGGTCCGATGGAAGCCTCACCCGTCGTCGTGCGGCTCGAGCCAGGTCTCCCGCGCGTCGTGTGGGACGAGGCCCGGGTGTCGCAGGCGCTCGCGGTGCTCGTGGGGCACGCGAAGCGCCTCAGCCCGCGCGGCGGGGTCGAGCTGCGCGTGGCGCGCCGCGATGAGCGACGCGTGCTCATCACGGTGCGCGATCCCTCGGGGACGCAGAGGCTGAGCGACGTCGCGCTGCTGCTAGACCCGATCCACTGGCCCACCGTCAAGGGCCGGATCGGGGGCCTCGCGATGGGGCTCCCGATGGCGCGCGCGCTGATCACGATGCACGGCGGCAAGCTCACGATCGAGCCGGCGCGCGGCGGCGGGACGGTGTTTCGCGCGGTGATCCCGATCGAGCCCGCGTGACCGCGGTGGTAGGGGGAGCGCGATGTCGAGGCAGCTCACCGTGTTCGCCTTGTGCCTGTTCACCGGTTGCGGAGCGTCGCAGCCCGCGCCACCCACCAGCGCGGCGCCGCCAGCCAGCGCGGCGCCGTCAGCCCAGCCACCACCCGCGCCAGCGGCGTCGAGCGCGCCCGCGCGCGTCCAGGCTCCGAGGGGCGTCCCGACCGCGTGTGACGCCGACGCGACGCGCGCGGCGGGCGTGTGCGTGCCGTCGACGGCGGACGTCGACCACCTCTGCCAGGCCGCGAGCGTCGACGCCGCGCTCGTGATGTTCGTGAAGGGCTCGCCGTGGGCGCGTCGGTTCCTCACCCGCGAGACCGAGGCGTGGAACGCCGGCGGCGGCGCGACGTCGCGCGGCAAGCTCGCGTTCGACGAGGAGGTGATCGTGCTCCGCAAGCGCGAGGCGAACGCGATGATGGTCGGCCAGGGCGCGAGCTACGACGCCCTGCGCTGGGACGGCGCGTGCGTGTCGCTGTCCAGCGAGGAGCTGACCGACAAGCTGCCTCCGAAGGCGAAGGCGGGGCCGGTGGCCTGGCGCGAGATCGGCCAGAAGACCCGCGACGCGCTGCTCGGCGACGCGAAGCTCACCGCGCTCTACGCGAAGCGCCAGAAGGAGTGCAAGGGCGTGATGTCCGGCGAGGTCAGCCTCGCCTGCGTGAAGGCCGACGGCGCGCTCTCGGCGGGGATCGTCGACGCGGTGAGGGGCGGGTTCGCCGCGCCGACGCCCGAGCTGCGCTGATCACCCGCGCGACGCGAGCAACACGCAGGCCTCGGCCGCCGCGCGCGCGCCGAGGTAGCGATAGACGGGGAGCGCGTCGATCCCGGTCGCCACGGCGCCGGCGGCCTTGTCGGCGATGTTCATGGCGGTCGGCAGGTAGGTCGACACCGCCTCGCCCGCGCGCTTCGCGTAGGGGAGCACCGACTGCACGATCCCCGACACCGGCGCGATCAGCGACGAGAGCACGCCCTGCGCCTCGCTCGCCGCGGCGGGGCCCGCGACCGCGCCGAGCTTGGTCGTCGCCGCGGCGCCGTGGCGTGAGACGAGCCCGCTCAGCAGGTCGGACCCGTAGGACACCGCGTTGTCGGCGAACGGCAAGGCGACGTCGATCGCACCGTAGAAGATCGTCATCGCCTGCCCGGCGGGCGTCGTGTGGTGCGCGCGCACGCGGTCGATCGGTCCGCCCGGATACAGCTTCGCGATGAAGTAGGCCATCGCGAGGAGCTTGATCACCGCGTCGATGCCCTGCTGTGTATCGGTCTCGAGCGCGTCGCTGCGCTTGCCGGTGATGAGCCCCCACACCGCCTTCGCGCCAGAGAACGCGGCGAGGCCAGTGTCAGCCTTGTCGGCGACGCCCACGGCGGAGAGCGCCGACGAAACGTCCGGGCTCGACGCGAGCAACGACGCGCGTCGGTGCGTCTCGGCCGTCGCCGCGGGGAAGAGCTGCGGCAGCGCCTCCTCGAGCGTGCGGTACGACAGCGCCTTCGGCGCGAACGGCACGACGAACAGCACGGCGTTGGCGACCTTGACCGAGTAGTCGTCGGGCGCGAACTCGGCGAGCGCGGTGTTGACAGGATGAAACGTCGGGAGCATCGGCCCGAGCGGCGCGGGCGCAGGCGGCGCCGCCAGCTGCGACGAAGGACCGCTCCCGGCGTACGCCATCGCCGCGACGCCGCCCGCCACCGCCGCCACGCCGAGCCCGGCCGCGATCGCGCCCGCGCCGATGCCCGAGGATGGCTGCGCGCCGTGACCCTGGGGCGCGCCTCCGTACGACTGAGCAGGGTAGGCGGGAGCGCCGCCGTAGGTCGGCTGCGCGCCGGTCGCGGCGACTGCGATCCCGCCGGCGAACGCGGGCGCGGCGGCGAGCTCGGGGGGCGCGCCGAGCTCGGGCTGCATCGAGCACCCGCGGGCGCGGAGGCGCTCGCCCGTCTTGTCGACGAGCTCTTGCCACGGCAACGCGCCAGCCTCCGCGAGCACCTCGGTGAGCGACAGCGTGAACGCACCCCGCATCGCGCCGCCTGCGGGGATCTCGGCCGCGACCTCGCCCTCGCGGCACGCGAGCAG
The DNA here is from genome assembly GCA_963169165.1 of Myxococcota bacterium. Lineage (GTDB taxonomy): Bacteria > Myxococcota_A > Polyangia > Polyangiales > Polyangiaceae > JADLFU01. The sequence goes on along the minus strand of CAUJFL010000406.1, from coordinate 8,273 downwards.
CCCGACGATCGGCGCGTCGTCGCCCTTGCGGACGAGCAGCCTCGGGCGAACTTGCAGCCCCCGCGCGCGCTCGGCTTGCAGCATCATCGGCGGCGGCGCGAGGTAGCGACCGCGCGTCGGCATCGGCGCGCCGAACGCGGGCGGGCCGGGCTGGGTCGGGAGCTCGCACGCTTGCCCCACGTCGGCGAGCACGACCGTCGTCGCGCCGCGCGGGACCCTCCGCAGCCGCGTCACCACCTCGTCGTCACGCAGCGCGGTCAGCTGAAAGTGGTGGTCGTACGACGCGAACACCTGGTCGAGCCCGTCGCGATCGTCGCCGCGCTCGTTGGGCAGGTGCGAGCCGTAGGTCGCGAGGAAGAGCACCGAGGTGTCGCCCGGCGCCGCGGTCATCCCGAGCCAGTCGATCGCGCGCAGGATCGCGTCCTTGGTCGCGCGCGCGCCGACGAGGAGCTTCACGTCGGCCTCGGCGAAGCCGAAGCGCTGGGTGAGCAGGGCGGCGATCGCCTGCGCGTCGGCGACGCACCCGGCGAGGGGGGGGATGGCACGGTCGGAGAAATCGTCGATCCCGACGAGGACGGCGCGCTTGGTCATCGCCAGAAGGTATCCACATTTTTGCCCCAGGGCGGGCGCGATCGCGAGGGCGCCGCTGGGCGGGACCGCGGACGTTCAGGGCAACACCCAGCCGAGCGTCTGCTCGACCTTCTGTCCCTCACACTTGGGATCGGGCGACACGAAGTGGTCCCCCGAACCCTGCATGTAGCAGCGGTAGAGCGCGACGCGCCCGTTGCCGGGCGAGTCCCACGCGTGGCCCAGCGGACCGAGAGGAGGCAACCCCTCACACCCAGCGCTCGGGCTGACGAGCGAGTGGTCGCCGGCGCGACACTCGAACAGCGGGTGCGTACCCGCGCCAGGGTCGCGCGCGAGCCGCCAGGACTGCTCCTTGGTGAAACCCTGCGGCGGCTCGCGCGTGGACGCCCAGTGACCTCGCGTCGCCGAGTAGCTGCGCGTCAGCCGGACGTAGGGGAGATCCTCGAAGCCGCACGACACCTTGCCGACGTCGGGGCGGTTGGCGAGCGCCCAGACAGCCCACGCCGGCTTCGCGGCGCCGCTCGTGTCGCGCAACCCCACGCCGAGCCCGCTGGCCGTCTCGACCGGGTGATCCTTCATTCGATGGTAGATGTAGCTCTCGACGCCGGGCGTCCCGAGCGCGTTGCGGAGGCTCTTGCACACGCCGTCGGCCTGGGCCGCCGGGCTCGAGCCGGGCGCGAGCGAGTTGACGCCGCTCTCGGTGAGCTGGATCTCCCAGGTCCACGGCGCGCTGGGGTAGGTCTTCTGCAGCCAACCCGCGAGCACGCCGAGGCTTCCGTAGGTGACCTTGGGGGCGTCGTCGGGGGAGAACGCTGGCTTCAAGAGATCGGGCGGGTAGGGGTGCATGGCGACGCGCCACTTGCGCGAGCCCACGCGCGCGGCGAGGCCCTCGAGCACTGTTTGACCACCGAGCAGGGGATGCTCTGCGGAGGGAGCGTCGAACTCCTTCCCGAAATGATGATCGAGCGAGACGAGCACCTTGGCGGTCGACTGCTCCTTCATCACCCGGTCGTAGGCGGCAGACCAGCTGGCGGCGTAGGCGTCGAGCCAGGCGCCAGTGTCACAAGCCTTGCCCTGGCCGCAGCCTATGTCGAACCAGTCGTTGGCGTTGACCTCGTTGTGGATGACGAAATCGGCGACGCGGCCGTGGCCTGACCTTCCGTCGTAACGCTTCGCGAGCATCCCCGCGAAGCGCCCGTACTCCGCCGCGTCGTCGGGCGAACAGAAGATCTCGAACCCTGCTGACACCGGGGAGCACGGATGGCCCGCGCGGGCCCAGGCGGGCACGCCGTAGACGATCGCCGTCACGACGACGCCGCGCTCCGAGTAGGCCTTGATCGCCTGATCGACCCCGGCGTCGATCACGTAGCACCTGCCGTCGTACTCCTGCTCGCTCGCGCCGCACGGGGCGCTCTTCTTCGTGCCCTCCCACATCGCCCAGACGAGGTTCATCGCGACGCCGCCGACGCCGTTGCCGGTGATCTCGTCGAGGTCGGGCCAGAAGTCGGGCTGCAGGCCCTTCAGTTTCATCGCGCCGCGCGTGGGGTAAGGGAGGGGTCCGTCGCTCGCTCCCGCGCTGCCTGCGCTCGCCTTCCCCGCGCTGCCACCGGTCGCTTTTCCCGCGGCGCCACCGGTCGCTCTTCCCGCGGCGCCCCCGGCCGGTTGCCCGCCGTCGCCCGCGCTCCCCGCGTCGGCGCCGCCTCCCTCTCCGGCCGGTCCGCCGCTCGAGCCGGACGCGCCGCCCGCGCCTGCAGACTGGGACGCCCCCGCGTTGGCGCCGCTCGTCGTCGGAGCGGAAGTCTCGGCGTCAGAGCCGCCGCCACACGCAGCCGACAGCAGCGCGATCGACATCGCAAAGTCACGAGACCTCATCCGAGGACGGGTACCACGCGCGCGGGCGAGGAGGCTACCTGACGCCGACCACGCACTCGCCCTCGCCGCGGTAGTGGCCGATCGTGCGGGACAGCGAGGTGATGAAGTCGCCGAGGTGCGTGGCCGCGAACGGCGACGGGTTGTAGGTTGGGACCGACAGCGGGGTCGCGCGCAGCTCGTCGAGCGTGACCTGACCGTCGCCGTCCGCGTCGGCCGCGGCGATGGCGTCGAAGCGGAGCCGCGTCACCACGGCGGGATCGGGCGACGCCTGCAGCCGATCGTAGAACAGATGGTCGCCGTGCGTGGTCAGCTCGGTGACGTCGGTCTGTCCGGTCCTCACGACGAGGCCCGACAGCTCTCGGCCGTCCTCCTCGGTCTTGCACTCGGTGAGCGCGGTCTGGGTCGCGAAGCCCCATGAGAAGCGCTTCGTCACGGCGCCCTTCGTCGCGGCGCCGACCACCCAGATCGCCCAGCCGCGCGCGGCCATCTCGTCACGATCCGCGGCGTCGGCCGCGAGCGCGGTCGTCGTCGCCGTCACGGGGACGATCGCGTAGGAGACCTGCGTGTAGGCCTTCGCGTCGAGGTTCGAGAACTCGACGAGGGTCTTCTTGCCGGGGCGGGTGTTGTCGACCAGCAGCGTGCCCTGCTGCGACGCCGCGACGGCGCCGCTCGCGTCCCGCACCGTGATCTCGCCAAAATTCACGAGGAATTTCTCGTACTTGACGCTCCAGCCGTCGACGAACCCAGCCTCGCCCGAGGCGTCGGGGCCGATCCCCTGCTCGATGTAGTCCTCGCCCCACGTGGTGAACCGGACGGAGCCCGTGCCTCCCGCCTCGGGGTCATCTCCACAGCCAGTGAGCGCCGCCGTGAGCGATAGTGCGATGAGGGATCGTTTCGTCATGCGCGGCCTCGGTACGGGAGGGCGCGCGGTCGCTCAAGGGATCGCGACGAGAGTGACCTCGCGGGTCACGGCGCCGCCTCGAAGCGGTACGCGGAGAGCTGCGCGACGCCGACCGCGAAGGCGACGCCCTGCGGAGACTCTGGGCCGAGGATGACTGGCGAGGCCGGCGTCCCCCCGTGCGCGCCGGTGAAGTCGACGAAGGTGAGCCACACCCTCGGTGAGACGTGGAGCGTGACCGACAGGTCTCCCTTCGCCTCGCGCTCGGTGAACGGGCAACCGTCGACGTGGCCAGCGCTCAGGCTCTTGTCGAGCTCGGAGCGCGGCGCGACGAGGCGAAAGGCGAGCGTCTCGCCGTCCTTGGTCGCGGTGCCCTCCGCGAGCACCGACGCGCCCGAGAGCGCCGTGGCGCCCGCGGACGCGGAGATCGCCACCCGACCCGAACGAAACGTGCCGGTGACGCCGTCTCCGTCTCCGAGCGCGGACGGCACATCGAACAAATCAAACACGCCCGGCGTCGTCACCTCGCCGAGCGCCGTCCCTGCCTGATAGTGACCGGGGTGCGCGTAGGCGGTGCCGATGAACCAGCTGGTCCAGCCTCGGCGTGGCGGGCGGGCGAGCGCGACGGCAGGGGGGCCGTCGAAGAGCTGCACGGCGTCGATGGCGAGCGCGGCGCGCGTCAGCGTGATCGTGTGACCCGAGTCGAGCGTGAAGCTGTCGCGCGTGTTCGGCGCTCCCGCCACGTCGACGTGCACGCGGATTCGCTTGCCAGTGGTCGAGTCGGACGCCGTGGCGTCGCTGCCGCACCCGGAGGACGAAGCGGCGAGCCAGAGCGCGGCGAAGAGCGAGGAGAGGGCGCGAGAGGCTGGGTTCATTGATTTCACAGGTAGAGGATGACGGTGGCGAGCCACGCGCGGGGCGCGGCGACGGTTACGTGGCGCTGGGGGACGAGCGACGGCGTCGCGCCGCGGGTGAAGGCGGACGCGAACGTGTACTCGCCGTCGTAGTTGCGCGCGTCGAGCGCGTTGTAGACGTCGCACCCGAGCTCGAGCTCTCCGAGGCGGAGGGCGGCGGACGCGTCGACGGTCAGCACGTCGTGCGCCAGCTCGCCGAACGGCAGAGGTCTGCGGTGCAGCAGCGAGGCTCCGTAGCCCAGCCGCGCGCGCAGCTCGCGACCGAGGGCGTGACCCAGCGTGGGGCGCACCGCGACGTCGACGCGCGCGACGAGCTGAGGCGCATAGGGCAACAGGTCGCCGCGCGCGTGCCCCGCGTCGTCGAAGCGGAACACCGCGCGGGTGTACGTCGCGCTCGTCGACGTCGACAGCCAGCGTGTCGGCTCGGAGACGAGGTACGCGGAGAGGCCGGTGCGGGAGGTGCCCGGTGTCCGCTCGGTGCGCGTGGTCACGGGATCGAACGCGAGATCGTCTGACAGCTCGGCGCGAAACGCCGCGAGCGACGCGCGCGTCGTCCGGTCGCGCCACCGCGCGCCCAGCTCGTACGAGCGCACGGTGGTGAACGGCGCGCGCTCACCGCTGGAGAGCCCGCGCGCCTGGGGTGAGCGGAAGCCCTCACCGTAGCTCGCGACGAGCGACGCGTGGCGCGACAGCGACGCGTCGAGCGTGGCCTTCTTTCCGAGGTGAGAGCCCGCGGAGCTCCTGGCGCCGGGGCGCGCGCCGAGATCGCGGACGGTGTAGGCGAGCCCGTCCTGTCGGAGCCCCGCGCGCACGCGCAGCCACGCGAGCGGCAGCAGCGACAGGTCGAGGTAACCTGCGGCGTTGGTCGCGCGCACCTCGGCGCGCACGGGGACGTCGACGATCTCTCGGCGATCGACGGCTGCGCTGGCCTGTGACTGCTCGATCGAGTCGCTGCGCGCCGAGGCGCCGACCTCGAGCGAGTCTCGCTCTGACAGCCAGCCGAGCGGCTTCGTGTACCGCGCGACGCCGCCGATCGTGAGCGCGTCGTTCTGCTGCTCGGTCGCGCGCCCATCGACGGGATCCTCGAGGTATCCGGTGAAATCCTGGCGCAGCCGCATCGCGCGCGACACCACGTACGGCGCGACGCTCCACCGCTCCCCGCCGTCGGCGCTGGCGAGCTCGACCACGAGCTGAGTCCGCGCCGAGGCGCCGCCCTGGTCTGGATCGTAGCTGCCATATCGATCGACGAGGCCACGCTCGACGTCGCGGAGGCGCAGGACCCCCGCCGAGTCGAAGCGCGACGCGTAGGTCGACACCATCACGCGCAGCCGCGCCCCGTCCGCGACGGCCCACGAGCCCTGCGCGAGGGCGGAGGTGCGGGTCGCGGCGCGCGCGGGCCCGAACCCGGAGGTGGACGCGCTCTCGAACGCGGCGAACGTCGACGCGTCGGCGGCGGTCGGCCGGTACGCGACGAACGCCCGGCGCGCGCCGAACGAGCCCGTCTGCGCCTTCACGGTGACGCCGGGCTCGTCGAGCCCGAGCGACAGCCTGAGCGTGCCGGCGACCGCGAAGTCTCCCTGCCGCGGATCGTAGGTGCCCGGCGTCGAGCGCAGCTCGCGCACGAGCTCCGCCGGGACGAAGTGCAGGTCCGCGTAGCCCTGGCCGTGGATGTTGGAGACGTCGTTGACGGGCGCGCCGCCGGCCCACAGCTCGACGTCCTGCCCGTGCTCGGCGTCGAAGCCGCGATAGAAGATCTGAAACGCCTTGCCGTCCCCGCCGTGCTGCACGAGCGCGACGCCCGGCGCCGTCTGCAAGAGATCGGCGGCCGTGCGGTGCGGCGCGGCGGACAGCACGCTGCGCCCGAGCGTCGACTCGGACGCGCCGCGCGTGGGCTCCTTGCGATCTCCGAGCACCCGGACCTCGGCGCCCTCGCCGACGAACCTGAGCATCACGTGGACCTTCGCCGCGACAGGCCTGCCGTCCTGGGTGGCGGGTGTGAAGCGCCAGCCGCGCGCCGCCTCGATCGCGGCCGCGTCGAGCGCCTCGCCGAGGCTGGCCTCGACGAGCACGTCGGTCACGGCGCCCGAGGGCGAGACGGTGAGCAGGACCGGCACGACCACGTCGCGCGTGCGTGAGAGCCCCGGCGGCCACGCCGCGACGGGCTGAGCCGAGGCAGGTGACGGCGGCGTGACCTCGCCCGCGCGCGCGGCGGCGCCGACCGCCGACAGCGCGGTCACGACCGCGAGCGCGCGCCGAGGGATCACCGCGTGAGCCTAGCCGCGCCGGGGGCGCGACCGGCACGACCGGCCCACCGCTGTGACCCGCGCCGTCACACGCCCGCGCTCGCCGCCTTTTGGGGTAGTGTCCGCCCGATGCGGCTCCTCTCGATCGCCTCGCTGCTCGCGTGCCTGTCGGGCTGCGCGACCCAGCGGATCCCCGATCCAGAGGGCGCGCGGCGCGCCTACGCGAAGGCCGCCGAGTCGGGAGACGGCGACGCGCTGTACGCGATGATGACCGAGGAGAGCCGGCGCTCGCTCGGCGTCGACGGCGCGCGGCGGGCCGTGGCGGACGCGCGCGACGAGCTCGGGGCGCGGGGGCGAGCGCTCGCGGGCGACGGCGTCGTCGCGCGGGTCGAGGCCAGGGCGAGGTTCGACGACGGCGAGGTCGCGGTGCTGACGATCGAGGACGGCGCGCCCAAGCTCACGCACGCGCACGCGCTGCCAGCCCGCGCGCGCACGCCCGCCCAGGCGCTCGATCAGCTGCGGCGAGCGCTCGCGCGGCGGAGCTACCCCGCGCTCGTGCGCCTGCTGTCCAGGGACACCCGGGCCGCGATGGAGCGCGATCTCTCGCGGCTCGTCACGAACCTCGAGCGCCCCGACGCGCTCGACGTCCACGTCCAGGGAGACAAGGCCACGGTCGAGCTCGGCGGCGGTCACCGCGTGCGCCTGCGCCGCGAAGAGGGCGCGTGGGTCGTGGAGGATTTCGAATGAGCGCGTCGGCGCTGGGGCGGCGCGCGTGGCTCGCGGGCACGGCGGCGGGCCTCGTCGCGCCGCGGGCGCGCGCGTTCGGCGACGAGGGCGTGTTTCACCCGCGGATGCTCCTCACCGGCACCACGCGGCTCGAGGGGCCGCGATCGCGGGCGACGGCGAGGTGGGCCGAGGATCTTCGCCGCCAGACCAGCGCGCCGTCGCGCTCGTCGCCCGGCACGGTGCGCGCCGACGCGTCGTCGCTCTTGGCCGAGCCGTTCGCCGTGTGGGCCGGCGACGGTCCCCTGGCGCCGCTCACCTCGCGCGAGCTCGAGGGGCTGCGCAAGTTCCTGCTGATCGGCGGCATCCTGTTCGTCGACGACGCGGCGCCCGAGGCGGGCGCCTTCGGGCGCGACGCGCGGCGAGAGCTGTTGCGGGTGTTGCCCGAGGCCGCGGTGACCAAGCTGCCCGAGAAGCACGTCGTCTACCACTCGTTCTACCTGCTGGCGCGGCCCGTCGGGCGCGTCGAGGGGCCGGATCACCTCGACTCGATCACGCTGGGTGGCACGGCGCAGGTGCTGTTCTCGTCGCACGACGTGCTCGGCGCGCTGGCGCGCGAGCGGGACGGCGTGCCGGCGTTTCGCGTCGAGCCCGGCGGAGACCGGCAGCGCGAGCTCGCGACGCGCCTCGCGGTCAACATCGCCATGTACGTCCTGTGCTCGAACTACAAGGACGATCAGGTCCACGCGCCGATGCTGATGAAGCGGCAGCGCGGCGCGAAGTGAGCCGTGAACCGCACGCTCGCGCTCTCGGCGGACCTGTCCCGCGTGTCGGTCGCGGTCGCGGTCGCGCTCGCGCTGCTCGGGATCGCCCTGCTGGCGCTCGAGGTGCGAGCGCGCAAGGAGTCGCGGTGGCTGGTGCTCGCGACGGGCGTCGTGGCGGCGGCGCTGTCGCTCGTCGCGGTCCTGCGTCCCGCGTCCGTCAGGACCAAGGGCGCGCGCGTCGGCGCGAGGGTGACCGTGCTCGTCGATCGCA